>NZ_JAXBLV010000001.1:0-311477 GCF_034097035.1 Gemmata algarum
CAGGTTCAATTGTTTCTTGATGTCGTCCGGCAGCGAGAGCGGCGTTTCGATGGCCTCTCGGTAGAAGTCGAGTACGTACATCGCGCCGTCCGGCCCGACGCTCAACTGCACCGGGCGGAACCAGTTGTCCGTGGACGCCAAGAACTCGCGATCCTCGTAGGCGCGCACGGCCTTGTACGCCGCGCCGTTCTCCCTCAGCAACTCGCGGTGAACAAGGTTGTTCGCCGGGTCACAGACGAAGTTGTTGCCGCGATACTCGTTCGGAAGCAGGTCGGCGGTGTAAATGAGGGGACTACAGCCGGAGGTGATGTAGCCCCCGGGGACCAGTTCCGTCGAAGGGAAGCGTTTCGCGTCCGCGCCCCCCGCGCGTCGGGTGGTACGTTCGACCCGCCACGGTTCGAACGGGCTGATGCGGAACACCTTCGCGGCGGCCCCGTGCTCGGGGATGTCGAGCGTCACCGCGGAGACCGCCAGGGCCGGGTTGCGCTTCAGGTAATGATCGGGGAGCACGATTTGTCGCAGGTGCTGGCTGTTCGTCGCGGTGAACCAGCGCTGATAGTCGTCGGCGCTCAGCCCGTACTGGCCGCCGGAGCTGGTCGGTTCGAGGCTCGCCGGCACGTCGGGCTTGAACCGCAGGCCGCGGTTGCGGAGATTGACCGCCGGGGCGTCCGCCCTCTGCCCGGACTTCACGATGCCGCCGTCGCTGCCACAAATACCGTACACCCAGTTGTCGAGCCCCCACTGAAGGCTGTTCAACATCTGCTGAATGTTCGCAAGGTAGAAGCCGGTGTAGAGGACGGTCGTTTTGTCCGCCTTGCCGTCACCGTCCGTGTCTTCGAGGTACAACAGGTCCGGAGCGACGGCCACGAGTAGGCCGCGCTTGTAGGGCTGCACGCCCATAGGGAACCGCAAGCCCTCCGCGAACGTCGTCACCGTCTCGAAAACCCCGTCCCCGTCCTTATCGACAAGGCATTTGATTTTGCCCCGTGTTTCGCTCCCGGTCCCAACACCGCCGTTCGGATAACCGCGCATCTCGCAGACGTAGAGCCGCCCCTTCTCGTCGAAGGCCATCGCGACGGGGTCCACGACAGCGGGCTCCGCAGCAACTAATTCGGCCTTGATCCCGTCGGGGAGTTTGAAAGTGGCGAGTTCTTCCTTGGGAGTGAGAGGGCCGGGCGGCTTCGGAAGCTCACCGACCACGGCCGCCAGGTCCTTGACCTTGTTGACGATAGCGTCTTCAATCGTCGGGCTCCACTTCCCGGGCATCCCGTAGTAAATCTGGGACGAATCCGCTTCGTACCCTCCTTCTTTGAGCACGCGGGCGCTGGGGATGTAGGACATCACGTCGTTGGCGTAGCCCATGACCCACAGCGCGCGGCTCGTGGGGACATCCTTTTTGAGCCTCAGCACGTAGTCCACCACGACCTCACCACCGAGCGCCACCCAGAGCACCTGATCGCCGAGTGCCCACGCCTGCACTGGGTAGTGGGGGTAGGTGTCGGCAATCTTCCCAGTCGCTTCGAGTTCTTTGAGCAGCCGCTCGGCACGCTTCTGCGCGGCTAACGTTTTGCTCAAAGCGTCAGCGCCTAACTGGGCTTTTGTGGGTACCGAATCGAACTTGAGCGTGATCTGCTCGTATTTCGCTGCGAACCTCCCCTGAATCGGCTTCGCGCCCTTAACGGCCGCGGTGACCGCCTCGGCAAGCTCTTTACCGTACTGCTCACATTGCTCGATCTTCCCGCGCGGGAGCGGGTTGGCGTCGGCACCGCACCCGGTCCAGAACATCCCCTTGGCACCGGGGAACGCCTTCTCGACCGCAAGTTGTGCGAACCCGGCATAGTCGCCGCACCACTTGTTGAAGCTCAGTGTGGTGTTGTGACAGGCGTACCCGAACACCACCGCGAGCGGCGCACCGTCCGTCCCCTCGGCGACCAGCACCGGGACCGTGTGGTCGACCGGCCCGGCAGGGTTGCGCCCGTTGATGACGCCCTTCTCCGTCGGCTCGCGTCGGTTCGCCGCGAAGGTCGCCTTGCCCGCGCCGTACTTGAGCACCGCCGGCCGGCGGTTCTCGATCGCCGATCCGATGAGATCGACCAACCGGAGTTTCAGTTCATCGGTGTACGCCTCGATCTTTCTGCTTTCTTCTTTCGTAAGCGGGTACATGTCGATCAGGTTCTCACGAACCACCGGCCCACAGTGGGTGTGCGACGCGCTGAGGACGAGTTCCTCGCGCCTGACGCCGAACCGCTTCTCGGCGTCCGCGGCGACCGCGGCTCCCAAGGACCGCGGGATGCCGATCAGATCCGTCGTGACGAGCACGAGCCGCTTACCGGCCGCGTCTTCGAGACAGAGGGCTTTTGCGTGGAGGGCATGTATCTGGCCCTCGGCCGGCTTGGTGCGAGCGGCGTAGCCCGCCATCCAAATCGGCTCGCGCGGCGTAATATCCGTCACCGCCACCCCGGCCTTAAACTGCGGCTTGTCGTCCGCCGCCAGCGGAACCGCGAGGGTGAATGTGAGTGCGAGCGCCAGCAGCGTTTTCATTCCTTCCCCTTCCCTTCTACCTTCAGCAGCTTCCGGATGGCAGCTAGGAGCATTTCTTCCGAACCTGGGCCGGACAGAGCGACGGTCGGCTCGTATCCGCCTTCGAGGTACGCTTTTGCCGTGGGGATGTAACCCGGCCCGTCGTCCCCGTAGGCGGCGACATTGACCACCGCGTCAGGGCGGAGCTTCTGCGCAGCGATTTGGTACTCGACGAACGCCTCACCCGGCAGAAACAGCGTTTGAATCGCCCCGCCGAAACTCAGGCAACTGACTTCAATGGGCACGTCCTTGCGTGCGAGCCAAGCGAGTTGAAACGCCGCGTTGTTGCGCTTGGCGGCTGCCGCCTTTGGGTCGTTCAGTACCTTGGTGCTTTCCGCTTCTCCGAACGACGCCTCTTTGCGCGCCGGCAGCGTCACGGCCTCGAACCGCCACCGCAACTCCGTTACGGGCGTGGTGCGGGTCGCCTTCCATGCCGACACCATTGCGGTGTGGACGCGGTCGCGAAGAACGACCCGGTTTTCTTTGGAGCCGTCGTTGTACTTCCCGGCCGTCACGTTCCCGCCGCACCCGTTGAAGTACACCTGGAACACCTTCGTTTCGTCCTGAAGCTTCTGCCGCGCGAGCCCACAGAAGTCCGCGCTCACCCGCCCGTCGCCGTAGTAACTCATGGGGTGGCAAGCGTAAAAGTGCAGCCCCGCGAGCGGCCTGTCCCCGTCCCAAAAGCTGAGCGTTCGCAGTTTCGGATCGATCAGCCCCTCCGGTGCCTCTCGAGCCTCCTTGCTCTTCGTCGCGCTGGTGCGTGTAAATTTGACGTTGCCGTCGTCACCCAGAACGCGGCGATTCGACGCGACCTCTTTTACCTCCGCGAGGCCAGTCCCGACGTGTGTAAACCGCACGGCCTTTACGAGCGAAGCGGTCAGCGCTTCTGCTGACGCAGTCACGCACCGGTCGAAGAACTTCAGGTCCAGCGAGGTGGGGGCCTTCGCCGCGGCGATCAGCTTTTCTGCCCCTGTGTCGGCGAACGGCGCGTTGTGCGGGTGAACGCAGTGGAGCGAAACGTGTTCCGGCGTGGTGTGCGCGGCGTCCGCGAGCGCCCTCCGCCAAGTTCGAAACGCTTCGTTGCGCAGGCCAGTCCAGTCGACCGCGCAGAGCACCACCGGCTTGCCCACACCGAGCAGCACAACGCCGAGCGCTTTCAGAGGGTCGTCGACGCCGCGCACCGGCTCGATCCAACCGCCGCACAGCGGGTGACCTTCGGGGGGGGTGACATCGCAAGAGAATGTCGCGAGGTGGAGTGCCGGCATAGAGCACCGGGTGGGGTGGGTGAAAACGGACCCACATTATGCCATCACTCGAGTGGCTTGTCTGCCACCATCTGCGTGCTCTTGGCGGCGGGTGCCCGGCGCGGCAGGTACTGCCACACCAGCGCGAGCAAGATCAGCCCACCGCCGGCGAACATCCAGAGGTTCGGGGTGTCCTTTTCGGGCGTAATCAGGTACGCCCACACCGGGTTGAGTAACGGTTCGAGGAGCGTGATGATGGCCGCTTCTTGCGGAGGAACCGCACGCAAACTGCGTGTGAACAACCAGTACGGAAGCGCCATCTGGACCGCGCCGAAGACGACGAGCACTCCCACCTGACGCGCGGTCGGGGCCGTCACCCACGCCCCGAAGGCGGCCGGTCCGTCGTTCAGGAGCACGAACGCTCCCAAGGTGACTGCGGTGCCGAGCAAATTGAGTGCGACCAGCCACGCCGACGAGTGCTCCCGCAGCGTGCGCAGAAACAGAACCACAACCGCGTAGGTGATCCCGCTGCCGAGCCCCATCAGCAAAATGAGCGTTTGCGTGCGCTGTTGCGCTGGTGGGAGGTCGCGCGGCCAGTTTCCGGCCACGATTACCACCGCGCCCGCGGCCCCGAGCAGTACCGTCTCCCAGCCACGTCGGCTCGCCGGTTCATGCAGAAAAAGCACCGCAAACACGTACACCCACAGTGGGGCGGTGTTTTGCAGGAAGATCGCGTTTGCGGCCGGCCCCCGTCCCAGGGCCGACAGGTACAAACCGCTCATGACCGTGAACACGACCATCATCAGGGCCATGCGCGGCCGGAACGTCATTTCGGAACGGGCCACCAGCGCCAACACAATCACGCCGCCGAACAGGCCGCGGTAGAACGCGACCTGGAGCGGAGTAAGAAGTGGTGTGTCCAGCCCCAAGCCGAGCGGCTCGCTCAGAAGGCGCATGAACACGCTACCACTGCTCCATAGCACCGCAGCAAGAATCAGCAGCCCGCGTGCACGGGTGTAAGTGAGGGGTTCAGGCGTCATTCCGAGCGCGGTTGAGACGGCCGCACCGGAGTGACGCGGTCGAGAAAGAGATTATTGGCCGGGCGCGTCGCAACGGCCACACGCGGGCACCGAATCGGCCTGCGCAACGCGGTACAGCGGCGGTGGACCAACCGCCCGGCCCAACCCGAACCGCGTAGACCCGGTCAGCACCGCGAGCAGCACCGCCCCCCCTCCGACCACCCACGGCCAGAGGCTCAGCTTCGGCCGCGGAACAGACGTTAACGGCGGCTCTGGGGCGTCGCCCTCGTCCGCGTCGGTGGGGCTCGGGTGGGGCGGCGGGTGGTCCGCCCGAGTTTGCATCTCCAGCGACTGAATGTCACCGGACGGTTGAACATCTCCGTCCGCGAACGGCGGCAGCGTTGTGGCCAAGCCGGTCGCCCCAAGCGCGCGGACGAGGTCATCGGCGCGCTGGACCCGAGCCCGGGGGTCACACGCGAGCATCGAATCGACCAAGTTCGCTACGGTGGCCGGCGTGCCCGGCGCCAGCGCGCGCACCGGACGAAACGAGCCGTGCGCCTTCTCGCGAATGACCTCGTCGTGCGTCGCACCGGAGAACGGCACCTCGCCCGTCAACAGGTGGTAGAGCGTCGCACCGAGTGCAAAAATGTCGCTGCGCCCGTCCACTAAATTCGCATTTACCGCTTGCTCGTAGGGCATGTAATATGTCGTCCCCACGCCCTGATGCACGGCGGTGAGTTGCGAATCGTCGTTGAGCCGCTTCGCAAGCCCCAGGTCGGCGAGTTTCGCCCCCCCGCCCGGGTGGAGCAGAATGTTGTCCGGTTTCACATCCCGGTGGACGTACTGGCGTTCGTGCAGAAAGGCCAGGGCGTGCGCGATGTCGAGGCCGATACGAACGACCATTCCCACAGGGAGCCGGCCGAGACGCAGCAGCGCGCCGTGCGCGGTGGGACCGTCGATGTACTCCAGAACCAAGTAGTGCTTGCTGACCTCGGGATCGAAACCGGATGCGTACCCTTGCACGATGGCGGGGTGTTCGAGGACGCGGCTCAACCGGGCCTCGCGGTAGAACCGGCCGACGAACTCGGGTTGCCCGGCCAGGTGATCGGCCAAGAGTTTGACCGCGACCGGTCGGTCGGTGACGACATCGTAGCTGTGGTACACGGCGCTCATGCCGCCCTGCCCGATCTGGCGGAGCAACCGGTACCCCGCTACGGACCGCAGTGCCGCAGGCACGTTCGCGTCACCCTCCGTCATCGGCGCACCTCCTGGTACCCGAAGCAACCTAAACTTCCGACCGACTCCCGCCCGGAAGAACCCCTTGCGCGCGGCCGAACTCGCTGCGAACCACTCATCCCACCGGGCGGCCGAGTAGTCAATGTCCGCAGTCACTTACACGTCTTCGATGTCGTTCGCTTTCACCGCTAACGGATTTGGAACCGTCAGCGTTGGTTCGCGAGTCGCCCGCAAGTTATTTGCCCCGAACCGGCCCCAATCGTCGCGCTTTCTCGACTTTACGCCTGTGGAACCGATTTGTGGCACCTCCAACCCTTACGATCACGGTCCGGCAAGGGTTCCCCGAGCACAATCGAGAAAAACCCCACGTGGGTGTCGGTTTGGTAGCACAATAAATGTCTGCGGTCGGATCGCGAGTGATGCCCGATAACGTCAAACAGGCGGTGTGCCTTCATCACCCGTTATAGTTGAATTCAGCGCCTGGGTGGGATGAGTTCCCCGTGAATGCGCGAAGTGTTGGCGTAAATGGGGCAGAATACACAAGCTCGGCGCCGTCACACCTCAGGAGTAAGGTGCGCGTTGCGGAGCGCTCGGAGCCGGGCCAATAGGGGACGCGGGCGCCCAGTCGGATCGAGCAAACCGCCGTGCGGTACGAGGTGCGGTTCCGCGTCAAACCAGTGGTCCCAGGTGACGCTTCGGACCTGTGGCCAACAAAGCGCCAAAGCCGCGAACGACGCACCCCATTCGGCCTGTCCTTCCGGGGTCGGCCCGATCGAGGCCCACGCGGTCTGTTGCTGGTCCGCCGCCCGCCGGTCCGGTCCCTCGCCGGCTGGGGCACTAAGGAGCACCTCTAAGGGCAATCCGAGCACCCCGAACACGTCGAGCAGGCGCGCGGTATCGAGCAGGTCGCGGGGCAGCCCCCCGCGCGGCCGCACCCCGGGGCGGATCTCGAGTTCCAGCCCCGACAGCCGCACCCCCGCGCGAAGCAGATCATCGGGGAACGCGATCGGTGAAATGGTCCGCGCCCCGCTGGCCCGGTACTCGCCCCAAGGCTGGGCCACGCTGAGGACGAGTTCCAGTCCGGAATCGACTTGAGCCGCGGCCTCGAACAGGCGGTACGCCAGCCGCAACCGGTCGTCGTCACTGAGCCCGAGCCCCTCGCCCTGGTTAAATCCGGCGCACACGACCCAGCGGCGCACGTCCCCTTTGTACCGGTTGAGTGCGGTTTCCAGGAAGTCGCACATACACGCCGCGAGCGTCGGCAGGTCCGCAGCCCATCCCGCGGCCCAAGGCGGCATCATGCCCGGCCCGAGGTCGATGACCGGACCGAGCGTCACGGGCAACCCCATAGCCCGCGCGCTCGCGACGGCGGAGTCGGTTTCGGTCCAATCGTACTGGGCCTCGGCCGCCTCGATGTCGCGCCAGCGGAGCCCGACGGCGGCGGCGTTGAACGCGCGCCCGTACTCGGCCGCGGCGGCCCGTTGTGGGGCGCACAGGTGCCGAGCGGCGAGTCGCGTGTCCAACCGACCCTCGGCCTTCTCGCGCGTCGCGAGCATCTGCCGAGTGTAGTCCCTTGTCAACCGATCCGCCAGCGCGTGCGCGTGCTCCAACACGCGCGTCGCCAGCGCGTCGGACTCTTCAGGGGTCGGCGCGAGCAAGGCGCGACCGAACTGCCGGCCGACCTCGACCACGCCACGATCGAACTCGGGAGTCGTATGGAGGCCGATGTCGTGCCATTCGGCGGCCAGCGTCCGCACCTGGTTCACCTTGCCACGGGCCAACTCGACGACCAGCCGATACGGCTCGGCGCGTTCCCGTAAGGTGCTGCTGATAACCGCGAGGGTACCGAACGGCGTCACCGGCCAGGGCACGATGAGGTACCCGCTCTCGTCCTCGTCTCGTGACAGCGTGAGGACCCCGTCGGCCAGCGAGACGACGGTGGGACCGGGCGTCTGGTCATGAAAGCCGGCGCCGGCGACGCACGCCTCCCCGAGACCCGCGGCGGCGGCGGCCGAGAGCGAACCCGGCAGCAGAAAGGACATGGAACCCATGCGCGTACAGACTCGTGCCCAGATGCCGCGGCAAAAACGCCCGTCTCGGGGCCGGACGCACGAACGCTGTGCCGCGGCTCAACGGGCGTCCTTCAGTTATAGCCGCGAGGACGGGCGAAAGGGAACTGCGTTCGGGCGGGAGCGGCCGGAATATTCGGGCGCCCGCCCTCCCGAAGTGAACTCACTCGTTCACAGGCGCGACGAGGCTGGTGATCGTGATGCCGTACTTCTCGGCCAGGGCGACGGTCGCCTCTTGGTCGATGACGATGGTCCGGCCGGCTTCGATGGCGAGTGCCGTCGCACCGGCCCGGTGCATCGTTTCGATGGTCTGGGTGCCGACGGTGGGCACATCGAACCGTTTGTCCTGCTCGGGCTTGGCGAGCTTCACAACCACGAACCCGCCCCGCGAACACAGTTCGCCGGCGCGGCGGATGGCCATGTCGGTGCCCTCGATGGCCTCGACCGCCAAGACGGCACGTTCGCGGACCATTACGCTCTGGCCGACATCGAGCCGGCCCATCTCGCGTGCCAGCTCCCAGCCGAACGCGATGTCGCGCTGCTCGCTCTTGGTCGGCTGCCGCTTGGTGAGAACGCCTTCGGGCACGAGCAACTCCGGGCACAGGTCCAGGGCCGAGACGCACTCCAGCCCTTCGGCCCGGAACTCGTCGATGAGCCCGAGCAGGAGCGAGTCGTCGTTGTTCGCTTTGCGCCGGCGCAGGAACCAGAACCGGAGCATCTTCCAGTCCGGGATGTAGTGGAGCCAGCGCCACGGCCGGAAGAGGATCTTCTTCTCGAACTTGCCGGCCATTGTCCAGCGCCGCGCCCCGCCGCGCCGGAAGGCGCGACACACGCTGCCGATGGACATGCGATGGAGCCAAACGAATTCGGTACAAAGCTCTCGCAGAACGGGATCGGCCAGCCCGACCGCGCCGACGCACACCACCGGGATGCCACATTCGCGGGCCTTTTCCGCGAACACCACCGGGAACCTTCCGGCACACGCGAGTAGCCCCACCGGCTCACGCGGGTCGAACGGTGCTGTCCCTCCCGAACCGAACGGAACAATCCCGGAGCTCATCTCAACCGGCCCCCTCTGCGGCATCGAGGCGTTTCTTGAGTTGCCGCAGTTCCTCACGCAACTCCGGCAGCCGACGGAGGCTCGCGAACACCCGCGCCATTTCCTTCACCGGCATCGCCGGCGTGCCGAGGTAGTGCAGGTCGCCCGGCAGGTCCGCCGGTACGCCCGCTTGCGCCCCCACCATCGCGCGGTCTCCGATGGTCACGTGGTCCGCAATACCGGCTTGGCCCGCAAGGACCACGTAGTCGCCGGTGACGCACGACCCCGCAACCCCGGACTGGCTGCAATACAGGTTGTGCTTACCGATCTGGCAGTTGTGCCCGACCATCACGAGGTTGTCGATCTTGGTCCCGGCGCCGATCCGCGTCGGCGCGAACGTGCCGCGGTCGACGGTCGAGTTGGCCCCGATCTCCACGTCGTCTTCGAGCTCCACCCAGCCGAGTTGTGGAACCTTGTGGTGCTTCCCGTTCGCGGTGCGGTAGCCGAACCCGTCCGCCCCGATTACCGCGCCGGCGTGCAGAATGACCCGATCGCCGAGCACACAGTCGTCGTAGAGCACGACGTGCGGGTAGATGATCGCGTCGCGCCCGATCTTGCAAAACCGACCGATTATGGCGCCGGCGTGGACTGTACAGTTCTCGCCCAGTTCGGACCCTTCGCCGATCACGGCCAGCGGTCCGACCGAGACCCCTGGAGCGAGCTTGGCCGTTGGGTGAACGTGTGCCCCCGGCGAGATGTCGCGAGGGGTCTCTTCCGGTCGCGCTCGGAGGTGGCGCACAATGTCCGCGAAGGCCATCAGCGGGTCGGCAACGCGGATCACCGGGCGCCCGTTAACCGGCACGGACGCGGGCACGACGGCGGCGGACGCCCGGCTGTTGTGCCAGGCATGCAGGTTCCTCTCGCTCTCGACGAACGTAATGTCCCCGGGCTCGGCCTCGGACAACGTCCGGGCGTTCGTTATGGCCAGTTCGGGGTCGCCGAGAACTTCTCCTCGGACCCACTCGGCGAGTTGTCTGACGGTGACGTTCACGGTGGGAATCCCTTCTTCCGGCTAGGCGAGGGGTGCAGCCGCCCGGAGTTCGCGGAAGTTAGCGAACCGGGACGGTTGGGACAAGCCCAACCGTCTGCGCGTCTCGGAACTGACCTTGCTTCCCACTATCGACGTGCCAGCACATCTCACGACAGACGGAAGCGGTCGGGGAGAGGGGAAATCGGCGCGGGCACGCCTGGATGCGCCGGTTATGCGGGACGGATCTCTGCGAGTTGTGCGAACGTGGATGCCGAAACTGCACCGGCGTTCGTCATAACGGCCCCGTCTCCAGCGGCAGCACAGGCCCAAAGGAACCTGTTCCATGAAGCAACGAGCGCCTCGTCCGCGTTACCCCAAACGACACAGGTAAGCGAATCGACCTCGCGGCGGAGCGTAACCATGGCCCCGCCGGCGGCGACGCGCAACTCCTCCCAGTCCGGTTCCGGAGTTTCGTCGGGGAACGCGGGCAGGCCATCGATCATGCGGATCGTTCCCGGCTCACCGACTCGATGAAGTTGCGATTTAATAGCGTCCCACGCCGGAACTTGACCGGCGTGAAACCGAACGATGCGATCCATACCCATCGTGTAACCTGCTTATTTGTCCTTACCCGTCTGGATGTCTTCGAGCCGCTTCTTTTGATCGGGGGTCAGGAGCGCTTTGAGGTCTTTGTCGCGCGCCGCCTTAATTTCCTTGATCTTCGCTTCCAACTTATCGATCTCGCTGTTGTATTTCCCTTGAACCTTGTAAACATCCTGCACTTGAGAATCGCTCAGCCCCAGCCGCTTCCAGTTTGCCGGCAGAACGCCTTTCGCCTTCGCGGCCGGCTCGTCCGCTTTGTCGAGTTTCTTCGGGGCTTCGGTCTTCTTCTCGTCCTTCTTGGCGTCCTGACCAACGAGTCCGCTTCCGGACAGAACGGCGAGCGCAGTAAACAGGGCGAACGAACGGGCGTAGAACATGTGGGCCTCTGGCGGGAACACGGGCGGGTGATACAGCCAACACAACATCAATATGGAGAAGTCGAACCCCCGCACGCAAGTAAAAAGCGCACGCCAACTGGGGATTCAAACCAACTTCACACTCATCCCCCGCACCCGGTCGGACCGCACGCCTCGCCCGCTCCGTCGGTGCCGCTCACGGCCTCGGCCATCACCCGAAGCTGGATGACGCTGCGCTCCTGCTCCTTCTCCAGGTACGCACGGCCCTTTTTCACGTTAACGTGGTCCCACGGCAGCTTCTCGGACACCGGCCGCTGGCGCGAGCGGTAGAAGTCCACATCGATGCCGAGGTCGCGGAACGAACTCCACCACAGCTCCGGCTGGAAGCACTCCTTCCAGCCGTCGAACCGGGCGCCGCGCTTCCACGCCTCGTACAGCCCCATCGACACGCGCCGGTCACCGCGGGTGAGAATGCCCTCCAGCAGGCTCGTCTCGATGTCGTGCTGTTTGATCCGCACGAACTTGTTCCGCTTGCGGCGGTGCATGTAATCGCCCGCCCGGATGAAGTAATCGCGAGCCTGCATCCCGTTCCACTGGTACGGCGTGTGCGGCTTCGGGATGAAGTTTGAAACGCTCGCGGTGACCTCCTTGTACCGGCCGGTCGCCTGCTTGCCGACCTCGCTGATCGCCTCGGCCAGGTCCACAATTCCGTCCAGGTCCGCGGCGCGCTCACCGGGCAGCCCGCACAGGAAGTAGAGCTTCACGTGCGACATGCCCTCCTTGAACGCCTCCCGGCAGCCTTCGATGAGGTCATCGTTCTTGATGGGCTTACGGATCTGCGTGCGCATGTCGTCGCGGGCCACCTCGGGCGCCAGCGTCATACCCGCGCGCCGCCAGCCCTTCATCAGCTGCGGGACCGACCGGAGTTGGTGGTTCACGCGCAGGCTCGGCAGCGACACGTTCACACCCAGCGGCGCGAACACCTCGTGCATCCGCTTCACCAGCTCCTCGAAGTGAGGGTAGTCGCTCGACGAGAGCGACAGCAGGCTGATCTCGTTCATCCCGGTGTTGCGGTAGCTCTCCAGCGCCGCCTGCACGATGGTCTCGACCGAGCGCACCCGGAGGGGCCGCTTGATGACGGTGGACTGGCAGAACCGGCACTGCCACGGGCACCCGCGCATGATCTCGATCGCGATGCGGTCGTGTGGGGTCTGCACGAACGACACGACCGGCTTCGTCGGCAGCGGGATGTCGTCGAGGTCTTGCGAGATGGTGCAACTTTCGATCTGGACCGGCACGTCCGAGCGGGTGCGGTTCACGGCGGCGATGGTGCCATCGGCGTGGTAATCGAACTCGTAGAAGCACGGGGCGTAGGCCCACTTCGTGCTGCCCACGAGTTCCGCAAGCATGTCGAGCCGGCGCTTGTGCGAGAAGTCCCCCTCGCGGACCGCGACCTCCTTGAGTGCCATCCACTTTTCCATCACCCACGGCAGCGACTCCTCGCCGTCGCCGATGACGAAGAGGTCCACGAACGGCGCGAGCAGTTCCGGGTTCTGCGCCCCGGGGCCGCCGGCGATCACGAGCGGGTCGCTCACCAGCCGCTCGGTCGCGAAGTGCGGGATGCCACCGAGGTCGATCATGTTCAGCAGGTTCGAGTAGCACACCTCGTACTGGAGGCTGAACCCGACCACGTCGAACCCGGACAGCGGCGTGAACGTCTCCAGCCCGTACAAGGGGAGCCGGTTGCGGCGCAGTTCGGCCTCGAAGTCCATCCACGGGGCGAACGCGCGCTCGCACGCCCACTGCGGATCGTTGTTCATGATCGTGTAGAGCACCTGGAACCCGTGGTGACTCATCCCGAGCGTGTACGCGTCCGGGAAGCACAGGCACAGTTTGCCGCGCACCTGCCGGTGGTCCTTCGGCACCGAGTGGAGCTCGCCGCCGGTGTACTGGGCCGGTGTCTTCACGCGCGGCAGCACCCGCATCACGGCGTCGCGGAGGGCGGTATTCGTCATGGCAACGTCTCTCGACCTGTCGTCGGCAGTGGGCCTTGCGATTATAGCAGCGAGTCGCGCGAAAGCCCCGAACGAAGGTCTCGGGCTTTTGGTTGTCGAGTCACGGCGAGCGTTTACCTCCGAATCTGTGCGGCAGCGTGGGAAGAGCCGGCCCCCGTGTGGTGAAGCACAGCCCCCGCACGGGCGACGCGCCATCGTCCGCGTAGCCGGAGCCACCGAGCTAAACCCGCACCGGCACGACGCAGCACCCCTACGCTAACACCGGACAGGAGTGAAACGACCTTGGGAGAGCGAAAATGGACCCGGACGCGGTGATCGAGGCCACCCAGCGGTGGATTCGCGAGGTGGTGATCGGCCTGAACCTCTGCCCGTTCGCGCGCCGGGTGTTCGACGGTGGACTGATCCGCTACTCCGTCACGGACGCGGCTGATACCGCGGCACTGGCGGCAGCCCTGACAGAGCAACTCCACTCGCTCGCGACGGCTCCGGCAGAAGTGATCGAGACCGCGTTCCTCATTCACCCGAACGCGCTCGCGGACTTCTTCGATTACAACGACTTTGTGGCCGGAGCGGACGAGCTAGTCGCCGAGTTGGGGCTTGAAGGGGTCATCCAGATCGCCAGTTTTCACCCGCAGTACCAGTTCGCGGGCACCCGCCCCGACGACGTAGAAAACTATACGAACCGGTCGCCGTTCCCGATGCTGCACCTGCTGCGCGAGGAGAGCATCAGCCGCGTGAACGACGACCCAGAAAAGCTGCTCGACATTCCGAAGCGCAACATCGAGACGATTCGCAAGTTGGGGCGCGCCAAGTTGCTCGCGCTCGTGAACCGCGCTCCTGGTTGAGGCGCGGTCGCCAGACGAGCTACTTCTTCTTAAACATCGTGTGGCCCGGGTCGCCACGGCTCAGCATGTACGCGAGCAGGTCCAACACCTCGTTTTCGTTCAGGTCGTTGAGGAGCTTCTCGGGCATCAACGAGACGTTGGACGGCCGCACTTCTGCGACATCTTCGCGCTTCAGCTCGATGACCTTGCTGGAATCTTCCGGATTGGTAACGATCACGAGTTTACCACCCACATCGCTGACGATCTTACCCGTGATGGTCTGCTCGTCGCCGGTGCGAATCACTGACGCCTTGTACTGGTCCGAAATCACCTTACTGGGCTCGACGATCGCCTCGGCCATGTCCTTCAGCCCGAACCGCCCCGCCGCCTGGGACAGGTCCGGCCCGGTAGCCCCGCCGTCGCCGCCGAACCGGTGGCACACCACACACCGGGCCGCCGCGAACGAGCGCTCGCCGTTCTTGAAGTTGCGTCCGCTCTTGAGCTTCTGTTCCAGGCCGACGAGTTCGGCCGTGGTCCACGCCCGGCCCGGGCCGACGGGCTTGGGCAGAACCGGCACCTTGTACGCCGGACGCAGGTTCGCAGCTTCGATCGCCAGCCGGTTGGCGTCGCCGGCGTTCGCGAACGCATCCTTTTCGATGTTGGTTAAGAACCCCTGGTAGCTCGCCCCGCCGTTCTTGGTGCGCGCCTCGGCCAGGAACCCGTAGTACGTTTTCCAGCGGTCGATGCTCCAACCGGCGGTCGCGTTCCGGAGGGTGAACAGGTACCACAGCTTCTGCTGGTCGGCCGAGTTCTTCATCAGGTTCGCCACGGTGCCACCGTACCCGCGGTTACGAAGGATCAGTTCGTCCAGCCCTTCCTGGGTCAGCGGCCTCGACGGCTTCTTGAGCTCCGCGCACAGCCACTCGACAATCTTGGGGTGCTTGAGGTACACGAGCAGTTGGGCCAGCTCGCGGTTGACGGCGTCCGTCGGGCCGGGGAACAGCCCTTCGAGCTTCTGCCCGACCGCGTTCGCGACGGCGTCGCTCGGCGCGCCGGTGCGCAGGAACACGAGCTGGTACGCCCGGAGCGCGTCGAGCACCTGCGGCTCGTTCAACTTCTGCGTCCACAGCGCGTCTAAACCGGCCAGCAGTTTGGGCTGAAGGGACGTGTCACCCTGGTGGGCCAAAGCGACGACGGCCGCGATTAGGGCGTCCGGCTGGGTGAGAGCGAGCGCCCGGTCCTGCCACCCTTTGACCGGCTGGTGCTCGAGCCCGACGCGCGCCGCGTACCGGACGAACCGATCCTTGTGACCGAGCAGCGGGATCAGGAACTCAGCCGCCTTCGCCGGGTCCGCCGCCGGCTTGTGATACTCTTCGGCCTGTTTCAGCAACTTGCGTTCGGGCGTTTCGCCCAATCTGGTCTCGACCGGCGCGGTCGGCTCGGAACCGGTGTACGTCACGCGGAACAGTTCACTCTGCGTCCCGCGCCCGCCGATCGTGAAGTACATCGCCCCGTCGGCTTGGTTGATGACCACGTCGGTCAGCGGTAGCGGCGTGCGGCTCAGGAACTCTTCCTTGACACCCTTGTAGGTCGCCCCGGTCGGTTCGGTGTGGATCGCGTACATAGTGCCGAACGTCCAGTCGCAGATGAACAGCGCCTTCTGGTATTTGGCCGGGAACTTCGCCCCGTACCCGAACTCGACGCCGACCGGCGAGCCCGGACCGATGTCCGTCATCGCCGGGAGCGAATCGACATAATAGGCGGGCCACTTCCCGGTACCAGAACGCCAGCCGAGTTCGCTCCCACTGGTGGCGTGGTTCACCCGCGTCGGGCGATACCACGGCATCCCCAAGTCCCACTCCATATCCGCGTCGTACACGAACATCTCGCCGTCAGCGTTGAACGCGAAGTCATACGGGTTGCGGTAACCGGCGGTAAAGATTTCCCAGGTGTTGCCGCCTAGATCGGTTTTGGCGACGTACCCACCCGGGGCCAGAATACCGCGGGCGTGACCGTTCGCATCCCACTGCCGCGGCAGGATGTGGTCCTCGCTCCAGTTCTTCGGCAAGCGGCTATGATCGAACTTTTCGGGCGGCTGCGTGTGGTTCCCGCAAATAACGTAGAGCGAGTTACCATCCGGTGCGAGCCGGATGGCGTGCGGGCCGTGCTCACCGCCGCCCGAAAGCGCTTTTAGCTTTTCGACCTTATCGAGGGTGTCGTCGCCTTTGGACGACGACACACGGTACAAGCCACTTCCCGGCCCGCCGTTGCAGACCACGTACAGAATGTTCTTGTGCCACAGGAGCCCCTGCGCCCCGGTGACCTTGGCGGGGATCTTCTCGACCTTCGTCTCTTCGTCAGTGCCGATCTTGCCGGGCGTGATGCGAACCAGCCCCAGCCCGCCTTGGTCGCTGGCGATGAGCCGGCCCTTGTCATCGGCAGTAAGGCAGACCCACGAGCCGAGTTGCTTCGGGGGTACTGTGAACAGCTTCTCGACTTTGAAGCCGGGCAACGCAACAAATGTGTTGGCGGGCACCTTCGATGCGGATTGCGTGACCGCGTTGTCGAACACTTTACCCCACGGCTGATCCCCGTAGGTACCGATCTTCTTGGCCTTCGCGGCCGTGGCCCCTTTCTTCTCAGTCGCGAGCCAGGTTTCGTCGCTGACGACGTACTTCGTGTTGCCCTTGTCGTCAGTGACGGCCAGTTTCAGAACGAACCCGGCCACACCACCGGCGTTGCGGACCTCGGCGACCAGTTCGTTCTTCTCCTTCAAGAGTTTCGTTACGTCGGCCTCGGCGGGCTCCTGCCACTCGTCCGAAGCAGCAACCTGAGTCCCGTTCAGGAACAAGACGACGTGATTATCGGCCGAGGCCTTCACGCGCGCGGCCTTCACGTTGGACGCCGCGAACTCGGTACGCAATGTGTAATTCTTGGTCGGTGTCGCGCCCCAAATCCAGAGCGGCGCCGGGCCGCCGCCGAACACCTTGGCCCAGTCGGTCGCCGCGACATCGATCGGCGGCGGTTTCGGCACCTCGCCCCGTTCGATTGCTCGGGCGACAACGGGCTTCTGCACAAACGGCTCATCGGCGCGGGCGAGCGCCGCAGCGCCGAACGCGAGGAGAGTGAGCGTCGCTGTTCGCATGAATAGAATCTCGAAAAAAAGTACAGCCGGGCCTTATGGCTCAACAGCACGCGGCTTTGTTCGGCGGCTCACACGCCACCGGCGGTCACGCGAGAACGCCCTTCACCACTTTGCCGTGAACGTCGGTGAGGCGGTAGTCGCGTCCCTGGAAACGGTAAGTCAACCGGGTATGGTCGAACCCGAGGCAGTGCATGACGGTGGCTTGCAGGTCGTGAATGTGGACCTCGTCCCGCGCGACCTTGAACCCGAGGTCGTCACTCTCTCCGTGGGTGTGGCCGGCCTTGATTCCGCCCCCGGCGAGCATCAGCGAGAACGCGTCCGGGTAGTGGTCCCGGCCGAGCACCTTCCCGCCGGCGGTCCGGCCCTCGCGGAACGGCGTGCGGCCGAACTCACCGCCCCACACCACCAGCGTGTCTTTCAACAGGTCCCGGCTCTTCAGGTCGGAAATGAGTGCGGCAACGGCTTGGGCCGTCACGGTGCCCTTCTTGGTCAACCCGTCCCGGATGTCCTCATTCGGATTGGTGCCGTGGAAGTCCCACCCCCAGTCGAAGAGCTGCACGTAGCGCACGCCCTGTTCGACGAGCCGGCGGGCGAGCAGACAGTTGTTCGCGAAGCTGCCGGCCCCGGGCTTAGCGCCGTAGGCGTCGAGCACCTTTTGCGACTCCTTCGAGATGTCCATCACCTCGCTGGCCGAGAGCTGCATCCGGAACGCGAGTTCGTATTGTGAGATGCGAGTTCGCGTCTCCGGGTGACCGAGTTCCGCCTCCTGGAGTTCGTTAAGATCCCGCATCGCGTCGAGGCCGAGCCGGCGCATGTCGCGGTCGAGGCCGGGCGGGTCGCTCAGGTACAGCACCGGTTCGCCCTTGCTGCGGCACTGCACCCCCTGGAACACGCTCGGCAGGAACCCGCTGCCCCAACACCCTTGCCCGCCGCTCGGCTGCACCCCGCTCGAGATCAGCACCACGAACCCCGGCAGGTTCGCGCTCTCGCTCCCGAGGCCGTAGCAGGTCCAGGCCCCCAGACTGGGGCGCCCCTGCCGCGCAAACCCCGTGTACAGCAGCAACTCGGCGGGCGCGTGGTTGAACTCGTCGGTCTTCATCGACCGGATGACGGTCACGTCGTCCGCGACCGCGTGCAGCGGCTTGATCGCGTCGGACATCCAGATGCCGGCCTGGCCGTGCTGCTTGAACGGCTGCCGCGTGCCGAGCAGCTTGGGCACGCCGCTGGTGAACGCGAACCGCTTGCCCTTGAGGTACTCGTCGGGACAATCTTGGCCGTCGTGTTTCTGGAGGGCGGGCTTGTAATCGAGCAAATCCAGGTGCGGGGGCGCGCCCGACATGTGGAGGTAGATCACCCGCTTCGCCGAAGCCGCAACGTGGGGCTTCTTCGGTGCGAGTGGGTTCTCGACCTTCGGTCCTTCCGCGCGGCCGTCGTGAAGGAGCGAAGAGAGGGCTAGCCCGCCCAACCCCAATGATGAGGTGTGAAGGAAGTTGCGGCGCGTTTGGTGGAGCAAGCGCTCGGCGCGGGGGTGCATGAATCGACCCTCGGAGTGTGTTGCGGCGGTGGGCGGCGCGGGTCAGCGCTTCAATAGCATCTCGTCGAGGTTCATAATCACGTTCGCGACGACGGTCCAAGCCGCCGCCCCACTCGGCTCGGCGCCCTTCGGGAGCGGGCCGAGCGGGTTGGTCGCGAATTGCACCGCTTTCGCCGGCTGTTTGGAGAACTTCAATTTTGCTTCGTCGTACAGCTTCACCAGGCGGGCAGCCTCGGCGTCGGACGGCGGGCGCACGAGGCACGCCCGGAACGCGAACGCCACCCTCTCCGCGTCTGTCTTTCCGCCCTGCTCGATCACCCGGCGGGCGAGCGCCTGAGCCGCTTCGACGTACACCGGGTCGTTCATGGTCACCAGCGCCTGGAGCGGCGTGTTGGTCCGCGCGCGGCGCACCACGCACGTGTCGCGGTTCGGGGCGTCGAACGTTGAGAGCGACGGGTACGGATTGGAACGCCGCCACTGGGTGTAAACGCCTCGGCGGTACTTGTCTTCGCCCGCGCTGGTTTGCCAGTCGATGGACCCGCCGAACGCGGCACTCACGCCCAGGTTCGGCTGCTGTGGTCGTACCGACGGCCCCAGCATTTTCGGGCTCAGCAGCCCGGCCGCGGACAGCGCTTGATCGCGCACCATCTCGGCCGTGAGCCGGACCCGGGGTCCCCGCGCGAGGAGCCGGTTGTCGGGGTCACGCTCGTACAGCGCGCCGGTCACCTTCGAGGACTGCTGGTACGCGGCGGAGGTCACCAGCAACTTCAGAAACTTCTTCAGATCCCACCTCTGTGCCACCAGCTCGGTGGCGAGCCAGTCGAGCAACTCGGGGTGGCTCGGGAGCTCGCCCTGAGCCCCAAATTCTTCCGTGGTGCGGACGATCCCCGTACCGAAGATCTGCTCCCAGAAGCGGTTGGCCATCACCCGCGCGGTCAGCGGGTTCTCAGCCCCGATGAGCCAATTTGCGAACCCCAGGCGGTCCTTCGGAGCGCCTTTCGGGTAAGGATGCATGGCCGCGGGTGTGCCCTCGGTCACCTCGTCGCCGAGGTCCAGGAAGTTGCCGCGAAACTGGAGCCGCGTTTTCCGCCTCTGGTTACCGGACAGTTCCTTGAGTACCGGCACCGTACTTTCGGGTCTGAGGGTCGCAAGTTCCTTCTTGAGCGCGGCGAGCGCGTCGCGCTGTGCCTTGAGCTCCTCGGGCTTTTTGCCCTTTAGCGCCACCTCGAGCTCTGCGACCTGCTTTTCGACCGCGGTCCTCTTCGCCAGCACCCCGTCGGCCCAGAACGGCAGCACTGGGCTCTCGTCCGCCCGGTCGGCGTCGGCGGTGTTGTTGAAGAACGCGAACGAGCGGAAATACTCGGTCTGGCTGAACGGGTCGTACTTGTGCGTGTGGCATTGAGCGCACCCCATCGAGGTGCCCATCCACACCATGTACGTAGTGTTGACGCGGTCCACCACCGCGACGTTGCGGAACTCCTCGTCGTTGGTCCCGCCCTCGCTGTTGGTCATCGTGTTGCGGTGGAATGCCGTCGCGATGAGTTGCTCAGGAGTGGGATTCGGCAGCAGGTCCCCTGCAAGCTGCTCGACCGTGAACTGGTCCAGCGGCTTGTTCGCGTTGAAGCTCTGAATGACGTAGTCGCGGTACTTCCAGATCGTGCGCAGCGGGTCGTCGGCGTACCCGGCGCTGTCGGCGTAGCGCGCCAGGTCGAGCCACATCCGCGCCCAGTGCTCGCCAAACGCGGGTTTGGCCAGCAGCTTCTCCACCAGCCTCTCGTACGCCCCCACGGTGTCGTCTTTCAGAAACACGTCGAGTTCGTCGGGCGTAGGCGGCAGGCCCGTCAGGTCGAGAGCGGCGCGACGAGCGAGTGCGTACTTATCGGCCCGCCCCGCGGGTTCGAGCTTCTCGACTTCGAGCCGGGCGAACAGGAACGCGTCGACGGGGTTGGCCGTAGGGAACTTGGTTTTCGGCACTTCGGGCCGTACCGGAGTCATGTACGCCCAGTGAGGTGCGTAGTTCGCGCCCTCCTTAATCCACTGCTTGAGCACCCCTATTTCACGATCGGTCAACTTCTTACCCGTTTTCGCGGGCGGCATCACACTCGCGTCGTCGGGAGTTGCCAGCAAGCGCGCGATTAACTCACTGGAGTCCGGTTTGCCGACGACGATCGAGGTCTCATGCGCGCCGTCCTTGGTGTCGAGACGCAACCGGGCCTTGCGGGTCTTTTCGTCCGGGCCGTGGCACTGAAAGCAGTTGTTCGACAGGATCGGCCGCACGTCGCGGTTGTAATCGATCTTTGCAGGCAGCGGTTGCGCCTGGGCCGGGTGAGCGAAGAGCGCGCCCGCCACGAGCGCGAGTCCGAAGCGGCCGGTGAGGAAACGCACGGTTGGCCCTCAGCAGAACAACGCAGAACGACCGCGGGCTGGTCGAGGAGGCGGGATCGGTTCGAGTGATAAGGGAAGTGTACCCGGCGACGCGGGTCGAGCGGAAACAAAAAATACCTTGGCCGAAACGGTCGGTCCGCGCGACCTCACGGAAGTGCCGCTACTGCGGGTATGGGGGTGGAGTCCAGCTCGGGCGGAACAACTCCTGCTTGTGTCGGGACTTGTGGAACGCTTCGGCCAAGAACAGAATCGATCGGCACCGCGCGCGGAACGCCGGAAGGACGGCCTCCCCCTTCGCGCCGGGCGCGCCGGCCAGTTTGGCGAGCTGCGCGTGCGCGCCGTAATCCGCGGGCGTGTTGTGCGCCTGCATCCCTTCGAGGAGCTGGCTTTCCAGTTGCGTGAACTTCTCCAGAACCTCGGGCGTCACGCCGCAGTCGTGCGACCGGTACACATGAAGTTCGCGGGGCGCGAGGTCGGCGGCAACGTCCCCGGCACCGGGCGGCTCTTCTTTCTGCATATGTACCGCCAGCCCACCAAGCCCGACCACGATCAGCAGCGCGGCAAGGGAGAAGAGAACGGCCGCGCCGGGCACCGCACCCAACTGGAGCCCCAGTGACAGGAGCGCCAGCCCGACCCCACCGCCCAGGACCGTAAACGACCAGTGAACCCGCCGGTTCCAAGCCGACCACAGCCGCGCCAGTAGCGCGGGCCGCGCGGAGCGGGCACCGGAGCTGTTCTCTCCCCCACCGGGAACCTGAACGATCAGAACGGTAATGTTGTCGGGACCGCCGCGCAGGTTCGCGAGGTGAACCAGAAAGCGGGCCGCCTCATCCGGCGGGAGTGCGGAGACGACCGCCCCAACCTCTTGCGGCGTCACCACCCCCGTGAGGCCGTCGCTGCATAGTAGGAAGGTGTCCCCGGGCTCTACCGGGTACGGCCCTTCAATGTCGACTTCGACCTCGCGGTCGGGGCCGAGCGAGCGAATGATCACGTTCTTTTTGAAATCGCCGAGTTCGTCGGGGTCAACGCCCTGGCGCTTGGCAATTTCCCACACCCAGGAGTGATCGAACGTCAACTGCTCGACCCGCCCCTGGCGGATGCGGTACGCACGACTGTCACCCACGTGGCCGATCCAAGCGCCCTCGGGCCGGAGGACTAAAGCGGTACTGGTAGTGCCCAGACCGCGGAACTCGGGGTTCTGCTGGCCGATCTCGTGAATTCCGGAGTTCGCCTCTTGGAACGCGCGCCGCAGGGCCGGAAGCACCCCCCCGTCGCGGGCGTGCTTGGTGTAAAGGAACGGGATGTCGCGGGCGGCTTTCGCGCTGGCTTTCTCCCCCACCGCGTGCCCGCCCATCCCGTCGGCGACCACGAACACGTGCCCCTGAGCCGCAAAACCGGTCGCGTCCACGGCGGGTTGCGCAGCGCACGCGTCCTGGTTGTGGCTGCGCTTGACGCCCACGTCGGTCAGCGCCGCGTATCGGACAGGTTCAAACGCCGCCACGACTCACCTCGCGAAGGTTCTGTACCCATCCTACGCCATCGGCGGAAACAATGCTGCCCCCGCAACAGAAATCCGCGTCACGGTGCGGTTGACCGCCTCCCGGCGGGTCGGTATTTCGGTCGGCTCACCACGCCTCACGACGGGCACGGGCGAACGAAGGGGACTCGATGACGGCGCGAACCGTGCGACTGATGCCGGTCCTAGCTTGCGCAGCGGCGCTGGTCACCACCGGCTGCGTGGACCGTCGGTTCGTGATCGAATCGAACGTCCCGAACGCGCAAGTGTACATTGACAACCGCCCGATCGGCCCCGCGCCCGCCCACAGCCCGTTCGAGTATTACGGCTACTACACCGTGAAAATCGTTCAGCCGGGTTACGAGACGCGCGAAGAGCGGGTCCACGTCACCGCTCCGTGGTACGCGTACCCGCCCATCGACTTCCTTGCGGAGGTGGTGTGGCCGTTCCGCATCCGCGACACCCGCCGCTACTACTTCCAGTTGTACGAGGCGACTCAGACCCGCACCGACGACATCCTGAACGCCGCCGATGCTTTACGGCTTCGCGGTCTGAACCTGCCGGCGCCGGAGCGCCCGGCCGACCCACGCCCGCCGAAGAAGCCGCCACAAGCAGCGCCGCTCCCACCGCCCGCGGCACAGCCGGGCCTCGTCCCCAGCGTACTGCCTTAGCCCCCTCGCGCCAGCCGTGGGTGCCGCCGCGCGGCACTCACCGCAGCGACGACGCGATCTGAACGAACCGCCATTCGAAAACGTTCCGCTTCGCGGACTCGCACCAGCAGTGGAGCACCACAATCTTATCGCCCACGCGGACGGCAGAAAGTACGATCAGCCGCGACTCTGACGACGCGACCACCTTTTTCGTACCGGGGTCGATGACCGCGCTGTCAAGCCGGACGACCGGGGCGCCTCCTTTGCTGAGGGGATCGCCCTCCGGCTCCCCGGTGCGCTCGGTGAACGTTGGCGCCGGGAGCTGGTCGTTCGCGCTCTTCAGGTGATTGGTCCAGAGGTTTTGGACGTACTCGCGCGCACGGTTCAGCGGGTCGCCTGCGCCGTCGAGGAGATAAACGCGCAACTCGGCGACATCCGGTAGCGCGTTCCGTTCGCCGCGCGTCGTGTAATTAATGCGCAGCCCTCGATCCAGTTCCGGCCGCTCTTTCTTGTCGGCGTCGATGGGCACTTCTTTCCAAGCGTCTTCGGCATCGGTGAACGTGTACGGCACCGTCGCGCCTTTGTATTGAACCTCGCGGGCAACCGTCTCGCGCCAGTCACCGCGGAGTCCGAGCAGCTTGCACCGATTTCGGAAGTCTGCGAACTCGGGTTGCAGCTTGTCGAAGTCGCCCTCGCCGCACCACCCGAGCCAGAAGTACGCGATCCCTTGGTGCGCCACCGTGTACGCTTCGCCCTGCCAGACCAGCCCATCGCCCGAGGGGGCGCGGAACTTGAATCCGTGCCGAGGACCGACGGGTTGCCCCAGCCAGACGTTATCGGGCGGGGGCTCTTCCTCGTATCGGGTGAACAGCTTGCGAAGCGGTGCTTCGAGGTCGCGGCGCATCTCGGTTCCGCGCGGAGCGCGTCCTTTGGCGTACTCGGTGCGACCGAGCACCACGTACCCTTCCGGGCTCTCGCGCTTGAAACCGTAGACGAACGGGGCGGACACCTTCAGCCGGGTGGCATCGTCCTGCGCCCATCCTTTTGGCAGCCCCTCAACTCCAAGATTACCTTCGGTGTCCTTCACCACGATTGGTTCGCCGCCGCGCGAAGTGCGGCGCGAGACAACTTTAAAGCCAATTACCAGCACCGCCCCGGCAACCAGTGCGGCCAGCATCAGAGCAAAGATGGCGATTTGATACGCCGGCATGCCGGCCGCTGGCTCTAGCCGCTCTCGCCGAGGCTTGAGCCGGCCCGCTTCGCGCCCCGCCGGTGCGGCCAGGGGCGCCCCAGACGGTCCCAGGCCGGATGACAATGGAGTCGGATCGGAAGCCGGAGACGGTGACGGGGGTGGGGGCGGGCCGAGCGTGAACTGCATGGAACAGCGCGGGCAACTCAGCACCACACCCACCGGCACCTGCGACGAGTCGAACGTGTACGGGCAACTCGGGTTGGGGCACTTTAGCAGGTTGCTCATTGCGCAACGTCTCGGAGAATTTATTCGGGCTCTTCCAGTGTACCGTCTGCGAGCGGTGCAGGTTTTTCCCGCGCGTCAGCCGTCAGCCCCGCCTCGTGTTGCAACGCGGCGTCGCCCGGCTCCTCCGGCTCCAGTTCCACGAGTTCGAGTGGGTCAAGTGCTTTCGGGTTGGCGACCCGGATCGCCGTTTCGCCCGACAGGATGTCCAACAACTCGGGCAGAACCGCCTTCGCCCGCCACCCGCGGCACAGCGGCACGTCTGGTAAACCGGTGCCCTCAACACGGGAGCGGACAACGGCCTTCAGGTCCGCCCCTGAGGAGATCAGGTTCGCGGCGAGCCGGTGGCGCCCGGCGAAGTCCGCAAGTACAACGTTCAAAAGGTTCCCGAGCAGCACGACGTTGGCGCTGTCGTTGTCGCGAGTTTCGGGCTCGGGGCACGCACCGGGCTCGAGCGCGTTCGCGCGCCGGACGGCCTCTAAAATGAGCTCCTCCTGCCCGCGTGGCAGGCCACGGACCGTGTGCAGCTCTTCGGACCGCGACGGAGCGCGGCGGGCGATCTCGATCAGGAGGTCGTCCCGCATCAGGAACCGCGGGGGCTTATTCAGCCGCTCCGCGAACTTGTCGCGCCAGCCGTACAACTCGCGCGCGACGGCAAGCCCGCGCCGGTCCAGCGCCCCGATCCCCTTGATCTTCCGCCACCGCTCGATCGTGGCGTCGTCTGCCACGGCCCGCTTCACCGCGGCGGCGAACTCCTCCTCGGCCCACGACAAGCGGCGGTACCTTTTGAGCCGCTCGGTCAGCTTGCGGTGCGCAGGGAGCAAGTACCGCACGTCGTCGTACGCGTACCGCACCTGCGCGGGAGTCAACGGACGCTGCCGCCAGTCGGTAAGCGTTTCGCCCTTCTGCATCCGTTGCCGCAACAGGTCGTGGACGAGCCCCGCGTAGCCGATGGGGTACGTCAGCCCGACCAACCCGGCCGCAATCTGCACGTCGAACACGTTCGGCGGAGCGCTTCCCGCTTGAAAGTAGCACATCCGCACGTCTTCGCGGCCGGCGTGGACGACGACCGTGCGTTTCCGGTCGAGCAACAGATCCCAGAACCCGTCGAGCGAGCCGCACTCGAACGGGTCGATTACGAACAGTTGCTCTGCGGTCGAAACCTGTACCAGGCACAGCTCGGGGCGGTACGCGTCCTCGCCGACGAACTCGGTGTCGAACCCGACGAGCGGCGCCTTCGCGAGGTGGCCGAGGCACGCGGCCAGTTGCGCGGGGTGCGTGACCAGTTGTTCCGGGAGTGCGGGGCGCTTACCGGGGCGGCGAGCCATGTCGGTGGGCCTGAATGCGTGGTGTGGAACTCGGAAACCGAAACCTGAAACTAACGTTATCGTTCAGGGTGCGAACGGCCCCCCGGCCGGTCAACACATCCGCCGCAGCTTTCCCGGCGCACGGGCGGGCGGCGGTGGCATATTCCGGGGGCCGGGGCGCCCCAACCGGTACAATCGCAATAACCCGCGCGGAGATCAAATCCGATGCTCGACGAGTTGCTCGAACAGAAGATCGTTGTCGACCTGGTCAGCCCTTACGTGTGCCTCGGCCGGTTGGTCCGGTACGACGAGCACTTCATGGAACTCAAGAACGCCGACCTGCACGACCTGCGCGACACCGAAACGACCCGCGAGCTGTACGTTGCGGACTCGGTCGCGACCGGCATCAAGCGGAACCGTAAGCGGGTGTTCTTACGCCGCAGCGAGGTGGTGGCGATCTCGAAGCTCGAAGACATTGTGGATGAGTGAAAGGCCTTTCGGAGAGGCCACTTACCCCGCGCCCCGTGGCGGGCACCGTTTGACCTCACCGTCGCCCTCGGAGGCCGGCACTTCATCCCGCGACCTGAACGAGCCACCGCCTGAGCAGGCCCGTAAGCGTCCCCATCTCCGTCGGGCTGAGCGGCGGGAGCGAGTGCTCGGCCTCGGCGAACCGGGTCTTCGTCGCGTGGTCGATCACCCGCCGGCCCTTGGAGGTCAGCTCGATCACCACCATCCGCCGGTCGTCCGGGTTCGGCTTGCGCGAGACGTAACCGGCCTCCGCGAGCGCGTCCAACCGGGCGGTCATCCCGCCACTCGACAGCAGCACGCTCTCCAGCAGCCGGGTGGGAGATAGTCCGCCCTTCTTCCCGTGTCGCCGCAGCGTCGCGAGGATGTCGAACTGGCCCAGCGTCAGCTTGTGCCGCTCCAGCGCCACCTCCACGCTCCGCTCCAGGTGCTGCGCCAGCACGATCACCCGGCCCACCACCTCCAGCGGTGACGGGTCCAGATCGGGGCGCGCCTGCCGCCACTGTTCCACCAGCCGGTCGACCACGTCCGGCACCCCGGCCGGCGCCACTCCCGCGGGGCCGGCGGGCGGCTGCGCGTCAGTCGTGTCCATATTTGAATTCTTGCCGTCGAGATAATATTTCGTAAGCTCTCCCGCAGAACATAGGGCCAACCTCTTCCTCCGAGTAGACGCAATGAAAGAGATTCGCATCGGCGAGACCGTGGAGCAGGCCATCGAGCGGTCCGACTACCCGCCCGACCGGGTCCGCGCGATCCTGAAGGACGAGACCGTGGCCGTGGTCGGCTACGGCGTACAGGGCCGCGGCCAGTCGCTCAACATGCGCGACAACGGCGTGAAGGTGATCGTCGGCCAGCGCAAGGGGGGCAAAGCTTACGACCTGTGCCTCGAAGACGGGTGGGAGCCGGGCAAGACTCTGTTCGACCCGGAAGAGGCCGCCGCGAAGGGCACCGTCGTTCAGTACCTGCTGTCCGACGCCGGGCAGAAGGAGATGTGGCCCAAGATCAAACCGCACCTCACGAAGGGCAAAGCGCTGTACTTCTCGCACGGCTTCTCGATCGTTTTCAACGAGCAGACCGGGGTCGTTCCGACCGCCGACATCGACGTGATCCTGGTCGCCCCGAAGGGGTCGGGCACGACGGTGCGCCGGCTGTTCGTCGAGGGGCGCGGGATCAACTCCAGCTTCGCCATCCACCAGGACGCGACCGGCAAAGCGCGCGAGCGGTGCTTGGCGCTGGGCATCGCGATCGGCTCGGGGTACCTGTTCGAGACCACCTTCAAGAAGGAAGTGGTGTCCGACCTGACCGGCGAGCGGGGCGTGCTCATGGGCGCCATCTACGGGCTGTGGCTCGCCCAGTACGAAGTGCTCCGTGCCAACGGGCACTCGCCGAGCGAAGCGTTCAACGAGACGGTGGAAGAGGCGACCCAGAGCCTATACCCGCTGATCGCCGAAAAGGGCATGGACTGGATGTACGCCAACTGCTCGACGACCGCCCAGCGCGGCGCGCTCGACTGGTTCAAGTCGTTCCGTGACGCGTCCAAGCCGGTGTTTGAGCAGCTCTACAACTCGGTCGCGACCGGCGAAGAGGCGCGCCGTACACTCGACGCGAACAGCCGCCCGGACTACCGGCAGCAACTCGAGAAAGAGCTCAAGGAGATCGCGGAGAGCGAGATGTGGCAGGCGGGCGCTCAGGTTCGAGCACTGCGGCCCGAACGCCAAGGCTGAGACACGTTCGAGCCGCAAAGTTGGGGACCGAGTGACACCAGGTTGTCACTCGGTCCCCAACGGCGTTTCAGCCCAGAACGGCACTCTCTTTTGCGACTTACCTTGCAATCTCAGTTGCTTCACACCACCCAGTGACACCAAATAACCACAAACAATAATAATTACAACTAAAGCGATTCCCGATATCATCTCTACGGATCTGAAATATCTTTCGATTTTTTTTGGCGTGACATCCGCCGCGCTGCCGCGACATAACTGCTTTGCCCCGCCCCGGAACCGTGAACCGGCCCGAACGATGCAACGATCCAGCGATCTTTCCCCAACGTCCGGACCATTGACAGCCCCAGAAACCGCCCTCTATGATGCCCAACACAACCGAGTCGCCACCACGCTTCCCCCCTGTCGTGGCTCGGTCTACTGGTGCCGGTGATTGACCTATCACAACGGCACACAAGCATTTAAAGCAGAAATACCTCTTCCGGTCGTCCGGCGACCGGCTCGTGGAGAGTATCGCCATGCCACCGACCCTGGACCCCGTTGCCGAGTTCCGGGCTCGATGGCTGCCCCACGTCACGAAGGACGGGCTTTCGCGGATCATCGAGCTTTTGGAGAAGGGAAGCCCGCTCCTGATTCACGGGGCGTTCACTCGAACGGTCCCGATGGGCTGCTTGGCCTCCCACATCGCCTGGAATCACCCTCAGACGTGCCGGTACCAGCACGAGGCCGGTGTGATGTGGCTTGCCAAGGTCGCAAAACTGAATCCCGCAACCTCGTCCGTCGTCCTCGCGTGGGACCGCGATGGGGCCGGTGATTTTGACCTCCGTAACAACCTGCTGGAAGCCTGCATTGAAGAGCGCGAGTGTCGCCGACAGCGTGCATGCCGATGTGGACCCGCCTGCCGCTGAGCTGCGGATTGGAACATTCGTGACCGACGCAATCACCTTTCTAGAACGCCTCGGCCGGCTGGCGGCGTTCGCACCGCGTGCCGTTCTGGCCTCTTTTACAGCCTTCTTTCGTCCGGAATTGTGGTTGCGCCCCCTGTACTCCGTGACGATCGGCGGGCTGCCGCTGGCACTTGTTACCGGTCTCGCGTTGGGCGTCGTCATCTGGATGCACACACGCGACGTACTCGCCAGAACCGGCACTGGGGCCGTCGAATACCTGCCCACGTTCCTCGCAGCCGCTGTACTCCTCGAACTTGCGCCCGTCGGCGCCGGCCTGATCGTCGCGGCCCGCACCGGCGCGAGCTTGGGTGCCGAACTCGCCTCCATGAGGGTGAGCGAGCAGATCGACGCGATGGAGTTGCTCGGCGTATCGACGATCCGAGCATTGGTAGGGCCGCGCATCGTCGCTTGCGTATTTGCCGCGCCGCTGTTGCACATCTTCATCGCCGCTACCGCCCTCGGCAGTGGCTTTATCGCAGAATTGTCGACCGGTTCGACTACCTACCTGAAGTACGACACTGCCGCGGTGCGCGAACTGTTGCTCCGAGACGTGGTTCCCGCGGGACTGAAAACCCTCGCGTTCGGGCTCGTGGTTGGTGTGACCGGGTGCTTCGCAGGCTTGAATGCCCGCGAAGGCTCCGAAGGTGTCGGGCGGGCCGCAACCGCGAGCGTGGTCGCATGCGTGCTGCTCGTCCTCGCGGTCGATGTGCTTCTAGTGGGATTGATTAAGATGATGCACCAGTTTTTGTAGAATTAGTGCGTCGAGCTGGTACTCACCCGATCAACAGCCGCGGCCCGTTCACCCCGGCAGTTCCCAGCCCTTGCGGTAGTCGCGTGTCAGGAAGGTGTCGGCGGCCTTATCGCCGGTGGTACCCTTCCCCGCATCCCACGTAATCTCTTTCTCCACGCGGTATGCCACGTTCCCCAACAGCACAGCCTCCGCGAGCCGCCCTGCATAAGGGAAGTTGCACAGCGGCGTACCGTTGCCCTTACACGCTTCCAGCCACTCCTTGTGGTGCCCGATCGACGGTGCGATGGATTTAGGTGGGGCTTTGAACTCCTTCGCTACCGATTCGGGCATCACGGCGTACCTGTTATAGTCCGCAGCGAGTTGGGCCTTCGTACCCACAAATAAAACACCCGAGCTGTAACCTTTTAGCCCGCTCACCCCCGCTGGTGCCGTCGTGCCGTGTTCCCAAGTGAGGTGAACCTCCCCCCGGTCCTTCGTCTTCGGGAAAGTGTAATCGACCGACATCACGTCCGGGGTATCGTTGTCACCCGGATAGGTCCTCTTACCAGCCGCCTTCACACGGGTCGGAGAAGTCAGCCCCAGCGCCCAGTAGGGCAGATCGATGTAGTGGCACCCGAGATCCGCAAGGGTTCCCCCACCCCACTGCCACCACCACCGCCAGTGGAAGTGCGGCCATGCGAAATTCCAACTCGACTTGTTAACGTCGACTTCAAAGAACTCACTTGTCGTCGGTCCCATCCACAAGTCGATGTCAAACTTTGCCGACGGCTTTGAGGTAAGCTTCTTCCCGCCCACCGGCTTGCTACTGTTCCAGACGTGAACCTTCTTGATCTCACCGAGCAGACCCGATTGCACAATCTCCACGACGCGGCGGTAATTCTCGCCCGCGTGGATCTGCGTTCCCATCTGCGTCACGACCTTCTTTTTCGCAGCGAAAGCGGTCATGTGACGCACTTCCGCCACCGTCTCGGCCATCGGCTTTTCGCAATACACGTGTTTCCCGAGGTCGATCGCCAAACACGACGGCAGCGCGTGCGTGTGGTCCGGGGTGCTCACCACGACAGCGTCGATCGATTTGTGCGCCTTATCGAACAGCTTGCGGTAATCAGTAAAGAAGGAGGCCTGCGGAAACTGCGCCCGGGCTTTCTGTGCGTTCCCCGGGTCCACATCGCACAGTGCGACGACATTCTCGTGAGCAACACCAGCGACGTTCGCGGCGCCGCGGTTCGCAACGCCAATCACCGCGACGTTCAGCTTTTCGCTCGCGTTGCGAGCACGCACGACCATCGGCGCGGTAAGGGCGGCGCCGGCGGTAGCGAGGAATTTCCGACGCGTGAGACGAGTTGGCATGATTGGCTCCGGCGAATCGGTGGGACTAACCCCGAATTGCTGTGGGGACGGGTATGACTCCTCGCGAGTGTACACGACCGGAGCGAGGTGAGAAGAGAGAATTGGATCGAACGGGTGAGGGAGAGCGGCGCGTTGAGCGAACAGGGCGACGCGCCGCCCTCGACCTCGACCCGCGCTCCCTGGGCGACATGGAGCTTAAGCGGGAAAAACCTACTGGTGTAGTGTCCTCATGCCATGTAACGCTGCCGAATGCGAAATTCGGACTTCGGAAATCGCAAAACTCTCCAGCGGCAATCACAAACCTTTATCCATTAACATCTTCCGCCCGAAAAAAATCCCCGACCCCGTCACATTTGCCGCACCGACCTGTGTTAGAACTCGAACGAACACCCTAACCAACCCGGTAACGGAACTATTACGACGATCCGCGCACCGGTGCTACGCGACAGTAACCGAGACCGGCGGTACAATCGCGGTCACAACCACAACGGAGGGCTCCGCATGGCGATTCCGCCACTCGCAATCGGCGTTTGCAGTTGGTCGCTCCAGGTAACCAACGTTCCGGAACTGAAAACCTTTCTCGACAAACTCGGAATCGACGTGGTGCAGCTCGCCTGCGGCGACCCGCACCATGCAAGTTGGGCCGAAGGCGAGGACTTACCATCGGCCGCGCTCGCAGCAGGGTTCAAGATGTCCGGTGCGATGCTCGGGTTCCCAGGGGAGGATTACACAACCCCACAGACCATCGAAAGGACCGGCGGGTTCGGTGATTCCGCGACACGCCCCGAACGATTGGAACGCTTCAAGTGGGGGTTGGCGCGGACCAAAGCACTGGGGCTGTCCGACCTCATGTTGCACGCCGGGTTCATCCCAGCGGTCGGTTCGCCGGAGCGGAAGGCGTTTCTGGACACACTGGCCACCGTATCGGAACTCGCACAAGCGGCGGGTGTGACCGTGGCGTTCGAAACGGGCCAAGAGTCCGCCGCCCTGCTCCGCCGAACCCTGGACGACCTGAAGTGCCCGAACCTGAAGGTCAACTTCGACCCGGCGAACATGCTGCTTTACGACATGGACGACCCGCTACGGGTGCTCGACCTTCTCGCCCCGGACATCCGCAGCGTCCACCTAAAGGACGCGAACCGGCCGACGGTGAAAGGAACGTGGGGAACCGAAGTACCGCTCGGGACGGGGCAGACCAATACGCGCGAGTTCGTCAAGGCACTTAAGCGGATCGGCTTCACCGGACCGTTGTGCATCGAGCGCGAGGTCGGTAACCAACAGGAGCGGTTCCGCGACATCGAACACGGGGTGCGCCTGTTGCGCGAATGCCTCGCTTCCTGAGCCGACCGCCGGTTGCGCGGTTCAGTGCGGATGGTGAGTCTGTTACGGAACAGACCCGCCAACCGCACCTTGAGCAAACGATCCGCGCATCTCGTCAGCCCAACACCACGAATTCCGGCGCCGGACAATCTGCGAACTCCGTGCTGGCCACGAAGATGCACCCCGCGTTCGGGCACTTCGCGCGCAGGTCCGCCGGCATCCCTTCGCTCGCGGTCGTAAGAATCAGTTTCACACCGTTGGGACGTTTCACCAAAAAGGGACAGGTCACGCGCGGCGAGCCCGGCGTGGTCCATTCTTCGAGAGCCGCACCGGTCGCGAGTGAAAATCGTACAGCCCGACCCGCTTCCACGAAATCGGGGTTGAAGAACGCAACGATTACCGACCCATCACCGCAATCGCACATGCCGTCCGGAAAACCCGCTTGGTTCGACAGGTCGAGCGCGACTCCATCGGGCACAGCGGCTCGGGTTGCTAAGTCGAGACGATAACGAACAACCTTGCGCGTCGGGGTATCGATGTCGTAGAGGACCAGACCGCGATCGTCGGTGGCAAACACCTTCCCGTTCGAACAGACCTGCTTAGCCGCCAGAAGTGAGATCCGGTTGTCTTCGGGCGTGTAGAGGTAGAGTTGTGCGAGCTTCGCCTCGCCATCGAACTGTGTGTCCTTCGTACCGAACACCACCGCCCTTCCGCCGGGAACGATCTCTGCATCGTTTATGATCGTCCGCGGGTTGTCGTCAGGAATCGTTGCGAGCGGATCGGACCATTTACCGTTCGCGACATCGCACACCCGAAGCTGCTTATCAACCCCGACCAGCATCCGGTTCCCGCCGGCGATGGGAAGAGCGAAGCCCGGACGACCCGGGCACGGCTCGATGAGGTCTTCGGCGAATTGGTCGTCCGGAAAATGCACCCGCAGTTCGCCGTTCGTGGCGGCGGGATTGAGCTGAATGTTAACCCACGCCAAGCCGGCCTTTCCTCCCACGGTGAGCCAGCGAGGCCCTTCGGGTAGGAATCGGTCCTCTTCCTCGATGAAATCGATATAGACGATCGCTTCGGTGCTTCTCATCGCGGTACTCCGATCGCAGTTCGGCCACTACACTATGCCTACTCAGAAGATACGAACGGAGCCGGGTCATGTTCCTGTCGGGGAAGTCGGCGCTCATTACGGGGAGCAGCCAAGGCATCGGTTTAGGTGTCGCGCAGGCGTTCGCGTCGAGCGGTGCGAAGGTGATTGTCACGTCCGAGAAGCCACTGGCCAAGTGCCCAGAGGTGTTACGGTTACTCAGCGACTACGAACACACCCGGTACGTCCAGGCCGACCTGCTAAGCGAAGACGAGCCCGAACGGTTGGTGGCCGAAGCGTGGGCAGCGTTCGGCGGCATCGATGTCTTGGTCAACAACCTGGGCACGTATAAAGAGCCCCCACTCACCGAACTCACTCGGGAACACTTCGACTTCATCTTCCGGCTGAACGTGTGGATTCCGGTCGCGATCACGCGCGAGGTGGTGCGGCGCGCCCAGGTCGCACGGCGCGGGGGCCGGATCCTGTTCAGCACGTCCCTCAACGCGACCCGGTCCGAGCCGCTGCACACGCTCTACGACGCGAGCAAAGGGGCGGTAAACGCACTCACCCGGCAACTGGCGGTCGAGCTTGCGCCGCACGGTTTCACAACCGCGGCGGTCGCCCCCGGACTGGTCGAAACCCCACTAACCGACTTCGGGCTCAAGTCCTCACCGGCCGAGCGCGAGGCCGTCATTGGACAGATTCCGGTCCGCCGCATCGCAACCGTCGAGGACGTGGCGTGGTGGTACGTGTTTCTGGCGTCGGACCGTGCGAACTACAGCACCGGGAGCGTGTTCACCGTGGACGGCGGGCTCGATGCCCAACAGATGGCCGTGCGCCCCGTCACTGAAGCCGAAAAGAAATAAGTACGTTCCCCGCACTCACTTCCACGTGCGATATTTGGGCTTCTCCCCCGGTTCCTTCCCACCGAGCTGCGGGACGAGCCACCTCAGACCGTCGAGGTTGTCCACGAGCCGCTCTGCGGCGTCGTCGGACGTGTGCCCCAGAACGCCGATCGGCCCGGTGTAACCGCTCTTCGCGATGACCGCCAAAAGTTGGAGGTCCAGTTCACCGCCGCCAAGCGGAACGATTTTCTTGCCCGCCTTATCCCCCCCTTTCACGCTGCCGTTCAGGTTTAGGGCGAGGAGGTGCGGCTTCATCGCTTCGAGCAGCTTTGGGAACCGGTCAAAGTGATCGTGACCGTGGTGCTGGTTGTACACGATCCCGACGTTCTTCAGCTTCAGCCGCTCAATGATCGCGATCTGATTTTCGGGCTCACCAAACCAGCCGCCGTGATTGTACAGCCCGATGGTGCAGCCTTGCTTTGCAGCGGCCTCTGCAAGGGGTCGAAGTACTTTGACGGCGCGTTCGACCTTTGCGGTTTGATCCGTGCCGCCCGGATCGCCCATCGTCACCCAGAGTTGCGTCTTGACGTCGTGCTTCTTAAGCACCTCCAGCAACTTCTGAGCGTCTGCGCCGAGGTTCGCCGGGAACCACACGGCGGTCAACTCGATGCCGGCCTTCTTGAGCAGCGCGACCTCTTCGTCAAAGGTCGGGAGGTGTTCGGCGCGCCAGTCGTAGGCGTACCGCTTGAAACCGAGCTTCTGAAGCATTTCGACGCGCTCGGCCGGGCCTCGCTTCTTGGCGTCAAACGGCACGACGCACCACGCAACGAGTTTTTCCGTTGCGAACACGTCGGCAGACTTAACGGGGTCGGAAGCCCGGCCGGCGGCAGCGGTAAGAGCGCAGATCGCGAGCAGAACAAGAGGTTTCATCTGAGGCAGGGGTAAGGGTGACGGGACATAAGCCCCCTCACACTACACTCGAACGGATCATCGGGCTACTGAAGGTCGCCAGCGAGCTTGACATCCCAGACAGCAACCGGGGCTCCGTTCGCGACTGTTGCGAGGTGCTTGCCGTTCGGCGAGAACGCGACCGTTCTGACCCCACGCCCGCCGCTCTCGATCAGTTGCGTCTGCTGACCGCTCGCCCGCTGCCACACCCAAACGGAGCCGTCGGGCGTCCCGGCTGCAATCCGGTTCGCATCCGGTGAGAACGCGAGACAAACAACGGCCCGCTCGAACCCCGTAATCGTGCGAAGCAACTCGCGCGACGACACGTCCCAAACCTGAATCACACCGTTAAAACCGACGGCCAGGAGCTGCCCGTCGTCGGAATAGGCCAGCGCGGTGGGGGGGCGCTTCTGGATCGGCAGGGACAACAGTCGTGCCCCCGACGCGGTGTCGAGCAGCAGAACCTTGTTGCCGCCACCGCGGGCGAGATCGATGAGTCCGACGGCCAAAGCGCGGCCGTCGGGGCTCGAAGCGATGCACGCAATGTTCTCGGCCACGTTCAGTTGGAACCGCTCTTCGCCGGTCGCGACATCAAGGAGCCGCACGCACTTGTACGGCTTGGGCGAATCGACCAACGCGAACCACGAGGCGTCCGGCGCAACCGCCCAGAACCGTGAGTCGCCGATGCGGGCATCGACGGCGGCCAGTTCGCCCCCGTCGGGCAGTGAGCGGATCAGCACCCGGTCTTCTCGGTCGCCGCGGAACGTGACGAGGTGCTTGCGGTCACGGGTGAAGCCCGCGAACCCGTCGGTGCGCCTGGCGTAGTAACTGGACTCGGTGGTCGCGGCCCCCCAGCGGGTGAACGCACGAGCGCTCCCGACCCACACTTCAGCCCCGTCGAGCGAATACGTCACGTCTCGCGCGCCCGGGAAAGCAAGGGTTCGAGCGGGTACGCGATCGACGGCGCGCGAGCCCTCAATATGGACCCGATCGAGCCCGGCGGTGACCAGCGCCGAACCGACGCCGACCGGAACAGGTTTGGGCGCCACGGTACGGACGAGTTCGACCTGTCCGCTCCGGATGTCCACACGTGCGGTGTCCGGGCCGGCCGATGAAACGACAAACAGCCCGCTGTGAGCGAGTACGTCGGTAACGGATGTGCTGACGACAAGCGGGCGGCTGTTCGGTCGGTCCGGCACAGTCGCGGTGAGTTGACCGGCGGCGAGGTACAGTTGCGGCTTACTTGCGACCGTGCGCCCGCCGGAACGGAAGCGCACCACGCTGTCGGATTCGATCTCAAACCGGGCCGGCTCGGCCAGGAGTTCGACGACGGCCAAGCTCTCATCGCCTGTCCGGAGGGTGAACCCGGCCGGTAACTCGCTCCCCTCCTCCACCGAAACAACGTCACCGGTGGCATTCAACACCTCGACCAGTCCGGTTTTCTGCGACAGTTTCGCAAAGCCCTGGCCCGCTGCCCCGGACCCATCGTCGTGCGCAGGGAAAATGATCGGTGCCGGCTTCACCCCGAGCCACACCGCCACGAGCGCACACGCGGCGCATGCGATCAGGACCACCGCCACCGCACGACGCCGCACGGTCCGTCGCGGTCCCGGTGCGGAGCGCGCCCAGGTTGGTGGCGCCGCAGTGGTGATCGCGGCCAGCACGGCGCCCGCGGTTCGCTCCGCTTGAGCTTCTTGGATCTGAGCGAGGGTGGCGTCGGCCAGGTCGAAATCCGTGCGCAGCCCGCGAAGTTCGGTCTCGAGAGCCAGCAGTTCGAGGTGTTCGGCCTCGGCGCGTGGGTCGGCGGCGGTGAGCGCGTCGAGCTCCTCGACCTCCGCTGCCGTAAGAGCGCGGTCGAGGAGCTTGAGCGTGAGTTCAGCGACGCGGTTCATTGGTCGTTCAGTTTCGTTTGAATGCAGTCGCGGAGACGGCACCGGATGCGCGAAATCATCCGCTGAACAGCTTCCGGTGTTTGTCCCTGCTTCGACGCGATGGCCTCGAACGAGAGGCCCCGTTCGTACCGCAGCGCCAGCACCGCGGCTTCGCGGGGCGTCAGCAACTCCCGGCAGCCCCGGAGGGCCACGACGTACGCGTCGGAGTCATCGCGGTGGACGGCACTCTCGGCCCGGAGCCGCTCCGCCAGCCGCTCGCGGTAGACCGCGAGCCGCCGGTCCTCGCGTCCGGCGGTGCGCAGCTCCTTCCGGAGCCGGTTGCGAGCGACGGTGCGGATCCACGCGCCGAAATCGGTCCCCAGCGCGTACTGATCGAGGTGAAAGTACGCGTCCACGAACACCTGTTGAACGATGTTCTCCGTCGCATCGCGGTCGCGGAGCAGCGCCGCCGCAATCCGCCAAACGCTTTCCTGATACAGACGCACCAGTGCTGCGAACGCCGGTGTGTGGCCGGCGAGCACGTCCGCCACGATCCGGTCGGCCTCCGGTGTCGCCGCCCCGGTTTGCTCGTCGTCGCGCTGCACGATTACAACCAGAACCCCACGGCGCCACGGATCAGACAGAACAGTAGTCACGCCGCCGCACCGGTCGCAGCCGGCTCCGATGATACGGGGGAGCGCTTCGGGCGGATTTTGCGCCCGTTCAGAATCGCGCCGATCACGCTGTACCGCACGCAATATTCGTAACTGAGGAGCAGCACGGCTAACGTTGCAAGCGTAACTAAACCGCACTTCAAGAACCCGGGTGCCGGCCAGTCGCGGACCAGAAATTGGAACACAAAAATCGGAGTGATGCTCGCGAGGTAGCACCAGTACGCGGAATCGGCGAGGTAGCGCACCCACGCCCGTTCGCGCGCGAACAGATGCAAGAACCCGCCCCACAACCCCGCGACCATCAGCCACGTATAGAGCACCGATACGGCGTACCCAGCCAGCTTCATTGCGAGCACTCCATCCTTTCCGGCACGTTCGGCCTCATACCCCTTCACCACGAGACCAAGCATCAATGGCAGCAGCACAGTGTTGGCAATCAAGAGGTGCAGGCGCCACCGGTGGCCGAACGCGGTGGCGAGGTCGCGGTGACGGTACAGCATCCACCCAAAACAGAAGAACGCGAAGTAGTAGCCCACGATGTGCCACTGCGGGTTCCACTGCGAGGGCGTGTCCACAACCCACGTCATTGGCAACATGAGCGGGAAAGTCAGAACGGCGGGCACCAGCACACGCCCGGAACCGGCAATTAACCGACGAAACGCGGCGTCAGTCACGAGCAGGAGTCGCGTGCCGGTGAATCGACCGAGTAGCGGCGCCAGCACAGCCACGGCGATCGTGAAGAGGAGCAGGTAGTACAGAAACCAGAGGTGGACGAGCGGCAACCGGGCGACCGCCTCCCCCGCCAAAACGTAGTCGAGGATGAGCTGCGGCGCGCTCGCCTCGGGGTTCGCGGCCACGAGCTTCGCTGCCACCCCGCGCGCCACCGATTCAGGACTGCGCACAGCACCGGCCCGTACGTTCTCAATCTCAGAGTACAGCCCGGTTACCTGAACCGTGGGCACGATGAAAACGAGTGCGAGAACGAACGGCAGCGCGACCCGCTTCGCGCGGTGCTTCAACATCCCGACCAGTCCGTAACGCTGGTACAGCAGGCACCCGAAGAACCCCGCGAGCACAAAAAACAGTTGCATCCGGAAATCGTGAACCGCGATCAGGAACACGTCCGCGAGCGGGACCGGTTCTGGGTCACGCACCGGCCAGAACGCCGGCACGTTCACCATGAACGAAATGGCCGCGTGCAGGACGACCCCAAGAAACATTGCAAACCCGCGAAGGCTGTCGAGCGCGTGGTACCGGTCGGACGGCGCAGGCGTTGACATGATGCTCCTACCCAATGCGGGTCAAATAGTATTCAGAATAGGTCCTCCGGCCCACTCTCCAACGCCCACCGAACCGACTTCGCGGTAGCGATCCCAACACCCTGGGTGGCGCAATCTCACGCTTTGTCGTTCCAAACGCTCGACGACACCCACCCCGGCTGGTAGTTTGGGCAAAATGCTTTGCGGTCGCAGTGGGCCGCAGATGATGGACCATCTCCCGACCCGCGAACCGCGGGTTTTACTGTATTCCCGTCAGCGGGTCACCGACCCGACGGAGGTGCTGAGTGTTGCCACAGTGTGCAGTCTCGTCGCGGGCAATCGCGGCGCTGGTGCTAGTCGCAGGGTTCGTTGTCACCCTTCGTGCCGAAGACCCCCAGAAGACCCGCGAACAGGAGATCGCTGAAGTCCAAAAGCAGCTTGAAGAGCTTCAAAAGAAGCTGGACGAGCTGAACAAGAAAAAAAGTAGCCCGACCACACCGGCAGCCAAGAAGGTGCTCACCTTCGCGGACGCGGACAAGTGGCGATCGATTCGGGATTTCACCCTCTCCCCTGACGGCAAGTGGTTCGCTCACCGCGTCGGTGCCACGGAAGGCGAAGGGGACTTGTTCCTGCGGAACATCGCGGACGGTAAAGAAACGAAGTTCCCGGGCGGCACCGGGTTCGGCACCGCGGTGTTTTCGCTCGACAGCAAGTGGTTCGCGTTCACGTATGCTCCTCCCACCAAGGGCGGCACGGCGCAGGGTTCGGGCGGCAAAGCCAAGGTGACGCTGGTGAACCTGGCGACCGGTGACAAAACCGAAATCGAAGGAGCCGCGTCGGCCCGGTTTAACGGCGAGGCCGCCACACACCTCGTGTTCCGCAAGGTGAGCGAGCCGGCCGCCGGCGCACCGGCGGGTCCTGTGTCCGCTGCGAGCGGGTCGGACCTCGTGTTGCGCGACCTCGCGACCGGCACCGACCTCGTACTCGGGAACGTCGCGGAGTTCGATTTCACCAAGAAGGGCGACTGGCTCGTGACCGTCATCGACGCCAGCGGCCGGATCGGGAACGGCGTTCACCTCCGCGAGATGAAGACCGGCCTCGTGTACCCGATTGAGGCGAGCAAGGCGAATTACCGCTCGCTCTCCTGGAACGAAGACACCACCGCATTTGTCGTCACGAAGCAGACCGAGGATGCCGGTTCGGACGCCAAACCGCTGTCGATCGTCGGGTTCACGGAGTTGGGGCCGAAGCCGACGAAAGCCGTTTACGATCCGAAGGACGACAAGAGCTTCCCGACGGACTTCGTCATTACCGGCCCGGCCGCGTGGACCGACGGTCTCGACGGCTTCCGGTTCTCGATCACCGAGCGCAAAAAGAAAACCGAAACAGCGCCGGCGCCGAAGGAAGTGAAGTCCGAAACCAAAACTGATCCGAAGGACGACGGCAAAAAGGGCAAGAAAATCGTCCCGACCGCCGGTAACTCGACCGACGGCGGTAAGCCCGATCTGGTGGTGTGGCACTGGAAGGACGAGCGACTCCAACCCATGCAGGAGAAGCAGGCGAGCAGCGACCGGGTGACGAACTATAGCGCCGTGTACTGGATCAAGGACAGGAAGTTCGTCCGGCTCGCCGACGAGAAGTTCAAGCAGGTGGCGCTCGCCCCGAAGCACAAGTTCGCGGTCGGACGCGACTCGAAGCCCTACGAGTACCAGAGCTACCTGACCGGGAAGTTGTACACCGACGTTTACGTCGTTGACCCGAAGACCGGCGCACGGACGAAAGCGGTCGAAAAGCTCTCGAGCCTGTTCTTCGGCCCGGCAACCGTAAGCCCGTCGCCGACCGGTACGCACGCCCTTTACTACAAGGACGGCCATTACCACGTCCTCGACTTCGCCACCGCCAAGTCGGTGAACGTGACGGAGAAAGTGGGCGCCTCGTTCGTTGACGCGGACGACGACCACAACTTCGACAAGCCCTCGACACCGGCCTACGGCTGGAGCCGGGACGGAAAGTTCGTGCTCCTCTCCGACGGGTGGGACATCTGGCGGGTTAGCGCGGACGGCACCGGCGGTACGAACCTGACCGTGAACGGGAAAACGGACGCCATCCGGTACCGTATGACGCTTCAGTTCGAGCCGGAGCCCAAACCGGGCACCGACCTCACGCAACCCGTTTACACCCTGATGTACGGCGAGTGGAGCAAGAAGGAGGGGCTGGCCCGCCTCGACCCCTCGAAGACCAGTGTGAGCGTCCTGGCGTGGTCGGATCACGGGTACAATCCTCCGAGCAAAGCACGCAAAGCCGACACCTTCGTGTTCATGCGTCAATCGACGACCGAAAGCGCCGACCTCTACATCACTGATGGCACGTTCAAGGACCCGAAAAAGGTGACCGACAGCAACCCGCAGCAAAAGGACTACAAGTGGTCCGCCGGGGCGAAGCTGATCGAGTACAAGGGCGTGGGCGGCAAGCGCCTGCAAGGGGCGCTGTTCCTTCCGGCCGACTACGAGCCCGGGAAAAAGTACCCGACGATCGTCTACATCTACGAAAAGCTGTCTCAGAACATCCACCGCTATCAGGCCCCGGGGACGTGGGGCGTCGGTTCGGTCCACGCGTCGAACGGGTACGCGGTGCTGATGCCGGACATCACCTACAAGCTGAACGATCCGGGGGTGTCGGCGGTCGAGTGCATTCTGCCGGCGCTCGACGCGGCAGTCGCCACCGGCATCGTGGATAACGACAAAGTCGCGCTGCACGGGCACTCGTGGGGCGGTTACCAGACGGCATTCCTGGTGACCCAAACGAACCGCTTCAAGTGCGCGATCGCGGGCGCGGCGCTCACCGACCTCGTGAGCATGTACAGCAGCGTTTACTGGAACGCCGGGATGGCGAACCAGCCGATCTTTGAGAGCAGCCAGGGACGGTTCACCGGCGGTTACTGGGAACAACAGGACGCCTACATCCGCAACTCGCCCGTGTACCACGCGACGAAGGTGACCACCCCGCTGCTGCTCCTCCACAACGATAAGGACGGCGCGGTCGATTTCACGCAAGGGGTGGAGTACTACAACACGCTCCGGCGTCTCCAGAAGCCGGTCGTGATGTTGCAGTACAAGGGCGAGAACCACGGCCTGGCGAAGCCCGAGAACCGCAAAGACTACGCGGTGCGGATGAAAGAGTTCTTCGACTACCACCTGAAAGGCAGCCAGGCGCCCGACTGGTGGATCGAGGGCGTCCCGCACCTCAAGATGGAAGACCATCTTAAGAGTCGTCCGAAACCTTAACCGCCGCCGTAGAATCTAACACGGGCCGCGCCGGATTCCCGGTGCGGCCCTTTCTGTTCAGGGGATGACCATGAGCGCACAAACCGAGACCGCGATCCTCGGGGGCGGCTGTTTCTGGTGCCTGGAAGCCGTGTTCGAGCAACTCAAGGGAGTCGCAAAGGTCGAATCCGGCTACACCGGGGGAGCGGTACCGAACCCCACCTACGAAGCCGTTTGCGGCGGTAAGACCGGTCACGCCGAGGTGATCCGTGTCACCTTCGACCCCGCCGTCATCAGTTTCCGCGAACTGCTGGAGGTGTTCTTTGTGATTCACGACCCCACAACCCTAAACAGGCAGGGCGCGGACGTGGGAACACAGTACCGCTCCGCGATCTTCTACACCTCCGAAGAGCAACGCCACACCACCGGCGAGGTCATTCAGGAACTCACGGCAGCAAAGACCTTCGCCAACCCAATCGTCACGAAGGTGGAACTGTCCCAGGAGTTTTTCAAGGCGGAAGAGTATCACCAGGGCTACTACCGCGCGAACCCCGACCGCGGCTACTGCCAAATGGTGGTCAGCCCCAAGGTCGCGAAAGCCCGCACCGCATTCGCAGCCAAACTGAAGTGAAGCACGGGTGAAGCCGCACTTCAGCGCGGTGCCCTTTCTAACCGACGCGCTTCAGGGCGTCGGTTGCGGCTTTGGCACAGAATAGCTCTGCAACTGCGTCATTTGCCCTGCACGTCGAACCGCTTCTCTTGACGGCCTGCGGTCACGGTCATCTTTAACGCACTTGCGAGTTAAGTTCCGTCAGATCTTCCCTTCGATGCCGAGCTGGTGGAAGTAGTGGGTCACCTTGTCCTGGTTCTCGAGCAGCCAGTCGATGCTGGGCTCGTTCGCCAGGGCCTTACGGATCACCTTCACCGTGGCCTCGCGGTTCACCTGGAACAGCCCGGCGTGGTCCACCTGCTCGGGCGGCACGTTCAGCACGCTCGGGTCGAGCCATACCGAGTAGATGATCCCGAGGTCGTTCGCTTGGTCCTTCGGAATCAGCCCTTCCCGCACCGCGTCGAGCACCCCGTTGGCGATGCCGGCTTGCACGCTGCCCATCAGAATGCCGGTGTACCGGGAGCTGTTCACGGTCACCTTGCTAACCATCAGAGTCGCCGGCTTCACCTGCACGTCGCTGTTCAGGATGGCGAACACGCGGGTGTGGCCCTTCACCTGATCGCCGACGAGCGTCGCCAACGCGGTCCCGACCGGGCCGTCGAGGGCGCCGATCACGATCTCGGGCTCCGCGCACAGGTAATCCTTGTCCCCTTCGACGAGAGCCTCGCCCGTCCGCATCACGATCCGCCCTGCCATGCGTGTCCTCCGGTTTTCGCCGTCATCTTGCCAGGAGAGGTTGTATCGACCTCTCCGAAAGGTGGAACCGGCTGTCGAACTCAATCGAAGCACGCCGCCACCCACCACGGCGGAACCCGTTTCGGACGGATCATCCGGCCGGTAGCCGCCTGTAACCGGTATGATCCGTCTCGAACTCGGCGCCGGAACGGTACACACCGGCGAGCGAGTTGCGTTCGCTCATTACGGCCGATGGCACCGGCTCATTTGCGGCCGCGCGCGGCGAGCGCCCCTTGCCCGAAAAGGCGGCCACGAGTGCGGCGATGAGCCCGGCCGCCAGCAGCACGATCACCACCAGCCGGATAATCTTCATCCAGCTCCACGGTCGTTCGCCGGACACTTTGCCCGTGCGTCCGTTAATCAGGATCTGGAACAGCTTCTCGTGGTAGTGGTAGTTCGCGATCCAGACCGGCAGCAAGCAGTGCTTGAACGTGACGCCCAGGTAGCGAGTGTCGGTCGATTCGATACGCTGGTGGTCGCCACCGATGTCCCGCCGGATCAGGTCGCGAATCGTGGGCTGCATCACCTCTTTGGCAACCACCAGCCCCTGCTTCAAATCGACCGCGTAGCGCTCGGTCTTCAAGCCCGCAAGGAAGGCGTCCTGGAACACCTCCAGTTCGTTGGTGTTCCACGGCTCGAGGCCGCTGATGAGGTGTTCGGGGACGCTCTTCGACCCACACACAAGGACGTCGTCGAAGAAGTGTTGCACCTCCCCGGAAACCGAGTACCAGTTCGTTTTCGTGACGGTGCGCGAACGTTGGACCTCGTTACCGTTCGCGTCCTTGTCGGTGTAGTATTCCGTTTCCTGGTAGTCATCGCCGCGCATCCCGTGGTAGCGGGTGTAGGTCATCGCGTCGTAGGTCCAGTACGGCAGATACACGCCCGCGAGCTGGCCCAGGTTCGCGACCTTCTTGAGTTCGGTCGGCGCGAACCACAGCCCGCCGAGCCAGGAATCGAACTCCTCGCGCGCCGCCCGCAGGTCCACCTTGAAGGGAATGAGCGACTCGGGCCGCAGCATCCCCTCGACGGCTTCCGGCCGGTTCTCCAGGTGCGTGCTGCAAAACGGGCACGAATCGGTGACGACCTTGTCTTCGAGCAGCACCATCGCACCGCACCCGCCGCAGCGGGTTTGCGTCGATCGCCCCTCAATCCCGCCGACGTTGCCCTTCACGAGCTTGCTGGCGTACTCGTTGAAGTTCCGCTCCTCGACCTCCGCGCCGCCGTCCTCGACGCTCGACGTGTGGCCGCAGTACGGGCACTTCAGCGCCCGATCGCGCGGGTCGAACTCGACCTTCGCGCCGCAGTTAAGGCACGGGAACAGCTTCCCTTTCGGGGGCTCTTTCGTAACGGCCGGCTCGCGCGTCTCCGGCGGCTTGGTGGGGGTCGGGAGCGGAAGCGGAGGCGGAGCGGCCCCGGGCAAGGGCGGAGGAACGTCACCCGAGGGCGGCAGCGGAGGCGGCGTACTCATAGTCACTGGCAGACCCCAACCGCAAGGTCGAGGGTCTGTGATGGAGTGGTGAATTACGGCATTGCGCGGCGCAGTCTGCACAAATCGCGAGCTGCGCAAGGGGATTTTGGGGCGTTTCGTGGGTAGCAATGTGCCAGCGAAACGCCAGTCGGTTGGTAGCGAATGTCCAGTCGGCAACCAGTCGGTGCGGTAGCGTTCTGGACCACGTCCGGCACTTACATGGGCGGCAGCGGCGGAGGAACGTGAGCGAACAGCGCCGCGAGTTCCGGGACCGTTTCCGCGGCGGCCCAGCCCGCCATGCCGGCGCGCCACACCAGCGAAGTTCGTGTGATCCGACCCGCCACCACGTGCGCCTGGAGCGCCGCCATGTCGAACGGCCCTGCGGAAGCGCCGTTGATCGCGGCGTGGAACGCGACCGCCGTCGGCAGCGGAGGCGGACCGCTCGCGCCCGCCGGGGGTGTGGTGTTTGCCGGCGTCACGACTCCCGGCGCCCCCGCGGCACCCGCGAACGCATTGCCCATCTGGTTGCCGATGGCGACGCCGGCGCCCAGACCGGCCCCGAGCCCGGCCAGTCCGCCAGGATTCGCGGCGGCGGTCGGAATAGCTTCGGCGGTCTGGAACTTGGCGTACTGGTCCAGGTTCCCGAGCACTGCCATTTGCGAACGTTTATCGAGCGCAGATTCGACTTCCGGCGGGAGCGAAATGTTCTCGACGAAGAACTGCGTGAGCGACACGCCCATCTTCGCCATTTCGGGGGCGATCCGCTCCAGCGCAATTCTACCGACCTTTTCGTAGTTACCGGCAAGGTCGAGCATCGGGATGCGCGAGGCACCCAGCGCGTCGATAAAGCGCGACACCACCACGTTGCGAAACTGCGCCGAAATCTCGTACAGCTCGAACGACGGGTCGGTGCTCACCAGTTCCTTGAGGAAGGTGCCCGGATCAGTGATCTTGAACGCGTAGTTCCCGAACGCCCGCAGCCGCACCGGCCCGAACTCCGGGTCGCGGTACATGATCGGGTTCTGCGTGCCCCACTTCTGGTTCGTCCACTGCCGCGTGGAGATGAAATACACCTCGCACTTGAACGGCGACTCAAACCCGTACTTCCACCCGAGGATGGTGGAGAGGATGGGCATGTTGTTGGTGTCGAGGGTGTACATCCCCGGCAGCTTCACGTCCGCGAGTTGCCCCTCCTTGACGAACCCGGCAGCCTGCCCCTCGCGCACCACGAGCTTCGCGCCGTTCTTGATCTCGTTCTTGTGGCGCGTGAACCGGTGGGCCAGGATCTCGTTCTGGCTCGGCTCGGTCCACTCGATGATGTCGATCAGTTGGCCTTTAGCCCAGTCCATCAGCCCCATGACTCGCCCCGCCCACAGGTGTGGTTTCGCCTTCCTCGGTAACGCCGAAGCTAACCGATACCCGACTCTTCGTCCACGACCGACTCGCTTTTCGGAACACGCCGCGAAACCGCACGATTCACGTCCGGTACGACGCTACCGTCGTTATTCCTTGCACGTGCGGCCCGAATCCGCAACAGCGGTCACAAATTCTGCTTCTCGTATCGAAACCAGGGAATTTGTCGGTTGCAGATCGCGCGTATCGACCTACCCCCCGGCCCCCTCCCTGAAGGGAGGGGGTGGCGCCTGGAGCGTTGGCCCCGATGCGAGAGGAGCGCGCCACGTTCGGTGAAAGCAAGCTGTCTTACTCTCCTCCCTGCAGGGAGGGGCTGGGGGTGGGTTCTTCGCTCCGCGCGCCCCTTTCGCCCCGGGACGAGCGTTCTCGGCGCCACCCCCTCCCTTCCGCCGGCCCACGGAAGCTCTGCTGACCGGGCCGGCGAGCACGGCAAGGGGGCCGGGGGGTAGGTCGATACGCAACACCCGCAACCTACACTCACAAGCCAACCGGCGTCACTGCTTCCCCAACACGAGATCTACGACCCAGCACCCACGAACATGCGGCCCAGACCCCCGACAGTGGTCGAGGATGTCGGCGTTATCGCAGCCGGCGTCCTGAAGGGCGTCTGCGAGAATCGGCATCACGCTGAAGTCTCGAGATTCGTACATTTGCGCTGCGAGTGCGACAGTGGTTTCCGTGCGCCACTCGGGAGAAAGCACGACCGGGCGAAACGGGTTACCGAAAATGTCTCGCAGAAGTGCGACTTGTTCAGCTTGCTCCTGAGCCAAGTAATCGGCTTCCGTCTTTTCCACCAGGCTTTGGGCCGCGTCGTACTGACGAATAAATTCGACGAGGATGGCGGAATCTGATGGTGTCCCATCATGCTCGGGCATTGGTAACGACTCGCAAGATTTTGCGAACGCCAAGTTGACTGACCCCATTCTGGCCTGAACGATACCCCTCGCGGCAAGCTGCACTGCGTGACATTCAAACGATGCCAAGTGCAGATTAGCAGCTTCGAGGGCCGCTTGGTCGGCGCGGTTCAGCCAATCCCACTCCGGAGTCGCTTCATCACACCAGCGTGCGTGTGCTCGGCAGGTTCGCTCCAGTTCAGTGGATGAAACTTGCCCCTCCAGGAGTTGCTCCACCAGTTCAACCAACGCCCGACTGCCATCGTGGTCCATGTGCGGTAGCGCACGCCGGCAGCACGCAACCTCAAACAGTCGCAGTTTCCGCTCGCTCGCGTGCCCACAGTCCTGAAGGGCTGACACCAGCGCGCGTGGGTCGTTGCAAGTGATCCAGCCCGACTCGACCACAACGCCCTCGCTGCTCATGAGTTGCCCAACACGAGATCCACCACCCAGCACCCACGAACGTGCGGCCCCGGCCCGCGACAGTGGTTTAGGATGTCGGCGTTATCGCATCCGGCGTCTTGAAGGGCATCCGCGAAAATCGGCATCGCACTGAAGTCGCGTGATTCGTACATCTGGCGGGCAAGCAGAACAGCGGTTCTAGTGCGCCATTCGGGTAAAAGTGGCGACGATCGAAACGGATCGACGAACACTTCGCGAACAAATCGTGCCAGCAAACGTCGCTCGGCAACTTCGGCCCGATTCCACGCAACGGTGTCAACACTTGGGGAAGCGACCCGAAAGCCAGCCACATACGCCGCATGCATCACGACATCGCGCATCCTGTAGACGTAAGGACAGTCCGCGCTGTCTGAGCACGCGGCCTGACTAACGACCTGCATCGCGTGATACCGGGCATCAAGCTCAACCGAATCGACCTCTCCGTCCTCGGGGTCAAGACGTGATTCGATAATCTCCAGCACCTCGCCGGCGTCTAACAAATCCTGCTGGGGCCGCAAATCGTCTGCGAATAGTTCGGCCGTCTCGACGGCCACCGCGAACGCTTGCCGCTCGGGACATAGGTCGAGAACGCGGTGGCAACAGGCGGTAGCAAACAGACGGCACTTCCGTTGCGAGACCGCGTTGCTGTTACGGAGGTACTCAAAAAGTTCGTCCGGGTCACCGCACGCTCGCCACTCTGCTCCTGTCACGCTATTGCTCCTTCTCGAAGGGGAGCCAAGCTTGCACCTCGACGCATGCCGTGAGTGTGGTCAATACGGCGGCAGCAGCCGGCGGGCGGCGTGGGCCAGCACCCAGCCGAAGAACGCCGCGTTCCGTGCCGGCAGTGCCCACACCGCCAACCGCTGCGCAGGCTGCGGGGCTGTCAGCCAGTCTCCCTTCGCGACGCGCGCCGCGAGTGCTTCCACCCACTTCACCGAGCGCGGCCAGTCGATCACGCCCGCGAGCCACTCGGGCGGAAGACCGCCCTTCCCCACCCGCGCGCCAACCAGCGCGCCGGTAATCGCCGCAACGGTGTCCGTATCGCCACCGCATCGGATCGCCGACGACACCGCCGTGCGGAAATCGTTTGGGTAGCGGAGCCACGCGTACAGCGCCGCCGGAACCGTGTGGTACATGTAGCCGCTAACGCCGCGTGACAAACCGAGGGTTTGGGCGTATTCCTCTGTCGAGCGACCGGCCTGCAAATCGCCTTCGGCGGCGCTGAGCGAATCCAGCAACAGCCCGGAGGCGCGTTCACCCACGAGCAGTTCGCGAAGCTCCGACAGGAATTGTCCCGATTCCGGCGGGCGTGTCTCGCGCGTTTCTGCGGCCCTGTGCGCGGCCCACGCGACCGCCAGCGCGCCGCATTCGGCCTTCGGATCGGTGTGGGTGATGCGAGTCGAGGCACGGACGAACGATTTGAGGCGCTCGCGGTCCGGGCCGAATGCGACCCCGAGAAGCGGCGACCGCATCGCGGGTCCGTTGCCTGCCGATTGAACCCCACTTCGTTCCGACGACCAGCCCAGCCAGAGTTTCATGCAGGCCCGGATCGTCGCGCGACCCGTTCCGGCCGGAAGCCCAGCGGCCCACCAGCGGATCCGACGGGCGAGGTCGCGCCGGAACGTATCCGCGTCGCCGCCGGACCGCAGAAGCGCCTGCCCAATGAGACACGCGTGCTCGGTGTCGTCCGAGAACAGCCCGCGCCCGAAGAAGAATTGATGCCGGTGAAGGTGTGAAAAAAGCTTCACCCCGCGGCGCGGGGACAGATTTTCCAGCGGCAACCCGAGAGCATCGCCCACGGCGAGCCCGAGCATCGAACCCATAAATGCGTCGGGCGGGTGGGCCATATGGGTGCTGGCAAACAGCGGGTTTAGCGGCCGATCGGGCTGGGCCGGTCGATGTACCCCTTCGGCCCGATCCGGAAATCGTCTTCGGAAACCGCGAGCCGTTCGCGACCGCGCTTCTTCTGCTCTTCGATACTGTACCGAGAGCCGTCTGGCGCACGAGCGTCCACGGGGGCCATTTGCCGCGTCTCGAGCGGCCCGGAGAACCGGTTGCACCCTACACAAACCAGCAGTGATAAAACGAGCAGGCGCCGGCGCATCGGGCCACTCCGTTGGGCGAAGAAGGTCGAATCCGTTCGCACCGTAGTTATCGCCCCGCCCGCGGGTCCGCTCCATGTCAGTCGGCCCGCGCGACCCGAGTTCGGTGCCCCGCCGCCCTCAAAACCCGCACACGACATGCCGAAGTCCGCGCCGCCCGACTTGTGCGCCTGTGGCCCGACTCATACCATATCCACTGACCTTCCAGCCGTCACTCACCTTTGCCAACCGGTCGGGCACCTTCGCCTCGGGTTGGGTTTACTCCCGGCACGGGGTCGGCACCATGCCCACCAATGCATTGCAGAAGTTCACCAAAAAGTACGACGAGTACCCGGACGACATCTTCGCCGACACCCGGATGTCACTCGGCGACCACATCGAGGAACTCCGCTACCGGATGCTGAACGCCATCAAGTGCCTGCTGGCGTTCATGTTCATCGGGTTCATGCTGGACTTCGTCGGCTGGTCGATCGGCAACCGCAACCTCGGCATCGGGATGCCGATGCTCGACGTCATCACCGAACCGGTGAAGCAGCAGACCCGCGACTTCTACTACCGCAAGGCGCTCAAGGACGCCGACGACAAGCTCGCGCAGCTTACCGACTCGGCGCCGGAAGAGATCGCACGAATCCGTCAAAAGCTGAAGGATAATGAGAACAGCCTGGAAGCGCTGACCGCCGACGAGCGGCTGAAGTTGCTCGGCGCCCCCGAGGAGATGCCGGTGTTCATCCCGACATCGGCCCTGGAACCCGCGTTCGGGCCGCGCAAGAAGGAGGCGCCGGACGAACTGGCCGTCAAGCTGAGGGTGTATCCGGCGCACATCACCTCGCTGAGTTCAAAGGGCGAAGGGCTCCTTGAGAGCAAGAACTACCTCACCACGCTCAGCGCCCAGGAGTCGATGGTGGTGTACTTCAAGGTGTCGATCCTGTGCGGCATCGTGCTCTCGTGCCCGTTCATCTTCTACCAGTTTTGGGCGTTCGTGGGGGCCGGGCTGTACCCGCACGAGAAGCGCTACGTGTACCTGTTCTTCGGCCCGAGCGTGGGGCTGTTCCTCGCGGGCGTGCTGCTGTGCCAGTTCATCGTGCTGCCGGGGACAGTCAAGGCGCTGCTGCGGTTCAACGAGATCCTCGGGTTCGACCCGGACATCCGGCTCAACGAGTGGCTCGGTCTGGCCCTCATCCTGCCACTGGTGTTCGGGGTGTCGTTCCAAACCCCGCTGCTAATGGTGTTCCTGAACCGGATCGGGATCTTCACGGCCCAAGATTACCTGACCAAGTGGCGGTACGCCTGCATCATCATCGCGTTCTTCGCGGCGCTGCTCACCCCGACGCCGGACGTGATTACTATGCTCTACCTGTTCGTGCCGATGTTCGGGCTCTACATGGGCGGCATCCTTGTCTGCCACCTGTTCCCGGGGTTCAAACCCGACGAAGATTCCGAGTCCGATTCCGCCGACGAGGTGGCCGTCTGATATCGGTGCCGTTTCACCGGCACCCCGCCGAAATCTTCTCGCCGGCTCAGTGGCACCAGCGTATCGCCGTTCGTCGTGCGTCGGACCTACGGAGCCCGGCCAGAGCAGATTGCTCTCCAACCGGTGGCGAACGGACCCGCGTGCGGAACGCGGGCTTTAGGACTACCGGTCAGAAGTCGCAAGGTTAGCAAGTCATAAAGTCACAAGGTATTTTCCATGATGACTTTGCGACGTTATGACTTGCGACGAGGGGACTTTTGACCGGAAGTCTTTAACGCCTTTCTTCGTCAGCTATGGTTTCCGTTCCGCGTTCCCGATTCCGCATTCCGAAATGACTATAGACCCTGCGAACCCGCTCGTTTTCCTGGTCGGCGCCGGTCCAGGCAGCCCGGGCCTGATGACCGTTCGCGGGGCCGAGGTGCTGAGCCGCGCCGACCTCGTTCTGTACGACCAACTCGTTCCCGAGCGGTTGCTCGACCTCGCTCCGGCGCACGCCGTCCGCATGTGCGTTCGTGACCTGCCCGGGAGCCACCCCGACAAATACCCGCACATCCACAAAACGCTGATCGAAACGGCCTCGGCTGGCAAAACCGTCGTCCGGCTCAAGGGCGGCGACCCGCTCATTTTCGGCCGCGGCGGCGAAGAAGCGGAAGCTCTCCGCGCCGCCGGGCTGGCCTACGAGATCGTCCCGGGGGTGACGGCGGCACTGGCCGCCGGGGCGTTCCTGGAGATCCCGCTCACGCACCGGATGCACTCGAGCGCGATCGCGCTCGTGACCGGGCACGAGTTGCCCAGCAAACCGGGCAACAAGCTCGACTGGAAAGCGATCGCCGCGTTCCCGGGGACGCTTGCGATTTACATGGGGATCGCGCGACTGCCAGTGATCGCGGCCGAACTGCTCAGGTACGGCAAACCGGCCGACACTCCGGCCGCCATCGTCGAGCGGGCATCGACCGGCGACCAGCGGTCCGCATACGCCACGCTCGGCACCCTCGAAGAGGTGCGCCGCCAAGCGGGGCTCGAAGCCCCGGGTCTCATCCTCATCGGCGAAACCGTGGCACACCGGTCCGAGCGCCCGTGGTTCGAGGGGCGCCCGCTATTCGGCCAGCGCGTCCTGGTCACACGACCGGCTCACCAGGCCGAAGGGATGGTTCGCAAGCTCGAACACCTCGGCGCGGTCGTTTCGCGCCTGCCAGCGGTCGAAATCCGCGACGTGAGCGACCCCGCCCGCATGGACCGCGCGCTCGGGCAGCTCCGCGAGGGCCACTGGAACTGGCTGGTTTTCACCAGCGCCAACGGGGTCCACGCCCTGCTCCGCCGGCTCGATGCGATCGGCCGCGACCTGCGCGATTTGGGGGGCGTGAAGCTTGCGGCGATCGGGCCGAAGACCGCAGAAGTGCTCCGCGAGTACCGGCTCCGCGCGGACGTGGTACCGGACACGACGTTTTCGTCGGAAGGGTTGGCGGCGGCGCTGAAGCCGCACGTTACCGGCCAACGGGTGCTACTGGCCCGCGCGAACCGCGGGCGCGAACTTCTCCGTAACGAACTGGCGCAAGTGACTACGGTCGAACAGGTTACGGTGTACGATCAGGTCGATGTGACCGCCCCAGAAGGAAGCGTTCTCGACGCGCTGCGACGCGGGGAGGTCCGATTCGTCACGCTCCCGAGTTCCAACATCGCGCGGGGCGTGCTCGCGGCGTTTGACGAGACGATTAACGGCCGGATCGAGCGTGGCGAAATCAAGCTCGTCGCGATCAGCCCGGAAACCGGGAACGCGGTGCGCGCGCTCGGTTACCCGGTCGCGGCCGAGGCCACGACATTCACCGAGGACGGGCTCATCGAAGCCGTTCTGGCCCTTGCGAGCCAGAAATGACGAGCGGGAGAGCGGAAGCCGCAAGGGGCGGGTTATTTCAAATCACGTGAGGCGTTGAAGCCGAGATAAATGACGATCACGGCGCCGATGAAACCGAACACGTCCACCACGACGAACGGGTTCTCGCTCCCCCCTCCGCCGAACGGCACGCCGGCCACCAAATCGAGCACAAAAACCAGTGCCATGAGGGCACCGACGCCGAGCGCCCCGTAGCAGAGTGCTTTGTCCATTGCCCGACCTTTCCGCGACCCGCGGCCGAGTACTAGCGTGCTCATGACGACTAACCCCGTGTTGGCCGTCAGGATAGAAACAGGTGCCGGGATCGGACACCGTAGGGGTCCGGAGTGTTGGTAATCTACTTGCGCCACGCGGGACCGCAACAAACCCGGTGCGGTCCTGCAAAGACACTTTCCCCCGCGCTCGGCGCGAACCGCACAACCCGCACCGACGCCAACCTTCTTGAAGTATCGCAAAACGCTCAGGGCTCGAATCGCCACCTCACCCCAACGTTCCGACCCGACATACGCTCGGTTTAAGAAGTTTTTTGGAACTGCTCGGGCAGCTGACAACTCAAACGCTTTGTGACTGGAGCCTCCGGAAGTAGCTTTAGAATTCGGCAGTCACGCCGGTTGCGGCTCACGTTACCGGGCGAGATCGCAAAACTTCCCTGCGGCGTTGCTTTGGGAGTGCCCAGTTGTTAGTGGCCGGTGCCATTGCTTTTCGGCGATATTACCCACTGATTTAAAAGGATAGCATCGCCCATCCGAGATGCAGCCGGCACGCTATAAAACACGATCACGGAGTTCGGCCTACTGCTTAACAACAGGGCAAACGGTAAAGCGTTTGTAGCACCCGGCCCAGCAGTGTGTTTGTTTGGTGGCACCTCAACGTCATCCGCTTTTCCCTCTGGAAAAGTGCGATTCCGACTTGTTCTCTCGTCTCATTAGGGTATTTTCATAGTCGGGGCTGACTCACCCCGCTCTCATCTCTTTTCAGGTTCGAGGTTCGTGACATGTCTCTCCCGATTGTGCGCTCAAAGCGTGGTTTCACGCTGATTGAGCTGTTGGTTGTTATTGCTATCATCGCGATTCTGATCGGGCTCTTGCTGCCGGCCGTGCAGAAGGTTCGCTCCGCCGCGGCCCGGATGCAGAGCACAAACAACGTCAAGCAGATCGCCCTTTCTGTTCACAGCTACCACGACGCGATGTCCTCGGTCCCGCCGCTGGCGGACGTGGTGGCGGCCAACAAGAACTACGCCTCGGGTTACTACTTCCTGCTGCCGTACCTGGAGCAGTCGCCCCTTTACAACATGGGCCAGACCAACGGCGGCGTGTGGGAGGGGAGCCCGAACAACGCCGGCACGGTGAAGCTCAAGATGTTCATCTCCCCGCGCGACCCCTCGAACCCGATCGACGTCTGGAAGGAATCGAACGGCGGCACGTGGGGCATCTCGAACTACGGGATGAACCACGCCATCTTCGGCGTCCCGTGCAGCGGCAACACCGTGTCCAAGATGACGCTCGTGGGGATCACCGACGGCACCTCGAACACGGTCGGGTTCGCAGAACAGTACGGTAAGTGCGGCCTCGGCGAGCCGGACACCACCTCGGGCGCGTCCCCGAACAACTACTTCCACAAGTTGTGGGCGTACCGGACCCCGTGGCGCTGGGAGCGCGGGCCGTACTTCGACACCCGCCTGATGAGCAGCGGGATGCAGGGCACGGCGCAGGGGGACTACTCGGCCTGCACCCCGATCACTACCTCGACCGCCGCGGTGCCGCAAAACGTTCCGACCCCGGCGGCCTGCAACCCGTACTTCGTCCAGGCGATGGACGCCGCCGGGTGCGTGGTGGGCATGATGGACGGCAGCGTCCGCACGGTGCCGTCGTCCGTGAGCCCGACGACCTGGGTCCGGGCGCTGTGGCCCAAGGACGGCCTCGTCCTGGGCGACTGGTAACCGCCTGTCGGCCCCGCCCGATCGGACCGGGCGGGGCCACCTCATTCCGCTCTCTCCCCCGAGTGAACTCTCCATGCCCCGCCTCGTTTTCCGCCTCGGTTTCGCCTGCCTGCTGGTCTCCGCCCTCCTCGGCTGCTCGCAGGGGGTGAAGAAGATCACCGTCAACGGAACGGTCACCTACAAGGGCCAGCCTCTCGAATCCGGCATCCTCCAGTTCGTTGGCGCTGACGGCGCCTACTCCGCAGCGGTCGTTCAGCCGGGCGGCAAGTTCATCATGACCGACGTGGTTCCGGGTGACATCAAGGTGGGCGTTCAGTCCTCGCCCGGCGGCAGCGGCTCGTCGGACCCGAAGGCCGCGTCGGCCCTGAAAGGCCCGACGCCGGCCACGATCCCGGAGAAGTACCGCAACCCCGAGACATCCGGGCTCAAGTACACCGTCACCCCGAGCACCGATAGTCTCGAAATCAAGCTCGACTGATGCGGGCCGCCGCGGCGCAACCTCATCTGCCCGAGCCGGGCGGTTTCCGGTAGTGTGAAGAGAAGTCTCTCACCCCGCCGGGAACCAACTCCGATGGCCGTTCCGATCAGTGATTTCGCGGTCCACCTGCGCGCCCAAGACAACGTCGCGGTGGCGCGCAAGCCGATCCCCGCCAACACCACCTTCCTCTTCGACTCCGGCACCTTCACCCTCCCGAAAGGCATCGGGATGGGCCACAAATTCGCGCTCGTGGCAGTCAAAGAAGGCGACCCGATCCGCAAGTACGGCCAGGTGATCGGGTTCGCCGGTCGGGCAATCGCACCAGGGGAGCACGTCCACGTCCACAACGTCAGCGCCGGCGCGTTCGAGCGCGACTACGCCCACGCGAGCCAGATCCCGGCCCCGCTCCCGCCGCCGGCCGAGTACCGCACCTTCATGGGGTACGACCGCGGCCCGGGTAAAGCCGACCACCAGCGGTACGGCACCCGGAACTACCTCGCGGTCATCAGCACCGTGAACTGCTCGGCCAGCACCAGCAAGTACATCGCCGACCGGGTCCGCCAGCTCGGGCTGCTGAAGGACTACCCGAACGTGGACGGCGTCATCGCGATCGTCCACCGGCAGGGCTGCGGGATGCAGTTCGACGGCCCGGACCACCAGCAGCTCGACCGGACGCTGGCCGGCTTCGCCCGGCACCCGAACGTCGCGGCGTACCTGCTCGTGGGGCTGGGCTGCGAGATCGTGCAGGCGTCGCACCTCATCAACAACGAGCGCCTCGACCTGCTGCAGCTGGACGGCTCGAAGGGCACCCCGCTGGCGCTGTCGATCCAGGAGTGCGGCGGGATCGGCAAGACGGTCGAAGCCGGCGTAAAGGCCGTCGCCGAGATGCTCCCGCGGGTGAACGACGTGCGCCGCGTCCAGCTCCCAGCCAAGCACCTGATCCTGGGGACCAACTGCGGCGGCTCGGACGGCAACAGCGGCGTCACCGCGAACCCCGCGCTGGGGGTGGCCAGCGACCTCATGGTTCAGCAGGGCGGGACCAGCGTTCTGGGCGAAACGACCGAGATCTATGGGGCCGAACACATCCTCACCCGCCGGGCGGTGTCGAAGGAGGTGGGGGAGAAGCTGGTCGAGCGGATCAAGTGGTGGGAGTGGTACACCTCCATGTTCGGGGCGGAGATCAACAACAACCCCTCGCCCGGCAACAAGGAGGGCGGGCTCACCACCATCTACGAAAAGTCGCTCGGGGCCATCGCGAAGGCGGGCACGACCGCGATGGTGGACGTGTACCGCTATGCCGAGCCGGTCACGGCGAAGGGGTTCGTGGTGATGGACACGCCGGGCTACGACCCGGTGAGCATGACGGGGATCGTGGCGGGCGGGGCGAACGTGTGCGTGTTCACCACCGGGCGCGGCAGCGTGTTCGGGTGCAAACCGGCCCCGTGCGTGAAGGTCGCGACCAACACGCCGCTGTACACGCACATGATCGGCGACATGGACATCGACGCCGGCAAGGTGCTCACCGGGGCGTCCGTCGAGGCCGTGGGGCAAGAGATCTTTGAAAAGGTGCTGTCGGTGGCCAGCGGCGAGCGCACCAAGAGCGAGCTGAACGGCGTGGGCGAGGAGGAGTTCGCCCCGTGGTCGATCGGCCCGACGCTGTAACAGCCGGAGTGCCTCAATGAACATCGCCCCACTGCCCGACGACGCACTTGTGATTCGGGGAGGACAGAACCTCCCCGATAGCTTTGCGAACGGTTCCGGTGTTACAATCGATGAAGGCGAGGTGCTGGACGGTGTGTCAGTGAATGCTGCCGCCGGACTGAGCGTCAACGAACTAACGGCTGCGAACACAGTGACCGGATATCCGGGTATTCCGCACAACCACATCGGGGTGACAACCGTCGGCGCGATCCGCGCTGCGGGTGGCGATGTGCTACCGACCCCACGTAAAGGAAACCCGACGCACGCAACCTTGCGGGGCATCACGCCCGAGCAAGCGAGCCTGCTGTTTCGGCCCACCCAACGGAACCCGAACCGGAAGAAATGAGGCGAGCGATGTACGCCGGCCGGATCTACGCGGACTTTCAGAACCTCGACGACGAGGGTCGTATCCGGCTCGACACCGCGGGCTCGCGGCGCGACCTGGCCGCCACTGAAACCGAACTTCGTGCCGGTGCGGTGGTTCGCCTCTACACCGACGACGCGGACGACGAGGGCAACGCCGACCCGCTGCTGACGGAAGGCATCGTTGAATCAAGCGAAAGGGGACTCGTCGCGCGAGTCGATTGGGCCAGTATTCGTCACGCCTCGCGCGAACTCGAAATCCTCAAGAAGCGTTTCTTCGATACCGCTGTCGGGGACATGCTGCGTGCCCTGGATGGCGGTGCTCTAATCGGCGCCACGACCCTCGGGCTGTGTGCCCTCGACCACCTCGGTTACCTGCGTACCGGTAACGGCGATCCCGCCGATTTTAAACTGACCGTCGAGAACTACCTCACGAAATTGAACCCGAAGTACGAGGCGGAATGGTTGTGGGCGACGCGGAACGGTCTTGCGCATGTCCATGGCGCGGGCAAACTGGTTCAGCAACAGAAAACGCGCGGCGCCCTCTTCGTTCACTTCCGCCCCGAACACCATCTGGCCGAAGTCGAATGCGCTCGCGTTCTGAACGTAGAATCGTTCATTGCCGATGTGATTATAGTCGCATGGTCTGTGTTCAATGATTTCCGGACACAGTCCAGCAAACCCATTGAGGTATTCCGACATATCTTAATTGTCGGCCAATCGGACGCAACTGCTGACAAACCTTACAGCCAGATGCACCCGTGGCTGAGCCAGCTCGACTCGGCTTTGCCGAACCGTGAGGTGCTCGAAGCCGATATCCGAAAGGGATTGAAGGAACGCGAACAACGGCGAAAAAGTGCCTGAACTGCCGGCACTTGAGACGATCGCACTTGCCCCCGGCGTGCCAGATGCTCTAATTGGGTCTCCCGCCTCCCTCCGCCCCACCGCCCTGCTCTTCAAGGTCCGCTCATGCCCACCCCCCACCCCATCGGCGTTACGCGGCGCGAACTCTTGCAGGTCGGCTATTCGGGCCTGTTGGGTGTCGGTCTGTCGTCATTCGCCCGCGCCGGGTCGAACGGAACGACGCCCGCGAAGAGGCCGAAGTCGCTGCTGATCGTGTTCCTCACCGGGGCCGCCAGCCACCACGAAACCTTCGACCCGAAGCCCGACGCCCCGCCCGAGATCCGCGGCGAGTACCAGACCATCCGGACCAGGACGCCCGGCCTGCTCGCCAGCGAGCACCTGCCCAAGCTCGCGGCCCGGTCGAACCTGTACTCCGTTGTGCGGTCGCTGGCGCACCGCGAGAACAACCACCTCGTCGCCACGCACCACGTGCTCACCGGGAACGTGCAGCCCGGCGCGTTCTTCGACAAGATCGCCTCTCGGGACGACTTCCCGAACTACGCGGCCGGGCGGAGCTACTTCCGCGGCGCGCCGGAGGGCACCCCGTGCGGGGTGAACCTCCCGACGTACCTGATGGAAGGCCCGCTCCTCTGGCCCGGCCAGTACGCCGGGTTCCTCGGGCCGAAGCACGACGTGATGCAGATCACCCAGGACCCGAACCGCCGGGACTTCCGGGTGGACAACCTCCGGCCGTCCGCGGGCCTGGAGGTCAACGACCTGCGCGACCGGATGGCCCTGCTGTCGGCCGTCAACGACCAGCGCAAATGGCTCGCGGAGGCCGGGGAAACGAAAAAGCTCACCGACCAACAGCACCAAGCCCTCAGCGTGCTGACATCGGGGAAGGTGGCCCGGGCGTTCGACCTGGACCAGGAACCCGCGGCCGTCCGCGACCGGTATGGGCGACACGCGTTCGGGCAGTCGTGCCTGCTCGCGCGGCGGCTGGTCGAGGCCGGGGTTCCGGTGGTGCAGGCCAACATGGGCCGCGTTCAGAACTGGGACAGCCACGGCAACATCTTCAACCGGCTCAAAAAAGATCTGCTCCCGCCGCTCGACACGGCCGTTTCCGCCCTGCTCGACGACCTGACCGCGCGCGGGCTGCTCGACGACACGCTGGTGATGATGCTCGGGGAGTTCGGGCGCGAGCCGAAGATCAACAAAGAGGTGGGCCGCGAGCACTGGGCGCCGTGCTTCAGCGGGCTCTTCGCCGGCGCCGGGGTGGTGCCCGGTGCCGTGATCGGTAAGAGTGACAAGAACGGCGCGTACCCGGTGACCGCCCCGTACTCGCCGGACGACATCGGCGCGACCGTGTACTCCGCGCTCGGTGTCGACCCGCACGCCGACGTGCGCGACCGGCTGAACCGGCCGGTGCAACTGAACCGCGGCCAGGTGATTCGCCCGCTGTTCGACGGCTCCGCGGACTGACCGGACCTCTTACCCTGTGCGCGAACGGGACAACGACATGCGAAACGCTCTGGCAGCTCTGGTGGTAGTGGGCGCCGCGGGCCTCGCGGCGAGCGGGGCGGACGAGAAGTACGCCTCGAACGAGGGCAAGTTCACGGCCCGGTTCCCGAGCGGCCTCACGGTGAAGACCGAAGCCAAGAAGGCCGGCGCGCTCGACATGCAGGTGACGAGCGCGAAGGACGACAAGGAGAACTCCTTCACCGTGATGTACGTGGACCTGCCCGCAGGCGCGAAAGCTCCGCCGAAGGCGGTATTCGACGGCATCGAGGCCGGAATGGTGAAAACCAGCGGCGGCAAGGTGGAGAGTTCGAAGGAGATCACTTACGGGGCCGCCAAGTACCCCGGTCGCGAGGTGCTAGTCGATAAGGACGGCGCCAAGATCAAGGCCCGCATCATCCTCGCCGACTCGCGCGTCTTCATCGTCTTCGCCGGCGGGCCTAAGGGCTTCGGAACAACCGACGCGGCGACCAAGTTCCTCGACTCGTTCGAAACCACGAAGTAGCGACCGCGGTTTTGCGGTCGGAACCGAGCGCGTCGGTCACTTCGGCTTCGCAGGGAGGGTGAACCGGAACGTCGAACCGGCCCCGACAACGCTCTCGACGCTGACCGTTCCCTCGTGGGCCTCGATGAACGTCTTGACGATCGCGAGGCCCAGCCCGACCCCGCCCTGCTTGTTCGGGTCCGTCTCGAACGGCTCGAACACCTTGTCCAGCCGGTCGGCGGGGATCCCCTCGCCGGTGTCCCGCACCGCGCACTCGAAGCCGCCCTCGACCGCCCGCGCCGAGATGGACACGTCCCCGAACGGCGTGTACTTGATGGCGTTCGCGATCAGATTCTGGAAGACCCGCCGCAGCAGGTCGGCGTCGGCGTAGACGACTAGGTCCTCGGGCACCTCGTTGAAGAGCTTGGTGCTGTCGGTCCCGGCGACCGGGTGCAGGTCGTGAACCAGCGCCTCCACCAGGGGCCACAGATCGAGCTCGCGCCGCTCGAGTTTGAGCCCGACTTCGGTCCGGAGGTTGGTGTTCTCGTCGAGAACTTTGTCCACGAGAGCGCCAAGCTGTAGGACGTTGCGGCGGAGGGTCTTCACCATCCGACCGACTTGCGTGCCCGCTTCGTTGGTCGCGAACTTGAGTTCTAGCACCCCCGCGGCAAGCGAGATGGCGCCGAGCGGGGTGCGCAGGTCGTGAGCGACGAACGCGAGGTACTCCTCGCGCCGCCGCTGGACCTCGAGCGCCTTCTGGGTGGCGTAGGTCTTGACCGCCGACCCGATCGCGCCGTCGATCACCCGGTTCACAATGTGAGCCGAGCGCCCGACCAGCGGCTTCCCGCCCGCCTCGGCCAGTTCGTAAACGCACTCGCGGAGGATGTTGTACTCGGCCACCACCTCGACGATGTCGAACCCGTTGTCCGCACGCTGCGCGCCGTGGATCGGGGCCGTGCCCTCGCAACCGGCCTCGTGAACCGACTCGTCGGACCGAGTGCGGAGCACGGCGGCGAGCTCGTCGAGAAACGCCGGAATGTGGTCGTTCAGTGTTGGGGTGTCGAGGTGCTTGGCTGATGGGAGCTTGCGGACCCGCTCGCGCCACTTCGTAAGAAGCTCCTCGCGCTCGCGCTGCACCAGCGCAGCGAGGTCGGTGAGGTTGTTAATCGGACGACCCCTCGGATGTCAGGCGCGAGCGTGTGCGTGTGATCTCCACATCTTACCGCGCCCGACACGCGGCGGAACGCCGGGGCGTAAAAATCGCTCCTCAAAACCAGCGCCGTCGCTCCCAAGGTCATGCGTCGCTGGCTGCTGACGCACGCGGCCTTCGCGCGGTCCGGATCGCGGCGACGGATTGCTCCCGTCCGAACGCGGGCTCACTCCAGGCGCCACCGCGCGACGCCCTGGAACAGCGTCGTCTGGTTCAAGGCCCGCGGGCTGATCGGCGTGTCGGAATCGTCGGTGTAAATTTTCACGCTGTTGTGGACCACCATGTGCCGGTCGAGCTGCCACAGCGGGACGAACGGGACGCACTCGTTGAACAGCTTCTGCACCTCCACGGTCTTCTCGGCGAGCGGACCGAACGCGCGGTACGCGCGGAGCTCGTTCAGCAGTTGCCCGAGCCGGGAGTCGCTGTCGTCGGCGCCGGTCCCCTTGGCCTGGAACCCGGTCCAGTTGCGCCCGCCGCGCTCCGCCGCCAGCGGGTCGAGCATCCCGCCCAGGGCGAACGGGTACCAGTCGTCCGGGTAGTCGAACGGGACGTACGCGAGGTCGTAGCGGTGCTCGTCCTCCACCCGCACCAGCAGCTCGCGTAGCGAGAGCGGTTCGAGCGCGATCGTCAGCTTGCGCCCCGGCGCGTCCTTGAAAAGCCCTTCGACCTGCTCCTTGATCTTCTGACACGCCAGCGCCGCCTGCGGGTCGCCGTCCGGGTACAGGAGCGTGAGTTCGGCCTTCGCGCCCATGTCGAAAAGGTAGTTGCGGATGCGGGTCAGCGCGAGGTCACGGTTCACGAGCGGCACGGTCTGCCCGGTGGGACCTTTGGTGGTGGCCCAGCTCTGGGGGGGGAAAGGGCCGGTTTGCGCGCGGTGGAACTCGGGCCGCCCGGCGCGGAACACCTCGGTGAGGATTCGCTCGCGATCGATGGCCGTCATCAGCCCCTGGCGCAGAATCTTGCTCTGGAGCGCCGGGCGGCGGTGGTTCAGCGCCAGGATGTGGACGCGGCGGCCGTTCACCGCCGTGTAGTCCTGCGCGCGCCCGGAGAGCTGCGCGCGGTACTTCTCCAGGTCCGCGGTGGGCACGTCCGTGAGCACGTGCAGGCGGCCCTGCTGGAACGCCTCAACGAGGTTGGGGATCTTGGCCACCTCGATGAGCCGGACTTCTTTAATGAACGGCTGGTTCGCGCGGTCGCGCCAGCGCCCGTAAAGCGGGTTATCGACGAACACCAGTTCGCGCGGCGCGGTGCCGTCGCCCCGGGCGCCGGGCTGAAGTTTGAACGGCCCGGTGCCGAGCGGGGCCTCGGCGAACCCGGCGTCGTCCACGGCCATCCCCTTCCCCTCCATCCACCGACCGGGGAGCAGCTTGAACGTGAGCAGCGACCGCGGGTCCGGGTGCCCCTGCTTGAACGCCACCCGCGCCGCAACGTTGTCCTTCGGGGTCGGCAGCCCGTCGAACCAGGGGAGCGCGTAAGAGTTCCACGTTTCGGGCCGCTTGCCCATCAGCTTAAGGGTGCTGACGAGGTCATGGGACTCGAACCCGTAGCGCCCGGTGGCCGAGGCGTCGAAGCCCCGGAGCAGGAACTCACGGCCGCCAGGAACCACGTGCGGCGACAGCACGGCGGCGCCGGGCTGGTACCGCGTCGCGCCGTTGTCGTCCGGCACCTCCGCCAGCACCCCCTCGAACACCAGTTCGACGACCTGCTTTTCGCTGTCCAGCCGCGCCGTCGCAGGCGACATCTGTTCCGGGAACTGCCGCACCCCGACCGAGAGCGTCTGGTAGCCGGTCTTCAGTTCCCGTTGCATCTCCCGCACGCCGGGGACCGTGGGGTCCAGCGCGGCCGCGCGGGTGAGCGCGTCCCGCGCGGCGGTGAGGTCGTTGGCGGCCTTCTTGTCGCGCGCCCGGGCGAACGCGGCCTGGGCACGCTGGGTCAGTTCGCTGCGGATCGCCTTGACGGCGGCGCCGCCGGCGCCCGGGTAACTGGCCTCGAACTCGTCGAGCAGCTCCTTCGCCTTGACGTGGTCGAAGTGCGCCTCGGACGCGAGCAGCCGTTTCGTCTCCGACACCCGGGCGACGGCCACCTCGGCGGCCACGGCAGTGTCGCCCGGGTACGCGGCCATCACCAGCGTGCCAAGTTCGCGGACCCGGTCCCAATTATTGCCCGCAACGGCGTTCTTAAGCAGCAGCAGCCGCACCTCACGGAGCCGCTCGAACAGGGGTTTGCGGAAGTCGTCCCAGCCGCGACCGCGGCGGATGTTGCGGGTGCGGGCGTAGTCGTGGAACCGAAGGGTCGCGGCCAGGAGCCGTTCCGCGGCGTCCAGTTGCTCGGTCGCCGTCCAGCCATCCGGACCATTGGCCGTACCGAGTGGCTTGGCGGCGAGTACTTGGTTCGCCTCCGCAACCACGATCTCTTCGAAATACTCGACCTTGCGCACGTCCGTCGAGTTGATGCCCTGTGGGTCGGTCGGGCGCCCCTCGCGATCGTACTCCTGCACCCCGAACGTGAGCGGTAACCGCTCCCCGCGGGCCAGCGGGATGGGCCGGATCTGCATCGTGGCCGATTTGGTGGTCAGCCGGTCGAACGGGATGCGATTGCGCTGGAACAGCGCCTTGATGGCCGGGTGCTTGGCTCCGTCCGCCCCGGCGACCAGTTCGTCGAGCCGCACATCGGGCGGGGTGGTCGGGGCGGCGGGTTCGTCCTTCGCTTTTGCGACCGGGTCGTCTTCCACCACGACGCGCTTTTTCAGCCCGCCCTTGGGGTCCTCGACCTCGACAGGGGGTTGTGCGACCCCGACCGCGAACGCGGCGAACAGCCCCGCGAGCGCCGCAAGCGCGCGGTGCCACGAACGACCAACCCGCGCGGACACGGACATGAGTTCACCTTCCTGGCTACGGAACCGGATACGTGAGGTACAAGTTGATAATACCACGCCGCGTCCGGCTGACGGAACCGGGCGGTCGGGAATGCGCGCGGATCGCGTGCGGGCGCCTCCCCCGCTTGACCTGCGGGAGCGGCGCGCGTTCAATACCTTCGAGACTGTCACCGGCGGCACCGCCCGCCCACGGGGACCGACCCATGCAAAAGCTCCTGCTCGCCCTCGCCTTCCTCGCCCTCGTCGCCGGCCTCGGTGTCGCGGGGGAAGTCACACTCGTCAAATTCGACAAAGACAAAAAAGAAGTGACCGTCAAGGAGGGAGACGCGACCAAAACGTATCAGATCTCCGAGAAGACCAAGTTCACGACCAACGACGAAGACGGCAAACCAAAGGAAATTAAGTACGAAGTGGTTCTGAAAGGGCTGACCAGCGTCAAAGCCGCGGGCCGGATGAAGTTCGAGATCGTCGGCACCAAGGACGGCGCGATTACCGAAGCGAAAATGCCGGGCCGCAGGAGGTAATGGGGGCCGCACGCGCCGCATTACCGCTTGGGCGTTCCCTTCCGCTCGCGTAAGATGCCGTAATACGGCACGCGAGGGGACGAGATGGCGAAGGACAAGAAAGAGAAGACGGAGAAATCGCAGATCGTCGCCTTCAAGGTCGACGACGACCTCGCCAAGTTCCTCGACAATCTGCCGAACAAAAGCGAGTTCATCCGCCGCGCGATCCTGGCCCAGTTCAACATGACGTGCCCGCTCTGCACCGGGTCGGGCGTCGTGCCGGCGGGGCTCCACAACCACTTCGAGCACGTGATCGAGCACAACTCGGCGCGGCCGTGCGAGAAGTGCAAAACGTCGGTCGCCTTCCCGCTGTCACCCAACGGCGTGGTGCCTGCTGACAAGGCGCGGATCGAGCAGTTCCTCAACGGCGGCCCGCTGTATTGCACAAAATGCTACCCGGCGGTGCCCCCGTGCGACGACTGCGGCTGGCACGTGATGATGGAAAAGGTCGCCGAGCACTTCAAAAAGGTGCATTCACACTGACCCAAATGCGGAGCGCGGAGTGAAGACCAAAGGCAGTGGTCTCATCCTGTGCCTTTAGTCTTCACTCCGCGTTCCAAATTCCGCGCTCCGCATTTCTTAGAACTGGTCCAGCCAGAAGTGGTTCCCGCGGTGGTACTTCATCGGGGTCCACAGCTCGTAGCGCCAGCCCGGCTCCTTGAACGCCGGGTACGCCTGATACGCCGGCGGGCGGACGTACGGGTGCCCCTTCGGCTCGGGCCACTGCGGGCTGTTCTGCGGCCAGTAGCTGTGCGGGAAGTAGTAGTACGGGTAGTAGAACATCCGCGGGAGCTGCGGCTCCGGCCCTTGCGGGAAGTCGAGCCGCGGCTGCGGGGTCGGCATGGTGTAGAACGCCGGCGGGGGCGGCTGCTGGGCCGCAGCCGTTTGCGCGGCGCCGGCGAACAGCGCGACGGCCAGCGCCGCGACGCCCAACCGTGTGTGCGGTGTGCGCATGAGTCGATCCTCCGTGAACTCGTCGTGCGACAGTCGGTGCGCGGTCCACGCTCCGAACGTCCTGTCTGCTGGAGCTTACCCCACCGCCGCGGCGGGCGCCGCCGCGGCTCGGACGGAACGGCCCAAAATCCTACAATATGTTGCGGATCTGATGCGTTGGCACGCCTCGGGCGCTCGCACCGCGCGTGCCACACCCACGCCAACGAGCGCGCCCCGGACGGGCAGAATTTCTCAAGTCATGAACGAAACGAACGACGTGTACGACAACCCGCTGATCGGCCGGTACGCCTCCAGCGAGATGGCCGAGCGGTGGGGACCGCTGCGGAAGTTCCGCACGTGGCGGCGGCTGTGGCTCGCGCTGGCGGAAGCCGAAGCCGAGTTGGGGCTGCTCGGCGACGACGGGCAGCCGCGCATCACGCCCGCCAAACTCGACGAGCTTCGCGCGCACCTTGACGACATCGATCTGAAGCGTGCCGCGGCCCACGAGAAGCGCCTGCGCCACGATGTGATGGCACAGGTCCACGCGCTGAAAGACGTGGCCCCGGGTTGCGGGGATATCGTCCACCTCGGCGCCACGTCCTGCTACGTCACCGACAACGCCGATCTCATTCTGATGCGTGAGGGGCTGAACCAGTTGTGCGAATCCCTCGCCTGCGCGATCGACGCGCTCGCGACCTTCGCGACCACCTGGAAAGACGAGCCGACGCTCGGGTTCACGCACTTCCAGCCCGCTCAGCTCACCACCGTGGGCAAGCGTGCGACGCTGTGGCTGTTCGACTTCGTACTGGATCTTCAGGAACTCGAGCGCCGCCGCGACGAGTTGCCGTTCCGCGGCGCGAAGGGCACCACCGGCACCCAGGCCAGCTTCCTCGCGCTCTTCAACGGCGACCACGAGAAGGTCCGCCGGCTGGACGCACTTGTCGCGAAAAAGATGGGTTTCGACCGGGTCTTCCCGGTCACGGGGCAGACCTACTCGCGCAAAATCGACACGCAAATCCTCGACGCGCTGAACGGGTTGGCTCAGAGCGCCCACAAGTGGGGCACCGATCTGCGACTGCTGGCGCACCGCCAGGAAGTGGACGAACCGTTCGAGGCCGAGCAGATCGGCTCGAGCGCGATGGCGTACAAGCGGAACCCGATGCGGGCCGAGCGGATGTGCAGCCTCGCGCGGTTCATTTCGGGCCTGCCCGCGATGGCCGCCGACACCGCCTCAACGCAGTGGTTCGAGCGGACGCTGGACGACAGTGCGTGCCGCCGGCTGTACATCCCGCAAGCGTTCCTTGCCACCGACGCGGTGCTCCGAATCGCTTTGAACGTACTCACCCAGAAGAGCGAAGCCGGGCGCGGGCTGGTCGTGAACAAGCCGATCGTCGCCAAGAACGTGCGCGAGTACCTGCCATACATGGCGACCGAAAACCTGATGATGGCGGCGGTCCAGGCCGGCGAAGACCGCCAGGTGGTTCACGAGATCGTGCGCCAACACAGTCACGCGGTCACAGCTCGTGTGAAATCGGGCGAGGGCTCGCCCGCGGAGCTATTCGCGCTGTTGAAGGCTGATAAGAGCGAAGCGTTCAAGAAAGTGGACTTCGGCGCGGTAACCGATCCGAAGCTGTTCGTCGGCCGCTCACCCGAACAGGTCGAAGAGTTCGTTGGCGAACACGTGGCGCCGATCCGCGCGCGTTACGCAAGCGTCTTGGGGAAAACGGCCGAACTGCACGTTTAATCGCGGGGGACTTAAACGTCAGCAAGAATGACGTATACCCCGATGCCAACGAGCATGAGCTGTGCGGGCACCGCAATGAATCCGCTAATGGGTCCAAGTGCGGTCGCCCAAACAGTTGCCATGACAACGACTTGTTTCGATCGAGCGGAGTGAGATGTGGTGGACACGAACCGCCCCGCAAGCCAGCCGACGATGAGCGGAAGAATCAACCCGTAGGGAATCGACCGAAGAATCACCGCCGCAACGGCCAACGTAACGGCGATCAGCGCGACGACCCAAAGCGGAATCCGCACGCCTGTCCTCCGACTCGCTCCAAGTTGGTTGCAATTGCTGATCGCTCGTATCGCCTGATTACAAGCGACACGAGCAGCAAGGCAGGAGGAATGCGCGGCATCACAGCCGCTGGCTGTACTTCTTGCCTCGGCGGCCGAACGGCGGCTTCTTCGGATCGTTCCCGCCGCCGGATTGCGGCGGCGCGTCATCAGAACCCCAGCCGTCGTCGTCGGTCGCGGGCTTCTCTTCCTTCGCGGCCTCCCAACCCGAAAACACCACCTTCACCTCGGCTGCCGGCCGGCTGGCACGCGGCGCCGCCGACTCGAACCCTTCGACCCGGTCCTCTTCGATGAGCCGGTTAATCATCATCTCGATGTTGGTGAGGTGCTCGCCCTGCTCCGGCAGCACGAATGAGATGGCGATGCCGTCCTTCCCGATGCGCCCGGTGCGGCCGATCCGGTGGACGTAGTTCTCGATGTCCATCGGCAGGTCGTAGTTGATGACGTGGGACAGCCCGCTCACGTCGATCCCGCGGCTCATCACGTCCGTCGCGATCAGGTACTTGATGTCGGCCGTGCGGAACGCGGCCATGATCTTCTCGCGCTGCGACTGCGGCAGGTCGCCGTGGATCACCGCGGCCTTCGGCACCGCCCGCTTCAGGTCGCGGTACAGGTTGTCCGCCCAGCGCTTGCGCTCCACGAAGATCAGGCACTGGCGCGGCTTCTCGCGCTCGATGACCCGCTTCAGCAGCTCGAACTTCCGGTCCTGGTCCACCGTGAAGTAGCTCTGGCGGATCTTGTCCACCGTCGGCTTCTCGGGCATCATGTGCAGGTGAACCGGGTCGCGCATGTAGCGGTTCACGAGCCGCTTGATCGAGTCCGGGACCGTCGCGGACATGAGGAGCGTTTGCCGCTCCGTCGGGCACCGCTTCAGAATCCGCTCGATGTCGTCACGGAACCCGATGTCGAGCATCCGGTCGGCTTCGTCGAGTACGGCGTAGCGGACCTGCGACAGCGACATCGACCCGCGCTGGAGGTGGTCGAGCATCCGGCCCGGGGTGCCCACGACCAGATCGCAGCCGCGGGCGAGCCCGTCGAGCTGTCGCTGCATCCCGGTGCCACCGTAGACCGGCACGCAGCGAAACCGCTTGCTGGGCGCCAGCTTTTCGGCCTCGTTGGCGATCTGGAGCGCGAGTTCCCGCGTCGGTGTCATCACGACCCCGATCGGCCCCTTGAGGGTGTGCGGGCGCCAGCGGTTGAGGAACGGGATGAGGAACGCGGCGGTCTTGCCGGTGCCCGTCTGGGCCTGCCCGATCACGTCTTTCCCGCGGAGGGCGGGTGGGATCACGTTTTCCTGAATCGGCGTCGGGTTCTTGTAACCCGCGGCGGTGATCGCGTCCATGAGCGGGCGCATCAGCTTCAGGTCGGCGAACACCATCGCCGGGTCCACTTCCGGCGGCGGCGCGGCTTCGTGGTCGGGATCGTCCGCGGGATCGCCGACCTCTTCGTCCTCACCCTCTTCGGCGTCCAACCTTGGCTCGGTCGCGAGTTCGTCGGGGTTGAGTTCGTCAACCGGTTCGTCGGCACCGAAGTCTTCGGCCGGAACTGGGGTGGGAGGGGTGTCGGAATCGGGAACGGTCCAATCGTCCCCGTCAGTAGGGGGAATCAACACAAGCTCCATCAGTAAGCGACAAAATGTGCGGCGCACGGCGCCGTGAGGCAACGCTCTCTTACTGACATGGTAAGGGACACGGCGCGCTGTTGTCTAGTTAACTTGCACAAAGGCGCGGAATGCGGGTGTCCGGGCACCGGCCGTGCGACACCGCTTCAGGAGCGAATTGCGAAGTACAGCGCGACTGGGACAGGAAATCAATCACAATAGAACTTACAATTTCGCACAAAATTACATTTCATTATCGTGGCGTTCGCCTTGTTGCTATTTTACCTTGCTCCACAACCCTACTGAAGTTACGCTCGAGTCCGACACCTCTCCTCACCCATCAAATGCCCGATCGCGTCACATGCAACTGCACCAGAGTAGCAGAGCGACCAAAAATAACGAGCAATTACCGATAACATAGAAAGCACGCAAATCAAAATATTAAATTATAATTACAAATGACACACCATCACCCGCTTGCTCCAACCTGATATCGATATTTGAGTTACGGTGGCTGGCTGTGTCGGGCATTCAACGAGCGATCTCGGCTCGGCCACGATTGAGCATCCGGGAAAGACCGGTTCAGCGACGCTAAACCGGTCTTTCCCGGCAACCATTCAAGTAGGATGTGCTATGCCTCGAAAAAGCGGTTTTACGCTCCTCGAGTTACTCGTCGCCATAGCGATCATCGCCGTTCTGATCGCCCTGCTGCTGCCTGCCGTTCAGCGGGTCCGTGATACTGCCGTGAAAATGCGGAGCACGAACAACCTGCGGCAGATGCAGATGGCCTTGCACAACTTTGCCTCAACCAACAGCGATCGCGTCCCGGCTCTCAACGGCGACCCGAGCGGGCCGAACCCGAACAAGAACGTGCATGGCGCAATCCTTCCGTTCGTTGAGGAGGGCGCCCTGTACCAAAAGGTATACCATTCCCAGCCAGGCCAGACCGACCTGTTCGTCCGCATCTTCCTCAGCCCCGGCGACCCGAGCTTCGACCCGACCTTCGCAAGAAGCGGCCCGACCAGCTACGCGGCTAATGCGTGGGCGTTCCGCATGGGTTACACGCTCACGGCGTCTTACCCGGACGGCACTTCCAACACCATCGCCTTCGGCGAGCACTACTCCTACTGCGGCCGCACGACCGGCAACGAGTCTCATTTCATCTGGTGGCAGCATTCGGCTGGGAACCAATTCCGTCGCCCATCGTTTGCGGATCACGGGCCGCTATTCATGACCAGCCCACCGGGGTACGACGTGACCGAGGGGGATGTGTACCCGATCACGCGCGGAAACCCGCCGGTGTCCGGACCCGCATTCCTGCCCATCGGGCCAGTGCGCAACGACACCCCACCGGGCACCGTGCTGCCCCCCATCACCACACCGTTCCAGACCCGGCCTGCACTCGAAGATTGCCACGGCATGATTCCACAAACACCGCACCGCAGTGGGATGCTGACGGCACTCATGGACGGAAGCGTCCGTACACTGGCCCCCGGCATCGCACCCGCCACCTTCTGGGGAGCCGTTACACCCAGCGCCGGAGAAATCCTCGCCGACTGGTAACAGCGCGCACTGAAAAAACGAAACGCGTGCCCGTCCGACCGCGCCGGTTAGCGGTCGGACGGGCACGCGCGATCAGCACTGAAAGTAGCGCCTTACTCGATCCCGCCAATGTCAATCTTAATGCCCTCGTTCCCCTTGGCCTTGTCTTCACCCATCTTCTTCAGTGGGGCATGGTCATGTCCTGACGCACCGCTGTCGGGGAGGAACTTCAGACCACCGGCATCGGGCGACGCGCCGCGCCCGGTGTGCGGTCCGGATTGAACCCCGTCCGCAAGGAACCACCCGGTACCCAACAGGAGCGCCACGGACGCCGCAAGCGTGAACCGCGCGCGGGCGGTGCTGTCACGCGCCGGTACACCTTGTACCTTTCCGGGCGCCGCGGCGGCACGAGCCACCTCGGACGGAACGACCGGAACCGAAGCAACGGGCGCCTTCGGCCACGGGGTCGGGAGTTGAGCCTTGAAGAAGTCGGACAGCAGCGCGTCGAGTGCGTCCACCGACTCGGGAGAGTTCGTGTTCATGCTTGGGTTTCGCCCGTGGGTTCACCTGGGGCGAAGTCTCCGTGGGTCGTGAGTCGTTCCGCGAGCCGCTGTCGCGCACGGCTCAGGCGCATGTGGACCGCTGTGACGGCGATGTTGAGCCGCTCGGCGATCGTGTTCGCGTCGTAGTCGAGGGCGTAGCGCAGGGTGAGAATCTCACGGTCCGCGGGGGCCAGTTCGTCCAGCACGGCCCGCAGTTGTGCGAACTGCTCCTGGCGTTCCATCTCGTCGGCCGGCAGCGGTTGCGAGGACCGCACACCATTCAGTAGCTCGGGCGGCTGCGTCCCGTTCCGCCGGAACGCACTTTTCGCGTAATCTTCCGCGAGGTTTCGCGCGACACGCAGCAGCCACGCCCGGGGGTTTTGGATGTCCTCGGCCCCGGCCTCCCAGTGCTTCCACAACCGCAAGAAGGCCTCTTGCGTGATGTCCAGGGCGAGGTCCGAGTCCATCCACCGCGCGTACGCCAGCGCCCACACTTCCCGGCTGTGCTGCTGGTGAAGCGCCTCAAACTCCGCCCGCCGGTCGGAGCCGCGCGGGTCCGGGGGATTCGCTTCGCCTTGCGGCATCATCAGGTTCGGCACCAGGAAGCACCGTCGCCTCCGGCAAAGAGACGACCCGGCGCGGGCATTCTAACTTCCTATCTGCCAAGTTCCAGGCGACCTCACTGCGCCGTCAGAACCAAGTTGTCGCGGTGAACGAGTTCCGGGTACGGAACGGTTCCCAGGACGGCCGCGATTCGCTCGGTCTGGAGCCCGCGGATGCGTTCCACCGCGACCGACGGGTAGTTGGTCAGGCCGCGCGCCATTTCGGCGCCGGCCGCGTCGCAAATCGATACCACGTCGCCCTTTCGGAAATCCCCCTCCACCGCGGTGACGCCGACCGGCAGCAAGCTCCGCCCCTCCAGAACGGCCTGTCGGGCTCCGGCGTCGAGGTGAAACACCCCCTTCGGCCGCACCGTCAGCCCGAACCACCGCTTCCGCGATGAGACCCCTTCCCCGTGGGGGAGAAACAGCGTCCCGACCGGTTCGCCCGCGAACACGCGGTCCAGAATGCCGTCGAGCGCCCCGTTCGCCATGATGACCGCTTCCCCGGCAACCGTAACGAGCCGGGCCGCTTTGAGCTTGCTCGTCATCCCCCCGGTGCCCAGCGCGCTTTTCGTCGCGGCGGCGAGGCCGGTCACCGACGCATCAATGTTCGGAACGGTTGCCACTAGTTTCGCACCCGGGTTGCTCCGCGGGTCGTCGGAGTAGAGGCCGTCCACGTTCGTGAGCAGAACCAGCAGCGGCGCGAGCAGCAGGTTCGTGACCATCGCGGCGAGGTGGTCGTTGTCGCCGAACTTGATTTCGGCCACCGACACGGTGTCGTTTTCGTTAATGATCGGCAGCGCGCCGTACTCGAACAGCGTCCCAATGGTGTTGCGGGCGTTCAGGTAGCGGGCGCGGTTCTCGAAGTCGCTGGCGGTCAGGAGAATTTGGGCGGTGTGGACCCCGTACCGCGACAGGCTCTCTTGGTAGAGCTGCATCAGCGCGGACTGCCCCACCGCGGCACACGCCTGAAGGTGGGCCAAGTCGGCCGGGCGCCTCCCGAGGCCGAGCTTCCCGACCCCGGCGCCGATCGCCCCGGAGGTCACCAGAACAACCTTTCGGCCGCCTGCGCGGATCCGGTGGAGCTGGTCCGCGAGAGAATCGATGCGGTGCCGGTCCAGACGCCCGGTCGGATCGGCGAGAACGTTTGTGCCGACCTTGATGACGACCGTTCCGGCCCCCGCAACGACACCCTGGCGCACCGGATCGATCATGACTCTTCCCCGCGTACCGAAAAGGACTGCGGTTGTGGTAACTCCGATCGCGGCCCCGGACAAGTGACGCGCGCGGCCGGTTTTCTGCGCCTTGATGGGGGCCGCGAAATGGTTTCGGTGCTGTAACAGGGCGGAACTTTTCTTTGACTCCACCCGGCAGGGGTGGCTAAGATCTTTTCACGTGTGGCCATTCGCTTCTCTCCTCGAATGTCGACCGTGACGCTTCCGCCGAATGCGTGACAAGGGAGATTACGCAATGACCGCGTGGGCCTCAATCCGCCGGTTGCTTGCCGCCGGCACGCTCGCGTTTGCGGCATTTGCGATCCCGCTCCCGGCCTCCGGTGCGCCCGAGCCGACACCCGTCCGATCGTCGAAGCCCACCCCGACGCAGCTCCGCGATCTGGCCGAAAAGGCCGAAAAAGCCGGTGATTGGGAAGCGGCGTTCAACAACTACTGCCTGCTCTTCGTCGCCGACCGCTCGGCCATCGAAGTACGGGAAAAGCTCAACACCGCGCTCCGGCACACGCAGCAGCTCCGCCGGCACCGCGACCCGGCGTTTCAGCAGTTTGTCACCGGGATGCCGCTTGACGGCGGGCTGGACCTGCTCGCCGAGGTGTTCCAAAAGCTCCCCGGGGTGTACGCCGACCGCGATAAGGCGACCGCCCAGAACCTGTGGGCGCACGCGATTCAAGAACTCGACCGGGCGTTCGGCAGTCCGGCGTTCAAGCAGGCGTTCATCGACAACCCGCGGTCCGACAAGGTCGAACAGTTCCGCGCGCAGCTCCGCGAGCACTGGACCCGCCGGCCGATCGCGGACCACAAGGAGGCCCGCTCCGGGATGCGACGTTTGATCGCGGTCGCCCAGGACCACTTCACGCTCAAAGCGCCCGCGGCCCTGGCCATCGAGGCCGCTAGCGGGGCGTGCAGCGGGCTCGACGAGTACACGGTGTTCCTCACCCCCTCGACGGGAACGGAAGCGAACGCGGTGCCCGACTTGGCCGCGGCCGGGCTGTACCTCGGGGCGATCCAGGACGCCGTGGTGATCGAAGGGGTGACCCCGAACTCGTGGTTCGCGCTGACGTACCCGCACGTGCGGCGCGGCGACCGGGTGGTGCGGGTGAACAACCGCACGATCGATCCGGTGACGTTACCCGCCGTCGCAGGGGCGCTGCGGGCGCCGATCGAGGGGGCTCACCACCTCGATCTCCGCGGCGCGGACGACGACGCCAAGATTCAGGTCCGAATTCCGGTTACGATCCCATCGGTGTACGGCACCCGAATGCTGCCCGACAAGCCGGTCGGGTACACGCGGATCGGGCACTTCCAGGCGTCCACCCCACGGGACCTCGATGAGGCGCTCAGCGCCCTCAAGACCGCTGGCGCGCGGGCGGCCGTGATCGACCTGCGAGGCAACCACGGCGGGTCGTTCCTCCCGGCGGTCGAAACCGCCCGGCGGCTGCTCCCGGCTGGCCTCATCGTGACGACGCAGGGTCAGGTGGGCGAGGTCGCGAACCGGGCGTTCTCCTCCGCGACCGGCATGGCCGCACACGACGTTCCGATCGTGCTGCTCATCGACGCCGAAACGGCCTCGGCCGCGGAGGTACTCGCGGCGGCACTCAAGGACAACAACCGTGCGACGCTCGTCGGGGTGCCGAGCTTCGGAAAGGGCAGCGTACAGTATCCGCTGCGGCTGGTGACGCTTGACGATGTCGAGCCGGGATCGGGTAAGTCTGGAAAAGCGCCCAAAGGGGGCACGGTGCGCGTTACCATCGCCCGACTGATCGCGCCCACCAGCGGCCCGATTACGGGCACGGGGGTCGGGCCGCACCTCCTGGAAGCGGACCCGGTTCTCCAGCTCGAACTCGCCGCCGAGAAGGCCGAAGAGCTGGGACACATGCCACCGGGCATGCCACTGCCGAGTCCGGGGGCGCCGATGAGCCCGTGACCGCCGGCGCCGTATCATGGCCTTTATGACCGCTCCGCAAATGTCCCCGGCGGAACTCGAGTCCGCCACCACACTCGTACACCTGGCGCTCGCCGAGGACCTCGGCCCCACGGGCGACCGCACCAGTCTGGCGACCGTCCCCGAATCCACCTGTGCGACGGCGGCGTTTGTCGCGCGGGGTCCGGGCATTGTCGCCGGACTCCCCGTTGCGGCGTTGGTGTGCCGCGATGTCAGCCCCGGGTTACAATTCACACCACTCGTTCCCGACGGTACGGTCACCGCACGCGGCACACGGGTCGCAACCGTGTCGGGGCCGCTGCGAGCGGTGCTCGCGGCCGAGCGGACCGCCCTCAACTTCCTCCAGCGTCTGAGCGGGGTCGCCAGTCTCACGCGCAAATACCTCGACGCCGTGGCCGGGCATCGGGCGCAGGTGCTCGACACCCGTAAAACCACCCCGGGCTGGCGGCTGCTCGAAAAGTACGCCGTTCGTACCGGCGGCGGAACGAACCACCGCATCGGTCTGTATGACGGCATTCTCATCAAGGACAACCACCTCGCGGGCCTCGGCGGCGACGTGCGAGCGGCGGTCGTGGCCGCCCGGGAGTACCCCGGAAACGCCGGCCTCCCGGTTGAGGTCGAGGTGGACACATTGGAGCAGTTGGAACACGCCCTCGCGGTGAAAGCCGACATCGTGCTGCTCGACAACATGACCCTCGATCAGCTCCGGGCGGCGGTCGCACGCCGCGACGTGTCCAATCCCGCGACGCTGCTCGAGGCCTCCGGCGGGGTGAACCTTGAGACCGTTCGCGACATTGCCGGCACGGGCGTCGATCGGATCAGCGTCGGCGCGCTGACGCACTCCGCCCCGGCGCTCGACATCGGGCTGGATTACCTGTCGTGAGCGCCCCCCTTCCCCGCGAAACGAGGAGCTTCGATACCGCCCACATCGGGCGCCGGGTGCTCGTTTACGATGCGGTCGAAAGCACCAACACGCTCGGCGCGGCGCTCGGCGCTTCGGACCCGGACGCGAGCGGACTGGTCCTGATCGCCGACCACCAGTTCGCGGGCCGCGGCCAGTACGGGCGCACCTGGGTCAGCCGGCCCGGCAGCTCGCTGCTCATGTCGGTGGTGTTACGCCCCCCGCCCGCGATCCGCCGCCCGGTCGTTCTAACCACCTGGGTCGCGGTCGCGGTCGCGGACGCAGTTTTCGCCCTGACCGGAGCGCAGGCCCGAATTAAGTGGCCGAACGACTTACTCATCGACGGGAAAAAAATCTGCGGCATCCTGATCGAGCAGACCAGCAGCGGGGACGGCACAATCGCCGTCGCCGGGCTCGGACTGAACCTCACCCAGACGGCGGACGAGTTCGCGCAGGCCAACCTTCTGACTGCGACCTCGCTGCACGCCGTGTCGGGAGGGTCATACGATTCACGCAGCGCGGCCGAAGTGGTCGTTGGCGCACTGGACCGGGAGTACGCCCGCCTCCTGGCGGGCAATCGGACCGGTGTGGAAGCCGGGTGGAAGCGGCGAATCGGGCTGCTTGATCGTGCGGTGCGGGTTGAACTCGTCGGAGGAGCGTTGACCACCGGGCGCCTCCTCGACATGAGTTTCGACGGACTGGAACTCGAAGACGCCGCCGGGTTCGTGCGGGTGGTCCCCCCGGAGTCGGTGTCTCACCTCTGGCCGGTTTGACGCCAGGAATAAAGGCCCGGACCCGGTATCCCGTGGAGCCCGTGCGATCGGTCCCTCGGGTAGCTGTAAGAGGCGGGGCCGATCTCTGTATGCCTCGCAGACCCGAACCGCTTGTCGGCCCGCGCGCGGAGAGTATACTGCCGAACGCACCGGCCCCGGCGGCCGGGCAGCAGCCAGGCGAGGCACACGCAACACGAACGCCGCTCCGGGCCGACCATGCCGAGCATCCTCCTCAACACTCCTAGCGAACGGCTCCGGGGCGCCCAACTGGACGCGGTGCGGCACCTGCTCACTCGCGTGCTGCCGGGTAACGTGTTCTACCGCCGCAAGTTCGGTGCCCTCGACCCCGCCTCGCTCCGCACGCTCGACGACTTCGCCCAACTGCCGTTCACCACGAAAGCTGACCTGATCACCGACCAAGTCGAGCAGCCACCCTACGGTACTAACCTCAGTTTCCCGCTCGACCGCTACACCCGCTTCCATCAGACATCCGGTACCACTAGCGGGCGTCCGTTGCACTGGCTCGACACCGCGGAAACCTGGGACTGGCTGACCGGGTGCTGGGCGACCAACTTTGCCCTCATCGGGCTGCGCCCCACCGACCGGCTGTTCTTCCCCTTCTCGTTCGGGCCGTTCCTGGGGTTCTGGACCGCGTTCGAGGCCGCGGCCCGGTGCGGGTTCCTGGTGATGCCCGGGGGCGGCCTCAGCAGCACCGCCCGGCTGCGGTTCTTGCTCGACCACCGCTGCACGGTCCTGTTCGCCACCCCGACCTACGCGCTTCACTTGGCAGAGATCGCTTCAAAAGAGGGAATCGATCTGGCGTCGAGCGCCGTTCGCGCGCTAGTCGTTGCGGGGGAACCGGGGGGCAACATTCCAGGCACACGGCAGCGCCTCGAAGCGGTCTGGGGCGCCCGCGTGTTCGACCACTACGGGATGACCGAAGTGGGGCCGGTAGCGGTGGAGGCCGAGGGCCGCCCGGGCGAGTTGTACCTGCTCGAATCGGACTACTTGGCCGAGGTGGTGGACCCTCAAACCGGCCGCCCGGTGCCGGACGGCGACACCGGCGAGTTGGTCCTCACGAACCTGGGTCGGACCGGCAGCCCGTTGATCCGGTACCGCACCGGCGACCTGATCCGGATGGCGCCCGCCCCCGACCCCACGGGCCGCACCTGGAGGCGGCTGGAAGGTGGCGTGTTAGGCCGTGCGGATGATATGATCCACGTCCGCGGGAATAATGTCTACCCGGGGGCGCTGGAGAGCATCATCCGCCGGTTCGCGGATGTCGCCGAGTACCGCATCCACGTAGACCGCCGGAATCCTTTGGCGGACCTGCGGTTGGAGATCGAGCCCGTCGCCGGGGACGGGCGTGCGCTCGCCGAAGAGGTGGGCCGCGCGGTCCGCGACGCGCTGTGCTTCCGCATCGACGTGAGCGCCGCACCGCCCGGCTCGCTGCCCCGGTTCGAGATGAAGGCCCGCCGGGTCGTGTACCAGAAGTAGCCCGCCGGCGCCCGGTTCGCTGTACCTGCCCCGCCCCGACGAGCACGCATAACGGAGTGAACGATGCTGCCACCCCTTTCGAGACTGTTCGGGCTCCTGGCGCTCCTGGCGCTGGCGAGTTCAGGCACGGCGCGGGCCGCCGACTGGGTCCACTGGCGCGGCCCGGCGCAGAACGGCCACTCGCTCGAAAAGGGCCTGCCCGCCGACTTCGACCCCGCCCTCAAGGACAAGGGCAACGTCGTGTGGTCGGCGCCGTTCGGCGGGCGCTCCGCGCCGCTCGTGATGGGCGGCCGCGTGTACGTCATTCAGGGGTTCGGTGAGGGCCTGAGCGAGTCCGAGCGGATCGTCTGTTTGGACGAAAAGAGCGGCAAAAAGCTCTGGGAACACGTCGAGCGCATCTACCACTCGGATGTCGTCTCGAGCCGGCTCGGGTGGACCCCGCTCACCGCCGACCCGGCGACCGGGTACGTGTACGCGAACACCACCGCCGGCAACCTCGTGTGCCTCGACAAGAACGGCAAAGAGGTCTGGGAACGGCAGCTCACCGAGGAGTTCGGACGGTTCACCGGCTACGGCGGCCGGGTCAGCGCGCCGACCTTCGACAGCGGGCTGGTCATCATCGGCATCATCAACTCGAGCTGGGGCGACCTCGCCCGCGGCTCCAACCGTTACTACGCGTTCGACGCCAAGAACGGTAACGTGGTCTGGATCGCCGACACCGGCCCCCCCAAGTCCACCTACCAGTCCAACCCGGTGGTCGCCGTCATCGGCGGGCAGCGGCTGCTCATCACCGGCGGCGGCGACGGGGCGTTGCACGCGTTCAAAGTGCGCACGGGCGAACTCGTCTGGAGCTACGTGTTCAGCGGCGGGGCCGTGAACCCCAGCCCGATCGTGGACGGCAACCTCGTGTACTGCGCCCACGGCGAGGAGAACCCGGGCGGCGGGGTCATCGGCAAGGTGATCTGCGTGGACGCCAGCCAGATCGACCCCGCGACCAAGCGGCCGAAGTCGGTGTGGGAGTACAGCAAGGGCCAGCGGTTCGGGCTGTCGTCGCCGGCGCTGGCGGACGGCGTGCTGTACGTGCCCGAGGACAGCGGCGAGCTGTTCGCCTTCGACGCGAAGACCGGCAAGCTGCTCTGGAAGTACCGGTACGCCACGGAGGTCCGCGGTGCGCCGCTGGTGGCCGACGGGAAGATCTACATCTTCGACGTGAAGGGCCGCCTCAACATCATCAAGCTCAACGGCAGGAAGGCGCCCGACGAGGACGAAACGTTCGTCTACATCTTCAAAGAGAGCATCAACGGGCGCCCGGTTCAGACTGAGACCAACGGCACCCCGATCGCCGTGAACGGCCGGGTGTACTTCACCTCGCGCACGGACCTGTTCTGCCTCGGCGACACCGGCAGCAAGCCGGCCGCCGCGAAGTACCCGGCCCCGCCCGCCGAGGCGTCCTCGGACGGCAAAGTGGCCGGCGCCCGGCTGTACCCGGCCGAAATCACCCTCACGCCCGGCGGGACCTACAAGTTCTCGGTGGTCTATTTCGACGCCAACGGGCGGGAGTTGAAGGCGGCTCCGGGCGCGCCGGTCGAGTGGACGCTGCCGCTCCCGGACAAAACCCCGACCGGCGCCCAACCGCCGGCGCTCATCGGCAAGGTCACCGGCACCCCCACCGAGGGCGCCCTCGAATTAGGCCCCAACCCGGCCCAACAGGGAGTAGTGTCCTTCAAGGCCGGGGCCGTCACCGCCCGCGCCCGGGTGCGGGTCGCCCCCAAGCTGCCGGCCCGCACCGACTTCGACAAGGCCCCGGACGGCTCCTCGCCGGGCGGGTGGATCAACACCAACGCCAAGTTCGCGGTGAAAAAGTTGCCCGACGGCAACCAGGTGCTGAGCAAGGTGAACGACAAGGCGCCGCCGCCGCTGGCCAAGGCCATCGGTTACATCACCGTCCCGACCGCGAGCGACTACACCATTCAGGCCGACCTGATGGGGAGCGAGGTGCGCGGCAAGCTCCCGGACGGCGGCATCGTGAACAGCCGGTACTCGCTGGTGCTCGACGGCAAGCCCGACGCGAAGCTCCAGAAGCGCACGATCCGGCTCACCTCGTGGGAGGCCCGCGAGCGGATCAACATCGGGGTGCCGTTCGACTGGCAGCCGGGCACCTGGTACACACTCAAGCTCGCCATCGAGCTGAAGCCCAGGGCCGCCGTACTCCGCGGCAAGGTGTGGAAGAAGGGTGAGCCCGAGCCGGAGAAGTGGACCATCGAGTTCGAGGACCCGCACCCGAACCGGGACGGCGCCGCCGGGCTGTACGGGTACATCCCCAACGTGCTCGACAGCGGCGGCAAAACCGAACCGGGGTCGGAGCTGTACTTCGACAACCTCAGCATCACCCCGAACAACAAGGGCGGGAAGTGATCACTCGCCTTATCCCGCTCCCCGCAGCGGGGGAGCGGGACAAAGGCACCGCCCGGTCCGTCGCCCCCAACACACGGAACGCCGATCATGACCACAAACAGCCAAGTAAAACTGCTTCTTACGACATCCGTCTGCCTGATCGCCAGCGCGGCCGGGCTGGTGAGCATGACCAGCGCCATGTCCGTCACGCAGCCCCAGACCGCTCCGGCGCCGCTCACCCCGCCGCCCCTCCCGCCCGGCCCGACCGTGACGCTCGCGGCGGACGCCACCGGTGAGTTGAAGGTCACCGCCGTTCAGAACGGGCACCTGTCCGGCCCGCCCAGCTTCGTCATCGCGGCCGACGCCCCGAAGGGCGACTCGGCCCCCCTGGCGGCCAACGGCGGCCCGACCGATCACACCATGTTCGGCGGCACCCTCTCGCGGAACATGGTGAACCTCAAAGAAAAGATCGCCAAGTTCCCGACGGAAACGCCCAAGTGGGACGAGGCGGAAGAGGTCAAGAAGTGGTCCGAGGAGTGGGTGCTGTGGAAGGCCGACCTCGGGTCCCGCGCGTACGGCGGCCCGACCGTGGCCGGCGGCCGGGTGTTCGTCGGCACGAACAACGAACAGCCCCGCAACAAGCGCGACACGCTCAAAGACAAGGACGGCATCGTTCAGCCCGTGGACAAGGGCATCTTGATGTGCTTCGAGGAGAAGACCGGTAAGTTCCTCTGGCAGTCCGTTCACGACAAGCTACCGAACGGAAACGTGACCGACTGGCCGAAGGAGGGGCTGTGCTCGACGCCCACGGTCGAGGGCGACCGGGTGTACTACGTGAGCAACCGCTGCACCATCGTTTGCGCCGACGTGAACGGGTTCGCCAACGGGAACGACGGGGTCAAGACCGAAAAGTACACCGACGCGACCGACGTGGACATCGTCTGGGAGTACGACCTGATCAAAAATCAGGACGTGTTCCCGCACAACATGTCCGCCGGGTCCCCGCTGATCGTGGGCGACCTGATCTATTCGGTCACCGCCAACGGCGTGGACGAGAGCCACATCAACCTGCCCAGCCCGCTGGCCCCCAGCTTCATCGCCATCAACAAGAAGGACGGCACGCTGGCCTGGAAGAGCAACGTCCCGGGCAAGAACATCATGCACGGCCAGTGGTCGAACCCGGTGTACGCGGTCCTCGACGGGGTGCCCACCGTGGTGTTCCCCGGCGGCGACGGCTGGCTATACGGGTTCACCCCGGACAAGGGCGAGGTGCTCTGGAAGTTCGATTGCAACCCGAAGGGCACCGTGTACGACCTCGGCGGCACCGGCAACCGCAACGACTTCATCGGCACCCCGGTCGTTTACGAGGGCCGCGTTTACATCGGCGTCGGCCAGGACCCGGAGCACTCCAGCGGGATCGCGAACTTCTACTGCCTGGAGCCGAAGAAGGGCAAGACCGGCGACATCTCGAAGCACCTCGAGGACCGTAAGAAGGGCGCGGACGGGAAAGACGAGGTCGGCGAGAAGCCGAACCCGAACTCGTGCGAGGTGTGGCGGTACGGTTGGGAAGAAAAGCGCAAGTGGTCCCCGCGCGACTTCAAGTTCGGCCGCACCATGTCCACCGCATGCATCGTGGACGGGATCGTCTACATCAGCGAGCTGAACGGGTACATCCACTGCCTCGACGCCAAGACCGGCGAGTCGTACTGGCAGTACGACACGAAGGCCTCGATCTGGGGGTCGCCGTGCTACGTGGACGGCAAGGTGTTCCTGGCGGTCGAATCGGGGGACCTGTACGTCTTCAAACACACCCCGACGCCCAAGAAGTTCGATGCGGTGGGGGCGGCACAGAACGCCCCGAACATGAAAGAAGCGCGGGCCATTCAGAAGGCCGAAAAGGCCAAGACCGAGAAAGAATACCTGATCGCCAAGCTCGAGTTCCCCTCGGCGATCCGGTCCACACCGATTGTCGCGAACGGCGTCATGTACGTGATGACCGAGAACCAGTTGTTCGCGCTCAAGACGAAGTGACTCAGGCGGGGGGCACTCAACAACACCCGATGCCCCTCGGCCGACCGCAGACAGAAAAGACCGCTACGTACGGACCGACGGAACGATCTCACGACCGGTCCGCGAGTAAACGGCCGATCCCTGACGAGAGTTTTCCGAGTTCGACCGCGAAGCCGGTTTTCTCATGAGCGTTTTGTCGGTCGATTCTCCGGGGGGCTCCTGCCCCCCGCTCGCCTTTTGAACTCCTGAACCAACCTCGCTCGCACTGGAGCAACTGTGAAAGACACGCCTGGCAAGCCGTCCCCTGTCACCGGCACGACGCTGGACGAGCGGATCAAGAACGCCCGCGCGCAGCTCGACGCCCACATCCGAGACGTCGTCCGCTGGCACTTCTCGCCCGAAACGGGTACCCCGTTCTGGCTCGAGAAGGCCAAGACGTTCAACTTCAACCCCCTCACCGACGTGGGCGGGTGGGACGATGTCAAGAAGTTCCCCATCTTCGAGGACGACTGGCTGCGCGGCGGCCCGGTTCGCAAGTGGGTCCCGAAGGGCTACGCCGACCGCGGGGTGTACGTGTTCGAGACGGGCGGCACGACGGGCCTCCCGAAGTCGCGGATCGTGATCGACGACTTCAAGATCGATTACGAGATGATGTCGGACACCCTGCCCGACCAGCACTTCCCGCGGGGCGGCAACTGGCTCATGCTCGGGCCGAGCGGCCCGCGCCGGCTGCGGCTCGCCATCGAGCACCTGGCGCAGTACCGCGGGGGCATCTGCTTCTGCGTCGACCTGGACCCGCGGTACGTGGTGAAGTGCATCAAGGAGCGGAAAATCGCCGAGGCGCAGGCGTACAAGGACCATTGCATCGACCAGGCGCTGACGATCCTGGCCGGCGGCCACGACATCAAGTGCATGTTCACCACCCCCAAGTTGCTCGCGGCCCTGGACGAGGCGCTGCGCGGCGGGAAGCTCGAAGAGAAGTACCGGTCGATCGGCAAACCGGTGCCGCGCGGCGGCGTGCGGTCCATCAAGCAGGCCGGCATCACCGGCATCTTCTCCGGCGGGACCGAGTTCACCCCGCAGTTCACCCGAGAAGCCTACGAGGAGATGCTCGACAACGGCGACGTGTACATGACCCCGACCTACGGCAACACGCTGATGGGACTGGCGTGCTCGAAGCCGATCGGGCCGGACGACGGGTTCAAAATCAGCTACTACGCGCCGCAGCCGCGGGCGGTGATTGAGGTGGTGAACCCGAAGAACTACGACGAGGTGGTGCCTTACGGCGGCACCGGCCGGGTGCTGCTGTCCACGTTCACCAAGGAGTTCTTCGTCCCCCGGTTCCCCGAGCGTGACGAGGGCGAGCGCGAGAAGCCGTTCGACAAGTATCCGTGGGACGGCGTCAGTGGGGTGCGGCCGTTCTCCGAGATCGCCGGCAGCACCGTCGTCGGGGTGTACTGAAATCGGGGTTCGGCAGTCCGGTCGCACGTTTCGAGGGGCGACCGGACTGCCGAACGATCCCGTCAAGCGGTTCGGTTCAGCCACATCGGCAGCGGCACTTCGGTCTCATTAGTCGAGAGAGATCGCGAAAGTCACCTTCTCCTGATCGACTTTAGTCGCCAGCCCGGATGTGTCCACGGACTTGAACTTCTCCGGGATCGGCGGTCCGGCCGATTTTTTCGGGGCCGGCCCGGCCTTCACTCGAGGCGCCGGATCTTCCTGCCCGGGCTTTCGAGGGCCGCCAGGGCCGGAGGTGACTTCCGGTTCCGCCTGAAGCGGCGTGACGGTCACCCGGCACGGGCCGTAGGGCACACCCGGGACCATGTACGTCCCGCCGTTAACGGTTCCAGCCACCGGCGAGCCCCTCTCCGGGAACACAGTGACGACACCGGCTCCCAGAGGTTGGCCCCCGAGGGTCACAGTACCCGAAACCTCGCCGAGTTTGTCGCCGCAGCCGGACACGAACGCAAAACCCAGCAGGAAAACGAGAACGAACGATCGACGCGTGTTCATGCTGTTCCCGCCTCAACCGTTGGGTAAGGTTTCGCCACCCGCTCGCGACCCCATCGCTTCGAGGAGGGTCATGGTGACCCCGTTGGACGTGAACGTGGTGTTCGCACCGGCGATGGTGATGAAGCGGACCGAGCCGTCGCCCATCACAAAGTTGGCCCCGCCGGTGTGGAACGCGCTCGGGGCGTTGAACACGCACTGGTTGGTCAGGTTGCCCTGCATCATCGGGGCCGGGTACACGCAGGGCTGGTTGCCGGACTGGGTCCCGCTGGTGGAGTACAAACCGGAGGCGGCGCGGGCCGGGCTGCGCGTGTCGTAGCTGGTCGGGTAGTCCCACCAGCCCCAGAACAGATCGCCGTAGGTGCCCGCGATGCTCGGGATGCGTTCGGCCACGAGTACCGTGTTCGAGGTGCCGTCGGTGGCCGAGACAAGGGTGATCTGCACCGGATCGTACCGGTAATACGGCGACGCGGGCAGTGAGACGTAGCGGTCCGAAGCGGCGATCAGCCCTTGTCCGTCGCCGTAGGAGCGGAAATCCCCAGCGACGTACCACGACAGCCCCCACCCGCCGAACCCGCTGGCGCCGCCATAGGTCACGCTCCCACGCGGGTCGCTCGGGCACACGCTCGTGGGCAGGTTCGCGTTCCCGGGCTGCGACTGTTTGAGGCGCTCGATGAACGGAAGAATCCGCCGCGTCCAGGTGCCCGGTCCCGTGCTCTCGTTTGTGGCGCTGTAACTCTGAACGCCACCGGGCATGTACTGGTACTGGTCATGGAAGTTGTGACACGCCAGACCGATTTGCTTCAAGTTGTTGGCGCACCGCATGCGTGCGGCGGCCTCGCGCACCTTTTGCACGGCCGGCAGCAACAGCCCGATGAGGATCGCAATTATCGCGATCACCACCAGCAGCTCAATCAACGTGAACCCGCCCCGCGAGTAAGAACGTGGCATGGGACCCCCGAATGGCCACCAACGAATTGTTTCCACCCAACGAGAGGTTTTCTCTGGGCGGCGGAGAGGCCCGACGACGGCGCGCGAACATCACCCGGTAACGGCCGGGCACGCGAACATGAAAGACCGGAAACGTGAGGCCAGAATGTTGAACGAGTGCGAGTGATGGCCCCACGATGAGATAGTTATGAGGATACCCCAAACGGATCACATGTCAAAGAAAAAATGGCTACCGAGCCATCATCATCACGACAATCAGACCGAATCCACCGTTCGGGTGCGGCGGAGCACCGCGAACCGCGCGTCGGAGTAAACAACGCCCACGCCGGAAACCACATGAATTACAAACAATAATATTAACAAAATTTGGTATCTAATCGTGTGGGTACTCGACACGTTCCGCCGATCATCGTGGGCACGGGATTGGTTCAGAAAATGGGCCGGGGGCGCCGGGTAAGATATGCCCGGCGCCCCCCGACGTGTGCGCAACGACTCGTTTTTGAAGCGGCGTCCGCTACCGGTCCCGAAGCGCATCCAACTCCGGTCCGATGTTCGGCCCGGTCGGGTGCAGCGACAGCGGTCAAGGAAGGGCCTGGGGCTTTTCCGAAGTGGTACCCCCCGTTTTTCCACCACCCGGTTGCGCACTCGCTCCGGGCTTCTGCATCGGAACCGGGTTTGTAGGAATTTGGGCCTGTTCGTTCTTACCGCACCCAAATGCACCGACAGCTAACGCGATCGCAACGGACAACTTCAACCTCATAGTTCGTCCCCCCGAAAATCTAGGTGGAATGTGCATCAGTTTTAAAGGTTCGACAGATCCACGATTTGCCCTTCGCTCATGCCAGTGGTCCAAACGAACGGGCTGAACGTGGTTGGCTTACGCAGGGAGCGGATCGACCCGTCGCCGAACGCGTACATCACGACCCCGCTGTGCATGCTGCTGAACCGGTAGAAGTAGTCGGTCTGCGGAACGGACAAGACCGCCCCCCAGCCACTCGCGATCGGGGGCGACGACATCCACGTCCAGGCGAGTTGCGGGCTCGGCGCGCCCCCCCAGGCCTGGGCCGGGTTGCTCGTCACCTCACCGAACATGATGGTGTTACTCGACCCGTCCGACGCGCCCTCGATCTTGTTCTTCGACCGGTTCGTGAAGTAACCGCGGGTGTTGTCGGTCGGGGAGTTCAGGTACCCGGCCGACCCCAGGTAATTCGTTTTCCCGAGCGCAGAGACGGTAGCGGCGTCGTTAAACGCCGTCGCAACGCAACACGCGCTGGTGGACGTCGGCCACAGGTACGCCACCGCGAGGGTGGCCTTGTCGGCAGTCGAGTCGCTCGGGCAGATGAACGTTTTAATTTTCGTCTGAGCCGCCGCCCACGACTCCGCGTAGCCCCAGAACGGCCCGTTCGCGGCGTCCACGTTCACCAAGTTCGCCGGCACGGACCCGCTGGTCATGTACTTGTAAACGTTATCCTGCTCGATGTAGGTGAGCAGGAACGGCAGCGTCCCCAGCGCTTGCTCGTTGCCGGTGGAGCCGGTGCCGGACGCGCTGGCCGGGTACGGCCCAAGAAACCCTGGGGGCAGGTACCCGTTCGTGCTCTGGTAATTGTGCGCGGCTAGCGCGATCTGTTTCAGGTTGTTGGAGCAAGACATCCGTGCGGCGGCTTCGCGCACCTTCTGGACAGCAGGTAGCAACAGGCCGATCAGAATGGCGATGATCGCGATCACCACCAGCAACTCGATCAGCGTAAAACCCCTTCGGGGGACACACCGGTTCATGAGACGACTTTCCCGAAAGCGTGACACAGTGGATCACAGGCGCCGCTTTTGCGGCGCGAACGAGCGTATGGAGCGCAACGCCGGAGCGCGGCTCAATCGTGAAGGTGCCGTCCGACGCGAACGACACAAAGGGCGAGAAGAAACCGGCTAGAGGTGGGCACTCAAACCAAAGCTTCAACGGGCGCGAACCCACGGGCGGATGTGGGAATCAGCAGGCAGACCGGGCGAGAGTATGGTGCTGTGCAAGCGAGCGGAATTCTGCCGCGCCACTCGCGCTTGCAGAGGGCTCGGCGGGCACCGCAATCATATTACTCTACCGCCGCTCTACGCAGGCTTTACGCGAAAACATCATCAGAAATGGCCCGAGAGTCCAGTTCCATCATTTGCCATGACTGGCCGAGCGAGCGGCCACCGGTTGGCCGGGCTCGGATGGCGGGGAACCGGCGCCAACAAGGTTCAGGTCGTGCGTCGTAACGCCCGGTGTAACGAATGCGGTTAGCCCCGACACCTCGGGCCGTGAGAGCGACTCGGGCAGCGACAACCATGTGCGAACCACCTCCGGGGGCGGAGGTTGGACCGCGGCTCGCTGGTCCGGAGTCTTTGCCGCCGCGAGCAGGGTTTCGTAGCGTTTTCTGGGGTTCGGACTGCTGACCGCAAGTCGGACCGCTCCGGTCCTCATCCCCGTCAACTTGTAGCTCCCATCAACCGAAATGTCAGCGGTGTGAGTTGCCCCGTCCGGTAGAAACGCCTGAACCGTACCAGACGTCACCGGTTGTCCGTTAAAAGTGACCCGACCCAAGAGTTCCCCTGTTGACGAACCGCACCCCGAAAGCAGAGCCAACAACAGCGGCGCGCCCGCGCGCCGCGGAAACCGAACTGGCATCGCGCAACGCCCTCCACTCGCTCTAAAGTTGATACGGATAGTTCAGGGGGCCGGAACCACCTCACCGCCGGCCCGCGTCGATAGCGCCAGAATCACCTCGGAGCCAGAGGTGCCGATGAACCGCACCGAGCCGTCGCCGATCAGCCAGTTCCCGCCACCCGCGTGCGGGCTCCAAAAGTGATGGTGGTCACAGTTGTTCCGGAAATCTCCCGGGCCGAATCGCGCCTGCCCGCCGGGGCACGCGCCAAACGACCCGCCGCCGGTGGCGTACCACCGCTCGGTGTTCGCGGACCAACCGTAGGTGTCGTACGGAATGAGCGCCCACCAGCCGTAGCCGAGGTCCGCGGCGGGGGGGTGTTCGCCGATCGCGAGGGTGTTACTCACGCCGTCCGCCACGTCGGTCGCCCGCACGTGCTGCTGGACGCAGAGCATGCCCTTTCCGTCACCGTACCGCCCCTGGGAAAAGGAGTAATCGACGCCGTCCACCATCGCGTAGCTGATCATCCCGGCGGGGACGCCGAGTACCTCAACCGCCACAGGGGACACAAAGTTCCCACTCCGCGGGTCGGCTGGGCAGGTGAACACCGCAATCGCGTCGGTGCCCGGGGTTCCGCCCAGTTCCCGCTTGGTTCCCTGCCCTACCCCCTGTTCCAACCACGGAAGGAGGCGACCGAAGCCGGAAGTGAAGTAGGGTGACATCCGGTTACTGAAGGAACCGTACCAGCCCGACAGGGGAGCCGCTTCGAACCCCACACCCCGGGCGCCGGGGACGAACGCAGCCGGAAACGCCCCCTGATTGTCGTGGTAGGTGTGAACCGCCAGCCCCAGTTGTTTCAGATTGTTCTGACATTTGATCCTGGCGGCGGCGGCACGGACCTTTTGCACCGCCGGTAACAAGAGACCGATCAGAACCGCGACGATCGCAATCACCACCAACAACTCAATGAGGGTAAAACCGCGTGGGGAGGGGCCGCGAGACATCCGGAGCGTCTCCACCAGTTCAGCCCTGGAGCCTGCACCCACCGGCGCAGCCGCTCATCCATCAAGGAGGCTGTCCCGGAACGAGTTAAGGGGTACCGCGAGGCACGTGAGGGGCCGATTCGAGCCGACGCTCATGTTATACCGCGCGCCCCGCCGGCGCCGGGCCGTTCTGTCCACTTTATCGGCTCACGCCGACCGCAGCGACTACCCCGCCGTCGATCTTCGGTTGTGACCGCCGGCTTCAATCGGTATGTTCCAGTGTAAACGCGCTCCGGGCCGCCGGTACACTCCTGCGCTGCGCCCGCGAGCGGCCGATCACCCACCCAACCGGCACCCATGATCCAAATCCCCGCGCTCCGTTTCGGCAAAGCTTACACGAGCCTCGATAAGGCCCAACTCATTCACCACGTCACCGGCGAACCGGTCGCGGAGGTGAGCCAAGTCACGGGATCCATGATCGCCCGCGACCTGGGCAACATGGAGCGGGCCCACCGGGAACTGGCCGCGATACCCGTCCGCGACCTCCTGGCGATGTACAAGAAGGCCGCCGATTACTTCCTCAACGCCACCCTGCCCTGCGGCGACACCGAACTCACCTTCGATCAGTACACCCGCCTGCTTTCGGCCACCACCGGCAGCGCGTTGGTGTTTTGTGACCGCAACGCGCGAAAGGTCCACTACGTACTGGACAACATCGAGGAGGTGATCGGCGGGCTGACCCGCGGGCTGCCGATCGACGCCCTCGACAAGGGGTACACGACCGCGACCGGCCAGATGCAGGCGTTCTACCCCACGACCGACGTGTTCGGCGCGGTGCTGCCCTCGAACTCCCCAGGCGTTCACTCGTTGTGGGTGCCCACCCTGGCGTTCAAAATCCCGCTGCTCCTGAAGCCGGGCCGCGAGGAGCCGTGGACCCCGTACCGGGTGCTCCAGGCGTTCATCAAGGCCGGGGTGCCGGCGAACGTGCTCGGGTTCCTGCCGACCGACCACGCCGGCAGCGCCGACATCCTCCGGCTCTGCGGCCGCAGCATGGCGTTCGGCGACGACCGCAGCATGGCGCCGTACAAGAACGACCACCGGGTCGAGATCCACGGCACCGGCTACTCCAAGATCATCTTCGGCGAGGACCAGGCCGACCACTGGGCGACACATACGGACCTGATGGTCGAGGCGGTCGCGGGGAATGGCGGGCGGGCGTGCGTGAACGCCAGCGCCATCTGGACCCCGAAGAACGCCGACGCCATCGCAGAGGGGGTGGCGCGGAGGCTCGCCGGCGCGAAGGCCCGCCCGTGGGACGACCCCGCCTGCGAGGTCAGCGCGTTCGCCAAGCCCGAGGTGGCCGAGGCGATTAATAACATGGTCGAGGAGGGGCTGAAGACGCCCGGCGCGCGGGATGTCACGCAGGAGTTGCGCGGCTCGCCGCGGTTGGTGAAGGAGGGGCGGTGCGCTTGGCTGCTGCCCACCATCATCCGGTGCGAGACGCCCGACCACCCGCTGGCGAACAAGGAGTTCCTGTTCCCCTACGCCAGCGTCATAGAATACCCGCAATACGACGTGCTGAAGCGGATCGGTTATACCCTCGCGGCTACGGCCCTGACCGACGACCCGGCGTTCATTGCGGAGTGCATGGCGTGCCCGAGCATCGAGCGCCTCAACATCGGGCCGCTCCCGACGAACCGACTGACCTGGGACCAGCCGCATGAAGGGAACCTCTTCACCCACCTCTACAAGCAGCGCGCCCTCCAGCACGCCCGGCGGCCTGCCGCCGTTTGACCACGAGCCGCTCGGGCGCGTCATCTTCGCGCCGGGCGCGCTCGCGCAGCTCGGCGCGGCGGTCCGCTCGGTGGGCGGGACGCGGGTGCTGCTGGTGACCGACGCCGGCCTCGCGCACACCGGGCACCCGGGCCGCGCGGTCGGGTTCATGCGCGAAGCCGGGCTCGACGTGGCGGTTTTTGACGGCGTCCGCGAGAACCCGACCGATCGCGAGGTCGAGAACGGCGTGTCTCGCGCGCGCGAGCACGGCGCGGACTGCCTCGTGGCGGTGGGCGGCGGCAGCTCGATGGACTGCGCCAAAGGCATCAACTTCATTCTTACCAACGGCGGCCGGATGGCCGACTACAAGGGGCACGGGAAGGCCGCCAAGCCGATGCTGCCATCCGTAGGGGTACCGACCACCGCCGGGACCGGCAGCGAGGCCCAGTGCTACGCGCTCATTACCGACGAGCGCACCCACCTGAAGATGGCCTGCGGCGACAAGAAGGCCGCGTTCCGGGTGTCAATCTTGGACCCCGAGTTGACCCTCTCTCAGCCCCGCTCGGTTACAGCGGTCACCGGGATCGACGCGCTCGCGCACGCGATCGAGTCCTTCGTGTGTCTGAAGCGGAACCCCGTCTCCTCGATGTACGCGCGGGCCGCGTTCGACTACCTGGAACCAAACTTCGAGACGGTCCTGACCGACCCGCAGAACCTGACGGCCCGGTCCGCCATGCAGATCGGTTCGCACTTGGCGGGGATGGCGATCGAGAGCTCGATGCTCGGGGTGTGCCACAGTTGTGCCAACCCGCTGACGGCCCATTACGGGATCACCCACGGGGTGGCGATCGGGGTGATGCTCCCGCACGTGATCCGCTTCAACGCCGCCGCCGTGGGACACCTGTACGCCGAACTGGCCCCGACCGCCGCCGGCGCGAACGGCCGCCCCGCGGCGGAAGCCCTCGCGGCCCGGGTCCGGCAACTGACCGCCGCGGCGGGTCTGCCGCAATCCTTGAAAGAGTGCGGGGTGAGTGACACTATCCTCCCTCTGCTCGCCGAAGAGGCGAACCAACAGTGGACCGCGCGGTTCAACCCCCGCCCCGTGACCGAGGCCGACATCCACAAGCTGTATCAGGCCGCGTGGTAACTCGTGAGGTGTGCGCCATGACCCGCGTTCTGTTCCCGGCCGTGCTGGCCGCTGCGGCGCTGTGCCCCGCTCCCGGCGCCGCCGACTGGCCGGTGTTCCGCGGCGACCCGCTCATGACCGGGACCGGAACCGCCAAGCTTCCTGACACGCTCGAAGAGCGGTGGACGTTTAAGGCCAAAGACGCGGTTGAGGCGGCCCCGGCCGTCGTCGGTGACACGGTGTACCTCGCGTCCCTGGACAAGCACCTGTATGCCGTCCAACTCGCCACCGGCAAGGAGAAATGGAAGGTCAAACTTGGCGCGATGAAGGCGGCCCCGGCCGTCAGAGGCGAACGAGTGTTCGTGGGCAACCTGGACGGCAAGTTCTTCTGCCTAAACGCTACCGACGGCTCGAAAGTGTGGGAGTTCGAGACCGCCGGCGAAATCATGTCCGGGGCCAACTTCCACGGCTCCAACGTGCTGGTGGGCTCTCACGACTCGACCCTTTACTGTCTCAACGCCGACGGCAAAAAGGTCTGGGACGTGAAGACGGAGGGCCAGGTCAACGGCTCGCCGGCCGTGATCGGTGACGTGACGTTCGTGGCCGGCTGTGACAGCATCCTCCACATCCTCGACGCTAAAACCGGGAAGGAACTCGGGTCCGTGGAACTCGGCGGACAGGCCGCCGCGACCGCCGCGATCGCCGACAACGTGGCGTACGTCGGGACAATGGCGAACACGGTGGTGGCGGTGGATGTGAAGAAGAAGGAAAAGCTGTGGTCGTTCGAGGCGCCGGTGCGACAGCAGCCGTTCTACGCGAGCGCCGCGGCCGGAGAACTGATCGTGGCCGGCAGCCGGGATAAGAAGCTGTACGGGCTCGACCCGAAAACGGGGAAGAAAGTTTGGGAGTTCACAACAAAGGGACAGGTCGATGCGTCGCCGGTCGTGGTGAGCGGCAAGGTGTACGGCGGGTGTCTGAGTGACGAGGGCGAGTTCTACGTTCTCGATCTGAAGACGGGGAAGAAGCTCCAGGAACTTGCGCTCGATGCCGCGGTGTGTGGGTCACCGGCCGTGGGGCCGGACTGCCTCATCGTCGGCACAGACAAGGGCGTGGTATACTGTTTGGGGAAGAAGTAGCTGGTAATTGTTGGGGGGCAATGGATGTCGATCGCGGAAGCGCCCGTCGTTGTGAGCGGCCCGACGCACCTCGACCTTCCAGAAACGGACGGCAAACCCGTGGAGAACGCGTTCGAGCACCCACAAAGCGCGCTGCTCTCGGATGTGCTGCTCCCGGTACTGACCCGGCTGCACCCCGACGACAACTATTTTGTGGGTGCGGACACCGGCATCTACTGGTATCACGCGAAGCCGAACCCGCTCGACGGGTGCAAGTCGCCCGACTGGTACTACGTCCCCAACGTGCCGCGGCTGCTGGACGGAGAGTTGCGTCGCTCTTACGTCCACTTTCAAGAAGGAAGTAACCCGCTCGTCGTCGTGGAGTACGTGTCGGGAAGCGGGGACGATGAACGGGACCGTACCCCGATCACCGGCAAGTTCTGGGTGTACGAGCACGCGATCGCGGCCACCTTCTACGTCATCTGGGACACCCCGCGAAATGTGTTGGAGGTGTACGAGTTGATCCGCGGGAGTTACCGGCGGCTGGACGCGGACGCGAACGGACGGGTCCGCATTAGAGACATGGACATCAGCTTGGGTCTCTGGCACGGTGAATACCAGGGGTACACAACGAACTGGCTGCGGGCGTGGGACCGCGAGGGGCACATGCTCCCGACGGCGGGAGAGCGTGCGGAAGCTCAACGGCGCCGCGCCGAAGCCGAGAAGCAGCGTGCCGAAGCCGAGAAGCGGCGCGCCGAGACCGAGAAGCAACGCGCCGAGAAACTCGCCGCCCGGCTCCGCGCGCTCGGGGTCGATCCCGATTCCGTCTGAACGTGAAGGCTCATCATGACTGTCAGCGCTGCCGAGCAAGAAAAAACGGGCCTGGGCAACTACTTCATTGCGAACTACCCACAGTTCTCGTTTTGGAGTAGTTCGTATCTCCCCGATGCCGAGCGGGCGGTCAACTCGCCCCCGCGCCCCAGTGTCCCGCTCGGTCTGTACCTCCACATCCCGTTCTGCCGGAAGCGGTGCAAGTTCTGCTATTTTCGGGTCTACACGGACAAGAACGCCAGCGACATCTCGGTCTACCTCAACGCGATCACCAAAGAGGTCGAGCTGCTCAGTAAAACGGCGTGCGTCGGCGGTCGGCCGCTGGACTACGTGTACTTCGGCGGCGGGACACCGTCGTACCTCAGCGCCTCACAGCTCGACGGGCTGATGACGCGTCTGCGGGCCATCATGCCTTGGGACCAGGCGCGCGAGGTAACGTTCGAGTGCGAGCCCGGCACGCTCCAAAAGCACAAGTTGGAAACGCTCCGCGCGCACGGCATCACCCGCCTGAGCCTCGGGGTCGAGAACTTCAAGCCGGAGATCCTTCAGTACAACGGACGCGCACACTCCGAAGACGAGATCTACCGCGCGTTCGGCTGGGCGCGCGAGCTCGGGTTCCCGCAAATCAACATCGACCTGATCGCCGGGATGGTGGGCGAGGACTGGGACAACTGGAAACGCTGCGTTGCAAAGCTCTTAGACCTTCAACCGGATTGCGTGACCGTTTACCAGATGGAGCTGCCGTACAACACGGAGTTCTCCAAGGCGCTCCGGGTGAAGGACGGGGCCGCACGCACGTCGCTCGATCTGATCCAGCCCGCCGAGGGAACAGTATCGCCCGCGGGCAACGTCGCGGACTGGCCCACGAAACGCGCCTGGACCAAGTACGCGTTCGATGAGTTGGTCAAAAATGGCTACGAGGTCTCCAGTGCGACTACGGTGGTGAAGAGCAAGGCGAACACGAAGTTCGTGTACCGGGAAGCCCTTTGGCGCGGTGCGGACATGTTCGGAACTGGCGTCGCGTCGTTCGGGCACGTGAACGGCGTTCACATGCAGAACCTCGACACCTGGGAAGCCTACGTTGGCAGGCTGGAAGCCGGCGAGTTGCCCCTCGGCCGCGCGTTCCCGACGACCGAGCGCGACCGTTTGATCCGCGAGGTCGTCCTCCTCCTCAAAACCGGCCACCTCGACGTTAACTACTTCCTTGACAAGTATGGGGTTGACATCCGCACCGAGTTCCGCGAACCGCTCGCAAAACTGGACCGCGAGGGGTGGCTCAAGGTCACCGAAGAAGGCGTCGATTGCACCCCCGAAGGGTTGATCCAGATTGATCGGCACCTGCCGGCATTCTTCGATCCGCAGTACCTGAGTTCACGGTACACTTGACGACCGAAGGCACGCCCCGACCGCAACGTGACTAGATCGTTCCCGGGGTCGTCGCCCGTGTACCTTGGCCGCGCGGCTCAGCTGTTCCGGAACCCACCCGCTCCACACCAGTGCCCCCATGCCCGAGCCGCTCGTGTTCATGATGGGCAAGCACCCGGCCCCGGTGCCGGGGGACTTGCGATACTGCAAGAACCACATGTGGTGCCGCCCGTCCGACAAGCAACCGGGTACGCTCGTGTTCGGGTTCACCGCCTACGCGGTGCGGCTCATGCAGGACGTGTACTTTCTCGAATGGCGTGTGGACGCCGGCAAGATGGTCACGCTCCGGCAAGAAATCGGCTTCATTGAAACACAGAAGGCCACCTCCGGACTATACGCACCCGTTGCAGGCACGGTCGTGCGGTTCAACACCGCCCTGCTGAACGATCCGGGTACGATCAACCTGGACAGCTACGGCGCCGGCTGGCTGTTCGAGTTGATTGGCGATGCGGCAGAAACACTCGACGCCGCCGGGTACTACGCGCACCTGGAAGCGGGCTGGGACGCGACGCAGCGGATGATTAAGGGCCAGATCAACGCCGGCGCCGAATGACCGCACCGTTGTCGCCCCCGCGACCAGTGCGGCGATCGTTACTCGGACCATTCTTGGGGCGCACGGAAGCCGTCGGCAGCACTTCTAACCGATCTCGAAGGCTTCTATCATAGCGCGCCCCCCTGCTGCGCCACACTGAACCTCTCCGTCGTCCGCAGCCCCATTCGTCCACGCTCCTGCACCTTTGACCGGCTGGGCTGAAAAGCTGGCGGCACGACCTCTGGCCGTGACGAGCGGGGCGCTCGAGCACATCACAGCGCTCACCCGCGCTGCGGTTGCCGTGGTGTGCGGGTCGGCCGGAAACGGCGGTGGAGGTGCATCGATCCCATCGGAATATCTGTCTTAATCGACACAGTTGGCGGAGGCGTCAACCGGCGACGAGGTAACTGAGAAGGCTGTTACTAGACGTACATCAAACGAAGTGGTTAACGTAGTAGAAAAAGCAGCGAGGCTACGATACGCACAGTGAGCGAACGGCCGTCGGCACTCATACATAAGGACATTAGGCCGGTATTTCACTCGATGGACGATGAAAGGCCGCTGGCGATCCCAGTCGGGCACTGGTTATCGGGAGATGAAGAAATGCACGGAACCGGTTGCGTTGCCGCACCATCCAGCCGCGACGGACTTGGAGCGATGGCGGGGACGGTCGCTAAGATAGCACCACACCCGCCCGAATCCGCGCCGGCGTCGCTGCCGCCGTTGCCTCCGCCGACACCGGGGTCCGCATGAGTCGTTCGCGCCTTACGGTCGTTCTGTCGCAGGCCCCCGGTAAACATCCGGTGAAACGGGCCCTTGAAGAGAGCATCGTCGCGTCCCTCCTGCTCGAACCCGAGCTGGAAGTGTCTGTGGTGCCGAACCTGTACGACCTCGGCCCGGATCACACCGGGCGGCTGTTCCTCGAGTCCGTTCGGGGGGACATGGTCGTGCTGTCGTGGCTGTACCCACGCGCCGCCTTCTGGCTCCTCGACCGCGACGGCATCAAAGGGCACTTCGGCGAAACGAAGCTGAAACCGCCGTCGGACGAGGAGGACGACGCCGATACCGACACCCCGGTCGAGAAGCCCGAAGCGATCGGGCCGTCGGGTACGATCCCGGACCGGCACATCTACACACTGGACCTGCGTGACTCGAACAAGCACGAGGCGTTCGGGGCCGAGATCCGGCGGATCGCGGCCGAGTGCCGGGACCGGCGTGCCACGAAAGCCCGGGAGAAGGCGACGAACAACCCGCCCGTTCTGCAACTCGGGCTGTCGGTCGCGAAGCCGGAGCCAGAACTGCCCCCGGCCCAGCAGGCGTTCGCCCCGGAGGCGCTGCTGGCGCCGGCCGGCCGGCGCTGGTACCCGGTGATCGACTACAGCCGCTGCACCAACTGTCTAGAGTGCCTCGATTTCTGCCTGTTCGGGGTGTACGGCGTCGACTCGCTGGAGCGCATCCTGGTTGAGAACCAGGACCAGTGCAAGAAGGGGTGCCCGGCGTGCAGCCGGGTGTGTCCGCAGCAGGCGATCATCTTCCCGGAGTACAAGTCGGCGGCCATCGCGGGGGCCGAAACCGGCGCGGTGGGCGGGCTGAAAATCGACCTCAGCCGGTTGTTCGGGGGTGACGTTGGCGACGCCTTGGGGATGGCGGTTCAGGAGCGCGACCGCGAGCTGGTGAACGACGGGCGCAGCGCGGTGGGCGCAACGGTCGGCCTTCCCAAGCGGCAGGCCGACAGGCCGAGCGCGCCGAAAGACGACCTCGACAAGTTGGTGGACGACCTCGACAGCCTCGGGCTGTGACTTCTAGCCGTTATTGCGAGGGAATCCTCCCGTGCCAGTGTTGAATCGAATCTCGGACGCGCTGCGAGCGGTGTTCGGGGCGACCCGGGCGGCCGCGCCGACCGCCGCCGAGCGGTCGGCACGTCTCGAGCGTCACATCCGCGCACTCGTAGACACCCTTCCCGCCCTGCCGGCCACGGCCGTCCGGGCGCTGGAGCTGATGGAGGACCCGGAGGTCTCGCTCGGGGCACTCGCCGAACTGATTCAGAACGACGCCGCCCTCGCGGCCGGACTCCTCCGGGTGGCGAACAGCGCCCTGTTCGCGGGCGGGTCGGCGGTGCTGCGGGTTGATCAGGCCGTGGTGCGGCTCGGGCTGTGGCGGTGCAAGGGCCTCGTCGCCGCGATCAGCATCCGGCGGGTGCTGAGCGGAAAGCCCGACGGCACCGCGGACGCCCTCCGGGCGCTCTGGCACCACGGGTACGTTACCGCGTCGCTCTGTTCGGGGCTCAGCCGCGCCGGCCGGCTCGGGTTCGGCGGCGAGGAGTACGCCGCGGGTCTGCTCCACGACATCGGGCGGGTGCTCATCGTTCTCGCCGACCCCGAGTGCGTTGCGCTCGCGCGGCTGCTCGACTTCACCGACGACCTTGATCCCAGAAGCCGCGAGCGGGAAGCGATGGGGGCAGACCACTGCGCGTTGGGAGCGTGGTTCGCGCAGCTCAGCAACCTGCCCGGCGCGCTGATCGACACCATCAAGCACCACCACGCGCCGGCCGGCGCGGCGCGGCTCACCGTGCTGGTCGCCGCGGCCGACCAAATGGCCAACCACCTGGAACGTGACGCAACCGCCGCTGGCTACGACCCGACAACGAACCCGGCCCTCACCCTGTTACTCGCGGACCGCTCGGCCGGGCACCGGGACGCGCTCTTCGCGAACGTCCCCGCCCTCATGACGGACGCCCTGACCGCGGCCGCCCAGACGTAACATCCGAACCAACGACGGAACGTGTTATGATCCCCGCAGAGCGGCTCCGCACCGCGTACCGGACCGCCCGCGCCGCGCTGCTCGCCGAGCGGGTGCCCGAGGGGCACTGGGTGGGCGAGCTTTCGACCTCCGCGCTCTCCACGGCGACGGCGGTGATGGCGCTGCACCTGGTCAACCCGTTCACACACCGCGAGCTGATCGACGCCGGGCGGAAGTGGCTCGCCGCACACCAGAACGCCGACGGCGGCTGGGGCGACACGGTCAAGAGCTTCTCGAACATCTCGACGACGATGCTGTGCCGCGCGGCGTTCAAGCTCGCGGGCGAAAAGGAGTACCCGGAGACCGTTCAGCGGGTGGAAGAGTACCTGACCCGAAACGCCGGCGCGCTGCCGACGGCTCGGGCCGCGGCCATTCGTGCCCGGTACGGCAAGGACCACACGTTCTCGGTCCCGATCCTGATGACCTGCGCGGTGGCGAAGCTGGTGGCGTGGGACGAGGTGCCGCGCCTGCCCTTCGAGCTGGCGTGCCTGCCGCAGAGCTGGTACCGGTTCGCGAAGATGCCGGTGGTGAGCTACGCCCTCCCGGCGCTGATCGCGATCGGCCAGTGCATCCACCACCACCGGCGGTCGCAGAACCCGATCCGCAACACCGTCCGGCGCCTAGCGCGGGGGCTGTCGCTGAAGGTGCTGCGGCGCATCCAGCCCAGCAGCGGCGGGTACCTGGAAGCGACCCCGCTGACGAGCTTCGTGGTCATGGCGCTGTCGAGCATCCGGCGCCGGCGCGCCGCTGCGGAACAACAGGTGATCGACGAGGGCGTGCGGTTCCTGGTCAACTCCGCTCGGCCCGACGGGAGCTGGCCGATCGACACGAACCTCGCGACCTGGGTGACGACACTCAGCGTCAACGCGCTCGCGTCCGCGGGCGACCTCGACGCGCTCGACACGAAGGAACACATTCTCGCGTGGCTGCTGAAGCAGCAGTACAAGGAGCGGCACCCGTACACCGGCGCGGACCCGGGGGGGTGGGCGTGGACGGACCTACCGGGCGGCGTGCCCGACTGCGACGACACTCCGGGGGCAATGCTTGCAATCGAAGCCCTCGCCCCACCGACTGGCCTCCGGTCACCGCTCACAACCCCAGCGGGGGGCGCGCTCAACGCTGGGTTCCTCTGGACGCGCAACCTCCAAAACGGCGACGAAGGGTTCCCGACATTCTGCCGCGGGTGGGGGTATCTGCCGTTCGATCGGAGCGGTTGCGATCTCACGGCTCACGCGCTCCGGGCCTGGGGACGAACACCTAAGGACCTCGGTTCGAGCGGGGCCGAAGTAGCGAGTGGGATGCGTTACCTCGCCCGCGAACAGCGCCCCGACGGCTCATGGCTCCCGCTGTGGTTCGGCAACCAGCACGCGCCGGATGACATCAACCCAGTGTACGGCACCGCGCGCGTTCTCGCCGCGTACCGCGATCTTGATCTAAAGGACGCGCCGGAGTGCCGGCGTGGGATCGAGTTCCTGCTCTCGGTGCAAAATGCCGATGGCGGCTGGGGGGGGGCAAAGGGGTGCCCGTCGAGCGTCGAGGAAACGGCGCTCGCGGTGGAAGTGCTGCTCGACCTCGCGAACGGCGACGCCGCTCAGAAGGGCGTCGCGTGGCTCGCGGAAGCCGTTGAATCGGACCGGTTCCGCGACGCCAGTCCGATCGGGTTCTACTTCGCGAAGTTGTGGTATTTTGAGAAGCTGTACCCGATCATCTTCACCGTCGCGGCGCTGGGCCGGGCGGTGAAGATCCTGCCGCCGGCGCCGGCGGCAGGATCGGCTTGAATTCGCCCGTCCCTTTCCGGTCCAGGTTCTTGTTGAGGTACGCGGGGTCGAAGTCCACTTTCGCGCCGGCCAGTGGCACCTCGGCATTTGCGGACCACAGCACCGCGTTGACCACCACCCGGCGAAAGTTCTCGTCGGCCCAATTGCGGTGTCGAACAGCTTTTCGTTCTTGGGCCAGCCGTCCCGGGCCATGATCGGGAACACACCGTCCGTCTGCTTGAGCAGGTCGCAGAGGATCGCGCACCCCGCAAAGAACTCGTGGTCCCCCGGGCCGTGGCTGGCGCGCCCGGCCACCACAAGAACGCGTTTGCCTTTGAAATCAGCCGGCGGCTCTTTCTCAAGTACCACCTTCGACTGGTCAAACGGGTCGGCCTTCGGTTCTTCGGCCCGGGCCGTTACAATCGGTGCGAACAACAAGAGGGAGAGAACGGCGCGCATCGTGAAAGGCTCGCTAGCGAGGAGGGTATCAGGCGGAGGGTATGGGGCGGGATACACGAAACCGCGCCGCCGGTCCGAACGCAAGCGCGTTTTCTGTTGCACCCACTCGGGGTTGAGGCCAAACTGGTTTGACCGCCCGGCGTCCCGTATCCTCTCCCAAGCCCGCGCGGGGCGCGAGCTTCGCATTCACCAGCCGTTGCCAAGGACCGACCCGTGACGACTGTCGCCGAAGCCCTTTCGGAAGCCGCAACGGAACGCGCGCCGGCCAAGCCGCCGAAGCTGAACTCCGCCGCGTTCAAAGAAGTGCCGCAGGACCGCGCCGTGCGCGACCGCATCCGCGCCGAGGTCGAGCGGTTCTGCAAGTCGGTGGACAAGTCCAAGCCGCTGACGCGCGACTCGGCCAAAGAAATGGCCGAGTCCGTGCTCAAAACGCTCGGGCTGGGCGAATCGTGTCTCGGCTTCACAATGGTGATGCTGACCAACGAGTTCTGGCGCGACCAGGTCGCGGCGATCCCGTTCCACCGCCGGCTGATGCTGCTCCCCCACTGCCTCAAGAACGCGGAGGGGTGCCCGGCCGAGTACGACGAACTCGGGCTGGACTGCAAGAAGTGCGGGGCGTGCGAGGTCGGCGACTTCCGCACCAAGGCCGAAGAACTCGGCTACAAGGTGCTGGTGAGCGAAGGCACGCCGATCGTGCTGAAGATCATCGTGAGCGGGCACGTCGATGCCATCGTCGGGGTCGCGTGCCTGAACGTGCTGGAGAAGGCGTTCGACAAGGTGCTGCTGGCGGGCATCCCGTGCATCGCCACCCCGCTGCTGTCGAGCAACTGCAAGAACACGTCGGTCGATAACGACTGGGTGTTCGAGTCGATCGGCCTCCACAAGCCGGCCGAAGGCGCGAAGACCAAAACTTACGTCCACCTGATGCGGGCGGCGAACGGGCTGTTCGAGGAGCCCGAGTTGCCCCGACTGGTTCCGAAAGCGCGGGCCGGGTCACCGGAACAGGACCCGCTCCGCAAGCACGAGGCCATCGCCTACGACTTCCTGGCCCGCGGCGGGAAGCGCTCCCGCCCGTTCATTACGCTCGCCGCTTATGACGCGCTGAAGGGCGCGCCGGCGACGCTCGCCGATAGCGGCTGGGAGTTGCCGGATCACGTCAAGCGGGCCGCGATCGCCATTGAAGCCTTCCACAAAGCGAGCCTGGTTCACGACGACATCGAGGACGACGACGCCTACCGGTACGGGGCGGAAACACTGCACCGGACATACGGCGTCGGTACGGCGATTAATGTCGGCGACTACCTGATCGGCCTCGGTTACAAGTGCGTGTCCCGCGACCGCAAGGCGCTCGGGGCCGAAGTCGCGGCCGATGTCCTCGACAAGCTCGCCGACGCGCACATCAAACTGTCCGAAGGGCAAGGCGCGGAGCTGTTGTGGCGGGAAGCGAAGGACAAGGCGCTCACCACCCTCGATGCTCTTAAAATCTACGCGCTCAAAACCTCACCCGCGTTCGAGGCCGCGCTCTACACCGGTGTTCGCCTCGCCGGTGAGGCAACGGCCTATGAAAAGCTGATCGCCGATTTCAGCCGGAACGTCGGCGTCGCGTTCCAGATCCTGAACGACATCAAGGACTGGACCGGCGACGAGGACAACAAACTCGTCTCGGGGCAGGACGTTCTGGCCGCCCGGCCGACCCTCCTGCTCGCTCTGGCGCTGGAAGGCTCGACGCCGGCCCAGCGTGAGGAGCTGCTGCACCTGATTGCGCAATCGCGCACGACCGCCGCGAACCCCGAAGAGATCGTGGCCCGGGTGCGGCGGTTGTACTTCGCCGCGAAGGTGTTCGAGAAAGCCGACAAGCTGGTGGACAAGTTCCGCGCGAAAGCCGAATCGCTGGCCGACGAGGTTGAACCCACCGAGTTCCGCGAACTGCTCTACTACCTCGTGGACAGCGTTCTTGAGAAGCCGACCCTCCCGCAGCAGGGCGTAACGCAGTTCGTGCAGCTCGGAAAGTAAGCGCCTCGGCGTCCACGGGTCATGACCCGCGGACGCCGGACTGTCTGAAAGCCCCCGCGCCCGTGCCGGTATTCTCCCCCGCCTCTCCGCTCCTGCCACGCCGCTTTCACGCAAGGGGCCAACACGTTGCTGACCACTGCCCCCACGTTCGAGCACCTGTATCAACTGTTCCCGGACTCGCCGGACCGCCCGGAAGCTGTCGAGGTGCCCGCCGATGAGGTTCCGGAACCGTACCGTTCGCTCTTGGTTCACACGCACCACATGACCGTTGCGGTCGAGCAGTTTTACGGCTCGGCGGTTGACGTGAAAGTCCTGGCATGCCGGCGCGGGGGCGACGAGTACGCCCGCAAAATCTTACTCGCCCTCAAAGACAGCGACCGGCGGGTCGTGCAGTTCGGGCTGGTGCGGATCAATCTTGGCGTTTGCCCTGAACCGGTTCGCGCGGCGATTGTGGAAGGCAAAACGCCGCTCGGGCGGGTGCTGATCCAGCACAACATGCTGCGCCGCATCGAGCCGCTGACGTTCCTACGCGCGACGCTCGCTCCCGCAATGGCGGAGTGGTTTCGTGTCGCCCCGGGAACGGAGACCTACGGTCGCATCGGTGTCATCTACACCGGCACGCGGCCCGCGGTGGAAGTGTTGGAGATACTCGCGCCTGTGGGCGAGTGACGCCGCGTGCCGAGCCGTTCGTTATGGCGTTTCGGAAATGCCGTCCCCTCGCTGAGAGAGGGGACGGGAGGTGGTTTCACACCTGACGAACCCAAACACGAAACAACGACGGGCGTGCGGGCCGTGCTGAAACACAAGATGCTTCGGCCCGGCCCGCACGCCCGTCGTTCAATCACGCCCCATACTTTCCGAGGCGCCCGGCATGGGCCATTGCCAGAAGCATCAGGTGCATTGCCTGGAACTGCCCCAGCCCGCCGCGTAAACACGCCTTCTCACTGAACTCGGCCACTTCGTCGGTGCGGCACATGTCGGCGCAGAGGAGCGTCGGCACCGGGTGCCACGAGTGCGATTTCATCTTGCTCGGGGTGCTGTGGTCCCCGGTCACGATGAACACGTCCGGCTTCAGCTTCTGAATCTCCGGGATCACCGCATCCAGTTGTTCGATCATCTGCACCTTCGCCGCGAAGTTCCCGTCCTCGCCGGTGCTGTCCGTGTACTTGTAGTGCAGGAAGAAGAAGTCGTAGTCGTTCCATACCTTAGAAAGGGTGTCGACCTGCCCCTGAAGGGTCTGGCCGGGGTCGAGAATGTCCATCCCGACGAGCCGGGCCAGACCCTTATACATCGGGTAGACCGCAATGGCCGCCGCCTTCAGCCCGTAAACATCGTGGAACGTCGCGATCTTGGGGTAGGTCGCGAACCCGCGCAGGGTCGCGCCGTTGATCGCGCCTTCGCCGGCGAGCACCTTCACCGCCGCGGCGATGAACTGGTTGACCACCTCCGCGGTGCGCTTCGACGGCTCGTCCGCGCCTTCGGCTTTGAGGGGGGCCACGCCGACGGCTTGCGGGTCGGTGTCGTTCACCTTGTCGCCCAGGCCGTCGCCGCGGATCACCAGAACGAACCGGTGCTCCTTCACCGGTTCGACGAACAGCTCCACGCCCGGAATCGTGATCGTCCGGAGCTTCTCGACGGCGGCCTTGTTCTTCTCGTTCGTCGGGCGCCCTGCGCGGCGGTCGGTGATTTTGCCGTCCGCGCCGAGGGTGCAGAAGTTGCCGCGAATGGCGACATCGCGGGCCGTGACCTGGAAGTTAATCCCGAGCGCTTCCAGGATGCCGCGGCCGATCTGGTACTCCAGCGGGTCGTAGCCGAACAGCCCGAGGTGGCCGGGGCCGCTCCCGGGCGTGATGCCCGGCAGCACGGGGGTGCTCAACCCCGTCACCCCGGCCTTGGCGCACGCGTCCAGGTTCGGCGTGCGGGCGGTCTCGAGTTCGGTCAGCCCGCCCGGTTCGAGCGGCAGGCCCCCGAGCCCGTCTGCGACGAGCAGGACGATTTTAGTCTTGGCCGGTTCGCGCAGGTCGCGAATGAGTTCGTGTATGTTCATGCCGAAGAGTTTACGGCCCGCGATTAATGAAGTACAGTAGGGCGAAGGCCGCTAGTCGTTGCGCTCGCGTCGGTTGCCCGTCGTGGGCTCGCGGGGGGCGCAGCCGGCGAACGACCCAGGACCATCCGATGCCCCTGCAACTGCCCGACGAGAACATCGAGTACCAGTTCTCCCGGCTCCTCGCCACGCTGCACGAGACCTGGACCCCACTCGCCGAACTGCAACAGCAGCACTTCCTCCCGCCCGAAAAGGTGGACGAGGTGAAGCAGTGGGTCACGTCCGTGCGGGGCCAGGTCGTTGCCGAGCGGGAGTTGCAGAACCCGCCGCCCAGGATGCGCCCACTCCAGCCCGGGTTCATCGACCTCCCGCAGAAGATGCTCGACGGCTACAAGCGCAAGCAGGACCTCAGCGACCTCGGCAAGGTGCTGCGCCACGCCCAGCGGCTCCGCGACACTGTGGACCGCGTGGTCGTGGTGGGCGCCGGCGGCAGCCACTCCGCGCCGAAAGCCATTTTCCAGGCGCTGGTTCACGCCCACCACAACGAGCTGCCGGCCAAGTTGCGGATGGGCAAGCCGCGCATCTACTTCGAAGGCCACGACCTCGACAACGACTCGCTGCAAGAGCTGTTCGAGTTACTGGAAAACGCCTGCGTCGACCCCGAACTCATTGAGGAGCGCTGGGGGGTCATCGTTTCCGACTCCGGCGGCGCGCTGGAAACCGCGGCCACGTACCGAGCGGTCCGGGGCGAGGCGGCGAAGTTCTACGGCCCCAAGTCGGACACGCTCCGCCGGGCCATTGTCCCGATCGCGAGCCCCAAGAGCCGGCTCCGCGACCTGTGCCGGGCGGACGGTTTCACCGACGACGACATTCTGACCGCCTCGGACGATGTGAACCCGCGGTTCGGGGTGTTCGGCCCGGCGGGCCTGCTGCCGGCGGCGGTGATGGGGCTCGACGTGCGGGCGATGCTGCTCGGCGCCGCCACGATGACCCGGCGCTTCATTGAGGAGCCCTTCGACCGCAACCCGGTGCTCCAGTTCGCCGCGGTGAACCACCTGATGACCGAGCGCGGCAAGGCGACGCGGGTGACCGCCGCCTGGTCGCGCAAGCTGGAGGCCGTCGGCTGGTGGTACGACGCCCTCCTGAGCGAATCACTGGGCAAGAACGGCCGCGGCCCCACGCCGGTGACGATGGTCGGCCCGCGCGACCTGTACGCCCGCGGGCAGCAGCACCAGGACGGCACCCGCGACAAACTGATCAACAACCTCGTGGTGCAGCAGGTGAAGCACCCGGCGGTCATGGTGGGGATGTCCGACCGGAACGAGGACGATCTGAACCAGTTCAGTCGCAAAGGGCTGCCCGACATCCTCGAGTCCGCGGTAAAAGGTACCGCCGACGCGTACCTGGAGTCCGCGCGCCCCGGGGCCGACATCACCCTGCCGATGATTTCCGAACACACCATCGGCCAGTTGCTCCAGATGATGATGCTCGCGACCGTGGTCGAGGGTCGTCTCGCCGGGACCAACCCCTACGGCCAGCCCGGCGTGGAGGTGTATAAGGCCCACCTGTTGCGCCAGCTGAAGAGCACGCCGAACCTGCCGAAGGGTGAGGTGCGGGACGCGACGAAGGGCGTGTGATGCTCTGCGGTCGTCGGGCCGCACGAAGCGGGCTTCGCCCCTCCAACTCCGTGCGGCCCATTAGCTCCACCTACTGCACAGCACATCGGACATGCCGAAGGGAGAGATTCGCCAGGCCTCACATTAACAAATGAATAAACAACCAAATTAACTAAATATCTTCCTCGACTCGCGAGACACGCATCGGGGTTTTCAGCCCGTACCGCTCGCCCGCGCCGCAACACGGTGGTTACGAAGCGGCTTCTTGACCTGCTCCCACTACTCCGGCACCACAGTTTCGGCTCCACTCCGCGACGCCAGTCCCAGCAGTACGGCGTCCGCAGAATATTGCAGGAACCGCACGCCCCCGTCGGCGAAAACGAAGTTCGCCCCGCCCGGGTGCGGCGACCAGTAGTGAAACATGCCGCACTGGTCGTTGAACCCGGCTGCGGCGCGGAACGAGTACCGACCCGGTCCACAAGCCGCCCCCTCGGTAATCGTTTGCAGGTTCGGTTCGCGCACGCCGAGCACCATGTCCGCTGAGCCGGTTAGTTGCTGCCCGACACCCGCGTACCACCATCCGTACTGGAAGTCCGCGCTCGGCGGACGCTCCCCTAGGAGAAGTGTGTTGCTGGTCCCGTCGGTGATGTCTCCGAACCGTATTGCAGAGTCTTGTTGGTACAGTACACCGTCGCGCGTGACGGACGCGTCACGCCCCGCAACCCCCAAGTACGCGGTGAACGCCACCACATTTTTCGTGACCATCGATGTCTGCGCGGTCAGCGTGCGAGAGTCGGCCGGACACAAGAAAGCGGGCACTACGGTATTAAGGTCGGTGTGTGGCGGGTAAAAGGGGCTGGGTCGGGTGCGATACGACGCTTCGGCACGGGAGGCGAGGGCAGTCTGTTCTAGGTAAGGCAGCGCCGACACGCACCAGCCCGAATACGGCATCCGCTCCGGGTGCGTCGGCGAGCGGTGCCCGGGCGGCAGCGTGTGGCGGGTGTCGTGATAAAGATGCAACGCGAGCCCGAGTTGTTTCGCGGTGTTCTGGCACTGGGTCCGGGCGGCAGCCGCGCGGACCTTTTGCACCGCGGACAAGAGCAAGCCCATCAAGATCGAGATGATCCCAATGACGACAAGCAGTTCGATGAGAGTGAAGGCGAACCGGCGTTCATCTTTCTGGCCCATCGGTCCACCTACCGTGACATCAGGAATGGCGCGCCGCGCCGGATGTGCGAGCGCGACGAACCATCAGTACCCGAAACACCGCCGCCAGGGCTACGAAAACGCCGGTAGCGGTGAGCGCCCAGACGTAGTTGGGGGTCCGCTTTTCCCAAGCCACGCCCTCCGGTTCCGGGAACCCGAAGGCCGTGAGGCTAAACTCGGACTCGTCGGGCTGATCCTTTGACCAGTGATAAACTGCAACACTTTCTCGGCTCGCGGCGTCCGGGCGGTGGGGCGCCGTCACCAAGCGCCGGTCGCGGCGGACGAACGGGACGCCGTCCTGGTCTACGAACTCCCGTTCAAGAACGGTGCGCCGTGGAACACCATTAAGTATGCGTTCGCTCTCCCACCCGGCAACGACCCAGAACCGGTCCGGGAGCAGGTCGACGCGCCCTTTAAACGTGATGCTCGGTGAGTTTCGATCAACGAATTCGTATGCCACCCGCACGACAGCCGCCCCGTCTCTCACCTCGCGCGAGATGCGACCGATTTGCACCGACTTGCCGTTCCCGTTCAACACGTCCGGCAGCCAGTACCCCTCTTCGAGCCAATACGGCGCGATCCCCCGTGTGATCGGATCGGCGGTGCCGAGCAGAGGAAAGACCTCCTTGGGCTCGGCGCCGACGGGTTGGTAATCGGCGAGAACCCACGGCCGTCCGGCGGACCGCTTGAGTTCGAACGAGTATTTAGAGTTAATCCCCGTCACTCGTCCGTCTTCGTCCTTACCCACCCCAGATGTCACGACCATGAGCCCAGAGGAGCCCCGGTGTCGCCCACGCACGAGCGAGGGCGATTTCTCGCCGGGTGCCGAGGAGATCCAAGTTTCGCCGCGCTCCTCGGGCTGATAGCGTGAAGCGGCGGCGATATACTCGCGGCTCTTTTCGGTGACCGCCGCCGCCACCTCCTGGAGCGAAGGCGCAGGCGGTTGAGCCGTCGCACCCAGTGGGTACGAACTCAGAACGGCGACCACAACGAGAACCCACACAATGCGACGGCACACAGAAACGAGCCTTGGGTTCGAGGGAAGGCGTGAACAGAGACGCGGACACCAGCCGAGTCCGCCACAGAAGCAGCGGACCGGCAGGCACCGTTTGCCCGGTAGCGAGCATGAATCAGTCATGGGCTCAGACAGAGCCTTACAAATGGCAAATTAATCTGCACTGGGCGCAGGCGCGGGGACGACCACTTGGCACTCGCAGTTGTCGGCGTTGATCGAGAAGCCCATTTGTAGATGTGGCACACGCAGTTTGGGCACTTCCCTGAGCACCAACTCCCATTCGGCCGCCAGCAACTGCACCCACGGCTGAGCGAACCACCCGACCCGCGGCAGCCCGCCGCCCCGAGCCCGTACAACTACAGCCCGGCCGTTGCTAGCAAGAATACGCCTATTACTACCCGTACAATCGCAATTTTCATTGTCATAAAAACAATACAATCAGACCAACCAATCACTTCTCCCGATAGGATATCCGTATCGCACTTCTGCGGTCAAGGAGTAAACAAAAAATCTGGTGACCAGTTGCGTGACATGTGTAAACCACAGCCGCTTATCGCCCCATCCCATGTTTCGCGTGCCACGTCCCGAGAAGTTTGCACAGGTCGGCCGTTCCGAGGTCTTTGCCGATGTATTCCTCGAAGCCCGCCGCCTGCGTACCCGACCTGAAGTCCACGACGTAGCGGTCGATGGTCTTCTTCGCCACGCCGGTAATCGCGTGGATCGAGTCGGTGTCGTGTCCGGCGCGGTGCAGCGCGAGGATCAGGTGCGGGCGGCCCTTCGAGATCGCCTGCGGTTCCGTGAGAAACCGGTACGCTCGGCCCACGAACCGCGGCGCATCGGGCCTTCCCTTCGCCTTCTTCAACGACAACCCGACGCGCGAACAGGCGAGCACCGCGGCGGCCCGGGTCGTGGCCGCTTCGGCGATGTGAACCGGCGAAGTCGGGTCCCAGATCGCGCGCCCGTTGATGAGCCCGTCGAGCGCGGCGACGCTCACAGCGTTCGTTTGTGCGAGGAGGTGATCGACCATCACGCACGGCCCGTCGAGCAGGGTGCCGTCCGGCTTGACGACGGTGCGGATGAGAATGCCGAAGTACGCCGAGCCGTCTCCGAGCGCGAGGTCCAGACCCTTGAACGACCCGCCGCGGTACTCGCCGCGGGTCCGGTGGAAGTACCACCGCCCGTCTTCGAGCTGAACCGGGTCGCGGTGGGCGAACAGGTCGGGGTGCGCGCCGCCGGAGTAGTACACTTCGAGTTCCGCGAACCGATACCGCGCGCCCGCAACCACGAAGTCGCACTGGTTCAACAGGCGCGCGGCGACATCCGCGAACCACCGGGCGTGGTGTTCGTCGGAAACAACATGGCCCGGCTTGCGGCCGAGGTCCGTGAGAGGGGACATGGGACTGAACCACCTTTGATGATGGTGGAGCTGAGAGCGGTTGCCGCACGGTCCGGACGACTCAATACTCACTGAACCCGTAGCGCCCCGACCCACTCCCGCGCGCGGGCCAGGTCGTCGTCCGACAGCCCGCCGGGCCGGTGAATCGCCGCAGTGACCGCGCGCCCGCTGGTTTCGTCGGTTGCGGTCACTTCGATCCGCCCGTTCGCGGCCACGCCGCAGGTGACCCGCACCGGAGAGCCTTTCGGCAGGTCGGGCGGGAGGCCGTCGATCCAGCACTCGCCCACCGGGATGCACGCTTCCGCTTGCTGCGCTTCGCCTTGCAGGACGCGCACCCGGACCCGCGTCTGGTTGGGCGCCACGGTGAAGTAGACCCGACTCACCGATACCGGGAGTTGCGTGTTTTTCGGGATCAGCTTGTCGTTCACCCGCTCCGCGCCGACCCGGGCTTCCACCCCGAGGCTGTGCGCGTTCACGCTGACCTCCACCACGTCCGCCAGGTCTCGGTATTCGGGCGCGGGACCGGTCCCGGGCTTCGAGGCCGCGATACCGGCATGAACCGCGGCGCCGCGGGCAACGACCTCGCTCACCGCCAGCCCCCGGTCGGGCTCCATGCCGGTCAGTTCCGCCAGCATCCGGCCGCACGCCGGCATGTGAGTGCTCCCGCCCACCAGCAGAACCTTGCTCACGTCGCCCCAGGTCCGGTTCGCTTGCTTGAGAACCGCCTGCGTCGTGAGCCGGGTCCGCACGAGCAGGTCGCGGGTCGCGGCCTCGAACTCGGCCCGCGACAGCGGGAACGTAAACTTGTAGCCGCCGTGAGAGACGGTAAAGCTGGTCTGTTCGACCTTGCTCAGCGTGCGCTTCGCGCGCTCGGCGGTCGCGTACAGGTGGGCCACCGTCTGCGGGTCGCCGCGCGGATCCTCGTGGCACTGCTGCACGAACTTGTCGGCCGCCCAGTTCACCAGCCGTTCGTCCCAGTCGCGCCCGCCGAGCCGCACGTCGCCCTCGATCGCCAGCACCTGGAACCGTTTTTTCGCGAGCTTCACCAGCGTCACGTCGAACGTGCCGCCGCCGAGGTCGTACACCAGCACCGTTTCCGCCTCGGCCGGAGCGTGAGGGCCCTTGCGCCCCCCGCCCTCCACCGAGTACGCGAGGGCCGCGGCCGACGGCTCGTCGATGATGTCGATCACGTTCAGCCCGGCGACGCGCCCGGCGTCCATTGTCGCCTGGCGCCGGGTGTCGTCGAAGTACGCCGGCACCGTAATGACACACCCGCTGATCGGCCCCAGTTGTGCCGCCGCGTCCTGAGCGAGCTTCTTGAGAATCACCGCAGACAGCGTTTCGGGCCGGAACTCGCGCCCCGCCACGGGCGCTCCGAAGTCCGGGCGCCCCATCCGGCGCTTCACCAGCGTCGCCACTCGCCCGGGCTGCTCCAGGGCCATATCGAGCGCGGCGGCGCCGACCACCGCGGAGCCGTCCGGCGCGAGATAAACGGCCGACGGGGTGAGCACCTCGCCGTCGGCATTGGGTACGGCGAACGGGCGCCCGCGATCGTCCAGGGACGCGACGGCGCAGTAGGTAGTTCCGAGGTCGATGCCGATCAGGGACATAGGCTAGCCGTCGGGTGCGTGACTGGGCACAAGCACCTTAATTCTAACGCAACTTCCTCTCGCGTGACACGATGCGCAGCGCGGTGACCGTGTTTCCGTTCGACCTGTTCGGCAGTGCCGGCACCGGCGCCGGGGCCAAACTGCTGGGGGATACGGTGAACGAGATCCTGGACGACACGGAGGCCGAAACGCGCCCGTGCCGCGCCGACGTGCTCCGCGGTAACGTGCGGGTCCAAGAGTTCGCCTTCGACACAGTGGACGCCGTCGCGGGTTGGCGCAAGACGGGCCGGCGGGCCGCAAAACAAGCGCTGCGGGCCAAGGAGTTTTCGCTCTGGCTCGGCGGAAACCACCTCGCCGCGCTGCCCGCACTGGAAGAACTCGGCCCGGACACGCTCGTCGTCCAGTTCGACGCGCACCTCGACGTTTACGCGTTTCACGACACCACCAGCGAGCTGTCACACGGGAACTTCCTCACGCACTTCGAGGCGCCGCGGCCCCGGCTGGTGAACGTCGGGCATCGCGACCTGTTCCTGACGGCGGACGAAATCAGCGCAACCTTCGAGACGGTTTATCCGGCCTGGGAGGTGGCTGCGGACGTGGCACGAGTGGTTTCGGCCTTACGTGAAAAGGTCCAGGGAGCGAAACGGGTCTGGATCGACCTCGACTGCGACGTGTTTGATCCGTCGGTGCTGCCGGCGGTCGCCGAACCGCTCCCGTTCGGTTTGTTCCCGCCCGCATTCCTGGCACTATTTGCGGCCGTGTGGTCGGGAAACGTGGTCGGGATGTCGGTGTCCGAGTTCGATCCCGGGCGCGACGTGCGCGACACCGGGCTGAACCTGCTCGGCTGGCTCGTCGAGTACACGCTCCTCGCCGCCGCGGAACGCTGACGGAACAGTCAGCGTGGAGCCCGAGTCCGGTCAATCGTCGTCGTCGAAGCGGCGCGGCCGCCGCCGAATCGGCTTGGTGGTGGCCGCATTCGACACCACGACCCCGAGCGCCGCGAGGAACCCGACCAGCAGGATCACGCCGACCACGAGACCGATCAGCCGGAGGGTTTTCCCGCGCCCGCCCGCGGTTGCTGAAGGTGGGTATGCTCCGCTTTCGCCGAACGTGGGCGGGCTGGCGCTGGTTGAGGGCGGGTCGAGCGGCGTGCTGCTCAGGGGAGCCGGGTTGTACGCCGGGTTGGTCGGAAGCGCACCCGCACCGACCTGGGGGCTCAGACCGGATGTGTCCGGCGGTACCGCCGGCGGTGGGGCGGGTGTGGTAGGGGGAATTCCTAACCCGCCACCGATGGACGGGCCTGAGCCGATGCCATGATCGATCGTCGTGCCGTTGAACCGCACCCCACAGTGCGGGCAAACCGCAATTGCGTTGAACGGGGTCATGGTCGTCCCGAGTGACCCTTTGCACTTCCCGCACGTCCACGCATAGCGGTCACCAATACCACCGATTCCGGAGCCACCAATACCACTGATGCCGGTTATCCCAGTCCCGTGAAGGCCGTTGACACCGGTTATGCCGGTCCCGTGGATGCCACTGATACCAGTTATCCCGGTCCCGTGAATGCCGCTAATACCCGCCCCATGAATCCCGGTGATACCGCCCGGCGGCCGACCCGCGATGCCGCCACCCGGCATCCCGGCGAAACCGCCCGGCGGCCGTCCGGTAATGCCTCCGGGACGCCCAGGCTGTGCGTTCCCTGGCGAAATCATGAACGCGAGAGCAAGAGCCGAGCCGATCCCGACGATCGCAAAGCGGACACGAAGAGGGGTGGGCGGAGACATGCGGGCGTTCCGTGGGAAGAGCCAGTTCGCTTTGATGGATAATCTAACCGTGCGAAGGCCACTCCGCAATGAAGAAGTTGGGGTTGCGTGCCCGCTCGACACGTCTTTTTTGCACCCGCTCTCGTCGTTACTGAGAGGCGTCTGCTGTCTCAACGAGGCCCGATCATGCGCGGGGCTGTATTGCTGGTTTTGGTCCAGGTATCCGTCGCTTTCGGATCTGAACCCGAGCGGCTGTTGAAGGTGGTGCCGCAACGTGGGTTCCCGGCAGTGGAGTTGGTGACGCTCTACCACACGACCAATGGCAAGCGGGAAAAGGTCGAAGTAACAGCCTTCGAGAAGCCGACACAACTCCCTTCCACCGGTCCCTTCGAGGTGTGGGTCCGGTGCAAGGGCGGCACGGTGGTCAAATCGCTCGACGCTCTGGCAGTGAATGCCGGTGTCACACATGAGCTCAAAGTCGGGGACCTGTTCGGAACGGTTGAAGTCTTCGGGGACAACCTCCCTCGGGCGGGGAAGATCGTTCTGACAGCCCCGCTCGACCCCGGACCGGGTGAGAAGAACCACGTCTCGGTCCAGACGGCGACCGATTACCGGGTGGCGATGTGTGTTCCGCCCGGAGTGTACGCGGTGTGGGTGGTGCCGGCGAACGGCGGTCGGGCGCAGCGGGTCGAAGACCATGTCCGGGTACACGCCGGGCGCAACGTGCGTGTGGGAGATTGACGCCGCTCACACCCAACCGGAACTGGGCACTCGGCTCCGGGGGCGCCCACAATGACCGATTCGCCCACATGACTCCAGCCCCTCTCCCGTAATCGGGATTGGGCGGTTTCGCGCAGGGGTGGCTCTTGAGGCCGTCTTCGGCCAACGGCACCCCCGTTCCAGCCATGCTGGCGTCAGCCGGCTGTGCTGAAGTGCTGTTGGTTGCGGTAATACGGCTTGCGTCTTGCGGCCCACAGCTTCCTGACGACGCCAGTCCGGGCGGGTGGGATGCAGGGAGTTGAGTACGCGCGTGGCTCGAGCGTGATCGGTCTCACCGGTTCCTGTCTCCAAGCATTTGGTCTGGGAGTGGTGGTGGTTGCAGTGTTTGTGAGCGCGGGCGACACTGTGGGTACCAGCAGTTGAAACGAGCCCGCCGACGTGGGGTAGCAAAAGTCCCCTTGCCGCAGTGCATCCGCGCTTTATCATTACGAGAGTAACCGGGCGCGAACCAAACGTGTGGTAGTGCCTGTCAGACATCTTGGGGTGATAGCTCAGTTGGTAGAGCGCTTCGTTCGCAACGAAGAGGTCGGGAGTTCGACTCTCCTTCACTCCACTCTCAACCCCTGGAAATACCAGGGGTTGTGTCATTTCATAGCGACTGCCTAGAAACACCAAGTCCCGTCATTGACGGAACGTTGGGAGTTAGCAACTCCCCTTCCCGACCTCGCAATGCCTATGTAATCTCGGAAGCACAAGCCGAGACGCATCATGCCCAACCCGCCAAAGCTGTACACCGCTCGGGGTGAAACGCTCACCATCAAACAGTTGTCCGCGAAAACCAGCATACCCGTCAAAACCATCAACGCCCGACTAAAGCTCGCGTGGTCGATTGAAGACGCCGTTGGCGTCGCCATCGACCGTCGGTTCCGCCCAAAGGTAAAGCCCGTCAAGGGGCCGACCCGCCCTTGCCCGGTTCTGAAAAAACACAAGGCAACCAACCGGGCGTGTTGCGAGTGGCAAAGCGGAGGCGAACGTCACGTGCGTTACTTCGGAAAGATCGACAGCGCAGAGGCAGAACAAGGCTACGCGCGGTTCCAGTTGGAGTGGGCCACCCGGCTCGTGAAAAAGTCCCCCGTTCCGCTCGGGCAAACGTTACTCGTCTGCGAGTTAGTTGAACAGTGGCTCGACTACTGCGAAACAGGTGACGACGGCGAAAGCGGGTATCGGAACACGGGAAACTCACGTCGGGTTTGGCAGCACAGCGAAGCGCGATGAAATACCTCATGGACGCTCACAGTGGCACTCTGGTTGACGAATTCGGCCCCGACCAGCTCCGTGAAGTGCGTAAAGCGATGGTTGAGGCTGGCCTGCTCCGCAAAACAATCAACGGGTATCAAACCTCGATTGTGCAGATGTTCGGATGGGGCGTCAGCCGCAGGTTCGTACCCGCAGGCATTTGGTACGAACTAAAAGCGGTCGGCAGGCTCGTAAAGGGAAAGACGGTCGCAAAGGACAACCCGAAGAAGACCGCGGCCCCTTGGAAAGACGTCGAAGCCGTGTTCCCGCACCTACACCAGAACGAGGAATGCCGGCGATTCTGGAGGCACTGGTGCGGGTTCACTGGTGGCTCGGTGGCCGACCGGAAGACCTCGTGAGCATGCGCCCCGGCGACCTGGACCGCACCGAGGACGTTTGGCGCTACGTTCCGGACACGCACAAGAACGAACACCGCGAGCAGGAGCTGGAATACTGGATCGGCCCGAAGGCGCAAGCGATCCTCGTGCCCCTGCTCGAAGGCAAGTCGGCCACCGAGCTCGTGTTCGTCTACCCGGGTGTTGGTGACGATCCGCCAACGCCGATTCAGCGTGCTGTTTATGGGAACCGGGTCAAGGACGTATGCCGCCGCGCCGGGGTGAAGCCGTGGACGCCGCGCCCGCTCCGGCATTCGCGTGCTACCGAGGTCATGCGGATCTATGAAAGCAACTCGGCGGCGGCGGCAGTCATTGGCGACAGCGAGGAGGTGGCCCGCACCATCTACGTGGACCCGCAGAGCGCTGTGCGGAAGCGAATTGCTCGCGAGACGGGGTGAACACGTTCTGCCCACTCATGGCGCCTTCGAACCACGCTTCTCGGATTTGAGCTCGAACAGCTTTTCCGTCACGTCCGTAGTCGGGACGTCGAGCGTGAGTTCCGAACGGTCGTTGTACCGATCCGGGATTATGCTCTCGAATGTCTTGAATGGACTTCCCATTGCGCCATCCTTCTTCCCCGTGATTTCGCGATTAGCACGTATCTCAACTTTTTTCGCTCCGGGCTTCGCCATGAGCTCGAATCGCCCGCCCGTGATTTTCCCGGCGTCCGGCCCCAACTTGGGATCAGTCGGAACCAGCACGATTTCGCCGTCTTCGACGCCCTTGCCGTCAAGTGTCACCCGCCCGGACACCTTTACAACGCTCGGTCCACCGCATCCGGCTAGACAAGCCACAATCGCCAGCATTACGGTCACCGATCGGAACATTCGCCCACCCGATTGTTTGAGTACCTAAAACGGCAACGCGCGCCCATGTCGGCGCGCGTTTCGTGAGTTTGTGGCTGACGGTTAGAAGCCAGTTGCCGTTTCGCCGCCTGCTGCCGACCCTAGCGCGCGGTACACAGTCGCATCAACGGCGTCCGGAATGAGCCGAACCGAACCGTCCCCGAGCAGCCCGTTAACACCCCCTGAGTGGAGACTGCGGGAGTAAATGCCAATTGTGGTTGAGCCGGGCGTTGCGCACGGCGCTTTAGTTGCGGGAACACAGTATCCGCTTTGGATCTGGTCACCTAAAGTGGTGTTCGGTGGGTTCAACGTAGTGAAGATGGTTCCACCGTGGATATTGTTGTTGTACCGGCCCCGCAAATCGTGCTGGGTGGTGTCTTTCACGACCAAAATCTCCGCTGCGAACAGCGTGTTGCTCGTTCCATCGGTGACGGCAACAATGCGGGTTTTCGACTTCGAGTAGAACGTCCCGTTCAGGTTCTCGCCGGTGCCACCGACGTAGGTGTTACCGGCACACGCGGCATAATTCCCGTGGGCCCCCTGCTGGTTGCCTGCGACGGTTTGAGTCTTCGGGCTGTTGGGATCCGTCGGGCACTGAAAGACCGATACCGCGATGTCGAACCCGACCCATCCGTCGATCGTGTGCCCACTCGCAGTGCCCGACGCGAGAGCCCGTGCCCGCGCGTCGAGGTTCCGAAAGGACGCGTCTTGCTCGATGTACGGAAGAATAAACAATGCCCACCCACGCCGGTCCCAATCCGGGAAGTGCGCGCCCGGGATGCCCGTGTTGATGCCCGGTGGTAGAACTGCGTTCGCATCATGGTAGTTGTGGAGCCCGAGCCCGATCTGTTTGAGGTTATTCTGGCACTTCATGCGGGCCGCCGCCTCGCGCACCTTCTGCACCGCGGGCAGCAGCAACCCGATCAGGATCGCAATGATTGCGATCACAACAAGCAGTTCGATCAGCGTGAAACCACGCTGATAATTCTGAAAGTTCTTTTCTGTCATTGGCACCCCGAGAACTGAATGAGACGAATAAAAACAGATGTCTTGTGGAGAAAACACCGCTGAGAAGAAACGGGAGAAGTAATACTGTCGAGTTTCTGATTCGTCCTGTCAAGCTAAAAGCTCATGTGCGATCCACGCACGAAGCTGGTGCACCGGCCACGGCCAGCGCGTATTAATTGCCTTGTAAAGTAAGGACTTGGTCAAGGAACGCAGTATCCATCAAGCATCGGACCATCTTTCCCCGGAGGCTATCCTTCTCGGGATGGCGCTTCAACAGGGTGATTGCGAACCGGCGGAGCCAACTCAAGTTGTTGGCCAAGATCCGCTGCCGTGTGCGGGTCTGGTCCTCTCCGAACGTCACGTCCAGAACCCAATGCATGGCCTCAATGCCCCAGTGCCCGCGAACCGCTTGACCGAACCGGGTGCCACTGAGGAACCGGCTGAGCATGTAGTACCGCACCTCATCCGTGGTGCTCCCGTCCGCGTGTGTGGTGATCCGCACCGCCGTGCCGATGGCCTTAATCCACGGCCACTCCCCTTTGGCCGCGAAGTCCGGAGGCACTTGGCCCACCCAGTAGAACCGCTCGTCTCGGCGCCCGTGCCCGTGGGTGTCGGTCTGGTGGTTCCGGTGCCGGAGTGCGTGCCACTCGCCCTCCAGGTGCTTCTCGACGATGGCGGCGATCGCGGCGGCCAGCTTCGGCTGGTTGTCCTTGACCGCAATCACGAAGTCCCCGCCACCGGCCACGATGTCCCGGGCGATGTCCTTCTGGCACCCCATCGCGTCGATCGTCACTACCGCCTTCTTCAACTCCAACTGCTGGAGCAGCACGGGAATGGCGGTGATCTCGTTGGACTTCTCCTCGGTCGCCACTTGACCCACCGCCACCCCGCGCTCGGTGGCCCACGCACTGACGATGTGGAGCGGCCCCAACCCGTGTGCCGCGTCGTGGGACCGGCGGACCGTCTTGCCGTCGATGGCGATCAATCGAGCCGCCGCACCATCCCCGGCGACCAGGGCATGGGCGATCTACTGCTGAAAGCACCTCTGGAACGCATCCGGTTGGACCGCCAGGAGCAGGTTGCGGATGCAGTCCCGGGACGGGATCCCGTTGGGTAGTTCCAGGAACCCCCGGAGCCATTCGGCCCGACCCACCGCCCACCGGTGGATCGCGGTCGGGCGATCGCACGCGCACACCACGCCACATACCGCAATCACCACGATGTCCAAGAACTGGTGCCGGCGGTTGCGCGTGTGCCGCGGGTCGGTCAGGGACTCGAAATACGAACCGATCGATTCCACCGTGACGCGCTTGGCAGGCATGTGTCACCGGGTATGGGGCCGTCCAGCACCGCCCGAAGTACGCTCCGGGAGCACGGCGAGAACTGCTGCCGAAGGTGTAGAACGGCGACCAGTGACGCGCAAGTCCCCGCAGCTTCCCCAGCTATGCGCGTTGGCCGTGGGGGGCGGATACCCTCATTCAGACCGGTCGGTTAGGCGTCGTAAGTCGCAAATCGAACGGCCCAACTCCCAACCTTTTCAGCGAATTCAAGGAACTCCGGTGGTCAATCGTCCAGGCCCGCCAGTGACGTGGTTAGTCGTTGAAATGAGTGAAATCCCCGGGAATTTTGCGTATGTTTCGAGAGGTCGATACAACCGGAACTGGATTCACCAAACCCTTGAAATCCTAGCGTTTCGTGGCTCATTTCGGGGTTTAGCGCATCTGATTCGCAACGAAGAGATCGGGAGTTCGACTCTCCTTCACTCCACTCAAGTAAGTCCTTTTATCCGAAGTAGTTAAGTTTACAGCCAGCCTTTGTGGCTTTCGGCACCAAACCCCTTAGTTATGCGGAAGATTCCACATAACTTCAAAGTACATTTCATCCCCTACTCTCTCGACGCATTCCCTTCCTACCTCCATCACAAGCAGTCCATCCACGCGATCGTCACGATCAGCACCAATGGCAAACGCGAGGACATCACCCTCGGTAAGTCCAGCTCCGCAGAATTGAAACAGGAGTGCCGTGACGCGGCGACCGGCTCGGGGGCCGCGACCATCGCGAGAGCGACTGGATCGCGTGTCAGCACAGCTCGGCGGACAGGCGGACCGGTTAATATCGGAGGCCGTCTGCGGTCATACGAGAATGCCCACCCCGGGCATGGTGTGTGGGCACCCGGCTCCCGCACACTGCGTTCCCTCGGCCGCTCGACCCGCTCATGCAAGCCGCCCTCATCTATCCTCACCAGCTCTTCGCAAACCATCCGGCGGTCGCGGGAGCGGAGACGGTCGTCTTTGTGGAAGACCCGCTCTTCTTCGCGCAGTACCGCTTCCACCGGCAGAAGTTGGTCCTTCATCGTGCGAGCATGAAGCGGTACGCCGCCGGGCTGCAAGCGGCCGGCGCCCGCGTCCGCTACCTCGAGGCCGCCGAGCTGTCGGGCTCCGGGGAAGTCGCGGACCGCTTGGCGAGCTGGGGGGTCCGGGTGGCGCGCGTCGTGGACCCGTGCGACGACTGGCTGACACGCCGGCTGACCGCGGGGCTTCAGTCCCGCAGCATACGCCTTGACCGGCTCGACGACCCGCACTTTCTGACGCCTGTAGCCGAGATCGAGCGGTTCACCGCGGGCAAGGAGGGGCTGTTCTTCCACGACTTCTATGTGGCACAGCGGAAGCGCCTCGGCCTCCTTCTGGACCGCGGCCGGCCGGTCGGCGGGAAGTGGAGCTTCGACGCCGAAAATCGAAAGAAGCTCCCGAAGGGCGTGGCCGTCCCGCCGGCCCCGGTCGAGACCGAGGACCCGTTCGTGCGGGAGGCCCGTGCGTACGTGAGCGACCGGTTCCCGGGCGCCGTCGGCGGCGACGAGCCGTTCCGCTACCCGATCGACCACGCCGGCGCCGCCGCGCGGCTCGACGACTTCGTCGCCCGCCGGCTGGACCGGTTCGGGGACTACGAGGACGCCATTAGCGTCGAGCACGACGTGCTGTTTCATTCGGTGCTGACGCCGGCCCTCAACGCCGGGCTGCTCTCGCCCCGGCAGGTGATCGACGCCGCCGTCGCCCGCTCCGGCCAAGTTCCGCTGAACGCGCTCGAGGGGTTCGTCCGGCAGGTGATCGGGTGGCGGGAGTTCGTCCGGCTCGTCTACCTCACCCGCGGGCGCGTGCAGAGGACCCGGAACTTCTGGGGGCTCACCCGCAACGTCCCGTCAGCCTTCTACACCGGCACCACCGGCATCGACCCGGTGGACCACGTCATCCGCCGGGTGCTCCGCACGGGGTACTGCCACCACATCGAGCGGCTGATGGTCCTCGGCAACTTCTTCCTCCTGTGCGACGTGAGCCCGGACGCGGTGTACCGGTGGTTCATGGAGCTGTTCGTGGACGCCTATGACTGGGTGATGGTGCCGAACGTGTACGGCATGAGCCAGCACGCCGACGGCGGGCTGATGACGACCAAACCGTACGTGAGCGGGTCGAGCTACGTGCTCAAGATGAGCGACTTTAAGAAGGGGCCGTGGTGCGGCGTCTGGGACGCGTTATACTGGCGGTTTGTTGACCGCAACGCCGCCTTTTTTGCAGCCAACCCGCGGACCGCGATGATCGCGAAACTGAAGGACCGGCTCGGCACGAAGATGACAGCGCATCACCGCGTGGCCGAGGCCTTTTTGGACCGGCTGCACAGGTGAAGCGATGCCGAAAACCACGCCAACAACGGATCTGCCGGAGAAGTGATGCGAGACGTACCGCCGGGCGTTCCTCTGGCGGAAGAATTGGGTCCACGATTGGGCCTCGGCCCGCTTCTGCTCGGAGCAGTGCCGGCGGGCGAAACCCGGTTCTGCCGGTCCCTCATCGCCCCGGAGCGGCTCGCGAGGCATTGAGGAACAACTCGTCGCACGCGCTCGCCAGAACACCCGCAACGATCTCGCACGTCCATTCAGGGGCACGGCGGGCGATTTCGGACGCGGGGAGGTCGATCTGGCGCCAGCCGATGTCCAGTAGGAACCGGATCGAGGTGCCGAACGCGACCGCTCCGATCCCGCTCCACAGGATTGCCCCCTGACACATCGGGCACGGCTCGGCCGTGGTATAGAGGATCAGATCGGACCGGTCGAGGGCGGGGGCTGACCCCATCAGATCGTTGATGGCGTCGATCTCGCCGTGCAGCAGCGGGTGGTCGGCCGTTTTGTTCCAGCCCTCGGCGACCACTTCCCCGGTACCGCGGTGAACGATCACCGCCGCGAACGGCAGTTCCGGGGCGTTTGCCGTCAGTTCGATCGCCCGGCGCATGTGCCGTTCGTGATCGGGTGCGCGCATCGGTGCCCTCACGTGAGTCGAAACGCCGTTCCCAGCACCAGCAGCCCGCGCAGGCTCCAGACCGTAGTGCGCAGCCAGTTGGTCGCCACGAGCCGGCGGTGAACGGCCGGCTCGAACCCGCGCGTCAGGCGGTCGTGACACGGGATCTGAAACGCCCAGGTCGAGACCCAGTTGACCACAACCAGAGCTAGCCCCGCACCGATGGCCCAGAGCGGCACGCGGTCGGGTCGGACCCAGAGCAGTAGGACCGCGGTGACCAGTTCGGTAAGCATCGGCGGCGCCACGACCCAGCCTGTCAACCGGACGTGCGCCTGCTCATACTCTTCAAAATCCGCCCGTCCAACGCGGGCCAAGAGCGGGTAGTGAACGACCTGCACGAACCAGATTACCCCAACCATGAACAGCGTGGCCACGAGGTGCAAGAGCGCCACACCGCGAGCCATCTCGTCGTGCATACGTCGCGCCCTCGATTCGCTCGGTGTCAACCGCGTGGGCTACCGCACGAAACCAGCGGTCAGCGGAGCCGAACGGTGGCGAACCATGCACAGTAATCCGCAGAACGAACCGATTCTTAACTCGCGGGAAGTGTACTTGTTTAGCGACTCGGCAGGAGCACCGGGCGGGGCAATAGCCGGCTGCCGAACGATCGCAACGTCTGGTTGACATGATCCACCACCACACGCGACTGGGGACAACACGTCTCGAACATGGACACCGATACACACTGTGGCCTCGCCCCCGCGGCCGTCCGGTTCACGACTGCCGGGCGGATGGCTTGTTCGGCCTTTCATTTGGTGGGCTCGATCAGCGGGTCGAACACGGGCGCGAACCACTGCTCGAAGTGGTTCCGCAGGTGCCGCGCCAGGGCCGCGTGATCCGACACCGTGCGGGCAGGCATACCAGTTTAGGTGACCAGCGCGATCACCTGCCGTGGGAATCGGACGGCCCCGCGCGGAGCACCCTCGCACAACTCCCGCGCGGTGGAGCGCTTGGACCAAGCAGTGCTGATGGATCGCCCCCTCGAACCGCCCTATTAAGGCGAACCCGTCGTGGCTCAGGACGCACCGACCAGCCCCGTCCGAGCGTCTGCACTACGCGGTCTGCCGGTGACGTTCATTACCATTGGAATTATGATTGCAAACGGGCTACGGAGCGCGGGCCGATTTGGGTGCTGGCCCTGCAGGTCATCGTAAGGCCGAAGAGGGTCCGAAAGACCGCTGCGACCTTGCATCGCGGCAGCGCCGTCCGGCTGCGAAGCACTCGGGGCTGGTGAACTAGGGCGTCGACGCGCCCCGCCGGATCGAGGAGAAGCGGAAGGGACTCATCGTCGCGCCGACGAGAGGAGCGAATCGGCTCGTCAGCTGAGCCGTAAAGCGGGACAAGCCACTTGGCGATAGCTGGCGCACGTCGCCAACGCGCGTGCCGTGCCCGGTGGGGGCCTTCCACCGGGAATTCGTCTTCAGCAATCCCGAGCGGAGCGTTAGACTCTCGTCATCTCTCCCGAGGCCACGCCCATGCGCCGCTCGCACCTCTTGCTCGCCGCGATCCTGTTCGCATACGCCGCCGGATGGGTGTCCGGCGCCCGCAACGACCGGGGGGCGAAACTTCCCGCCGAACTGGGATCCGAGGTGGTGTTCGTCACCCAGATCGTGCCGGCGAAGTCACCGGGAGCACAGGACGAGTGGCGCCAGTTGGAACTGCGGCCGCACACCGTGCGGGCCGGCGGGCGTGTCACCAAGTTCCTGCCGCCGGCTCCCGGCGCCACCCAATGGCACGTGCGAATCGCTGGGGTGAGCGTGTGCTGCGAGGACGTGACCCCCGCGGGTCTGCCGCGGTGAGCCATCGCAAGCCGAGCCAACTCAATACGATGGCGGCACCCGGTTCGGCAGCGAAAGCCGTTCGAGGCCCGACCGCGGTTCGCGCGCAGGCCCCTCAAGCGATACGGCGCTCCGAGAGCCCTCGAAGCACCTTGCTGTGCCGCACATCGAAGACGTGCCACCCGAGCCGGGCGAAGCCGCGTTCGCCCCCGAGACCGATGTCAAAGAGACGTTCGATCTGTCCGAAGCGCAACCGGCCGGCGGTGACACGTTCATCATCGACTGACGCAGGGCGCTGGCGTTTACTCGCTACTGTCTTGGCTTTTTCTAATTTTATCAGTTGCTTCATTCCAATACAAAAACACCGTTCAATTTTTTAAGCAATCATCTCTGGGGTGCGCCGGTACCAGATACGCCCCGCAAACCTGTGCCACTACCGGCGCGTGAGCCCGCACACGCGATGACTCAAGCTTGTCCGCCAATCGCTCGCGGACCCGCGTCTGGCCCCGCGTCGTTCTTGCGTGACAAGCGCGACAACATCGGGTCTAATGGCGCCGGCGTCACGTTCGAACCCCCGCCCTCCCCTTTCCCACAGCGTGTCTCATGTTGCCCGCCGACAAGAACCCGCCCTGCCCGGATTGTGCCCCCGCACCCGTCGTCCCCACCCCGGCTCTCGCGCGCCGCGACTTCATCCGCGTTCTGGGCACCGCCGCCGCGGTCGCCGTCACGGGCCTGACCCCGCTCCAGAAGGCCCGCGCCGCCCGCGCCGAGAAGCAGGCCCAGGCCGAGGCCCTGGTGTTCGAGCTGTACAAGAGCCTCAGCTCGGACCAGCGGAAAAAGCTGGTGCGGGCCTGGGATCACGGCGTGACCAGCGGCACAGGCACCCCGGCGCGGCTGCTGACCCACAACGCCGCCGACGGCAAGTCGAAGATCGGTGAGGAGTACAACAAGAAGCAGATCGAGCTGCTGGACCGGATCTTTCGCGCGATCGCGAACGGCGACGAGGGGTACCGGCAGTTGAGCCGTGACGGGCGGTTCGACGCCAGCAACGACTTCGAGAACATCGGCGCGCTGATCTACGGCGAGGCGGTCGAGGGGCAGAAGTTCTCGCTGGTCTTCTGCGGTCACCACCTCACGACGCGGTGCGACGGGAACTCGGAGCAGTCGGTCGCGTTCGGCGGGCCGCTGTATTACGGCCACACCCCGAACGGCTACGCCAAGACCAACGTGTTCAGCAAACAGACCCGGGCCGCGACGGAGCTACTCGGCGCGCTGGACGCGGACCAGAAGAAGACCGCCGTCCTCCCCGGCCGCTGGGCGGACGAGCACGGCGGGGTGAAGGTGCCGAAGAAGGGCGCGAAGGTTCCCGGGCTGGCCTATTCGGACATGTCGAAGGAGCAGCAGGAGCTGACCCAGAAGGTGATGGCCGAGGTGATCGCACCGTACCGTAAGGAGGACGGGGCCGAGGTGCTGGAGATCATCAAGGCGAACGGCGGCATGGAGAAGCTGTCGATGGCGTTCTACGAGGAAGACAAGCGGAACGCGAAGGAGCCGTGGAGCTACTGGCGGTTGGAAGGGCCGGGGTTCGTCTGGAGCTTCCGCTCGCTGCCGCACGTTCACGCGTTCGTGAACGTCACGAGCAAGTTCGACTGACGCAGTGCGCCAGACCGTGGGACGGCGACCACTTCAATCAGGGCCGGCAGGATCGGCGAACTCGGTCGCCGGCCCCGCAACGAGCCGCACCGCTGCACAGCTTCTCTTGGGCAGCCACCGCACCCAATCACGCTCGGACGTAACACAGCCGTGCGGTCGAACTCGGTTCCCCGTGCCGACCACACGGCCGCGCTTGCATTGCCGCACCGACCGCCTAAGATGCCGGAAACGAAAGGAGTTCGTCCCGGCGGGGCGACCCCGCTCGGTCGCGCACGCTCTTCCCGTCCCCGACGAGCCCGAAATGAAAAACACCTGCCCAAAGTGTAACACCGCGTACAACGTGACCGCCGCCGCCGTCGGCCGCCGGTTCACGTGTAAGAACTGCGGCACCCCGGTCGTTGTGAGGGAGGACGGACTCGACTACCAAAGCGCGGCCGCGCCCCCGGCGCCCGAACCGGCATCGGGCAACGCGTTCGACTTCAACGCGGGCGACGAGGAACGACCGCCGGCGAAAAGCGCGAAGAAAGCGGGACGGTCCGGGAAATCGCGCCCGGATGACGACGAGCCCGATGACGCCCCGCGGAAAGCGAAGGGCGCAAAGCGCCCCGTTGACGACGATGTGTCGGACGACGACGCCGAGCGTCTTCCCGCGCGAAAAGCGAAAACGAAGGGCAACCAGAAAAGCTCGCTGAAGGACTTTCTGCTCTTCCGCGAGTTCATTGCGCCGCTGTTCGTGAAGCTGATCTTCTTTCTGGCGATCGGGGTGTTGGTTCTGGTCGCGATGGGCTCGGTGGCGTTCGGGCTGATCGCCGGCAAACTCGAAATGGTCTTCGGGGCGATCTGCTCGGCGGTGATCTTCTTGCCGCTCAGCCTGCTCCTGGTCCGCGTGTACTGTGAGCTGGTGCTGCTGGGCTTCTCGCTCTACGACCGGCTTGGGGAGATCAAGAACTTGCTGGAGAAGGGCCAAGCAACAACGCCCGCCGCGCCCCCCGGCCCGCCGACGCCGTAACTCCGAACGGGACGGGGAGAACCGTATGTCACTGACCGAACTGCTGCCCGCGATCCGCGCGCTGTCGCGGGCCGAGCAGGTGCAACTACTGCACCTACTTGTCGACGGGGTCGCGGACACACCCGCGCCCATCCCCCAGCGGGCACGAACCGACGACGGCGTGATACCGGACGCGCTGCGAACGTTGATTCCGCAAACGGCGGAGCTGTGGTTTCCGGAAGCCAACCCCAGTGCGGCCGCGGGTGCGGCTCGGGTCCTCCAAGAAGGGCGAGACGGGGGATGAGTACCGGTGCCCGCTTTCCGTACGTGTCCCGCGGCGCACAAGGACCGGTTTCGGATCTCGCTCCGCTGCTCCCGCTTTCGTTGAGCCGGAACGGCACGTCGGTCGATGTGGTCGCACTTGTTGGTTCCGGCGCGACGATCTCGGTTCTGCCCTGGAGCGTTGGCGCCCGGTTCGGCGTCGATTGGGACGCTCTCGAGGTGTTTTGTGCCGTCGGCGGCGCCGGCGGCCGTGGCCTGGGAAGGTGATTCTCTTGGACGGGACTGCGGGGAGCTTCCCGCCGCAAAAACTCGTGTTCACGTGGGTCAAGTCCGACGCGGTTCCCGTCATCGTCGGACAGGCCAACTTCTTCCTGGCGTTCGACGTCTTCTTCTTCCGCACCCGCGGGTACTTCGAGATCCAACCGGCCAGCGCCGCGACACCATGAGCAGCACCCCGTCCGTTGTCGGCATCGATCTGGGCACCACGTACAGCCTCGCGGCGTTCGTCGAGAACGGCCGCCCCGTCGTCGTGCGCGACCGCGCCGGCGCCGCGCTGGTGCCCAGTTGCATCTCGTTCCACGAGGACGGCACCGTCCTCGTCGGGAGCGCCGCGAAGGACCGCGCCCTCGCCGACCCGCAGCACACCATCTTCAGCACCAAGCGGCTCATGGGCCGCACCCTCGCCGACCTCAAGAGCGAGCTGGAGCTGATCCCGCACCAGGTGGTCGAGCGCGAAACCGCCGACGGCCGGAAGGTGCTCCGGGTCGCCATCGGCGGGCGCGAGCACACGCCCGAGGAGCTGTCCGCGCTGATCCTCAAAGAGGTGCGCAAGCGGGCCGGGAACCCGACCAAAGCGGTCATCACCGTGCCGGCGTACTTCGACGACTCCCAGCGGCAGGCGACCCGCGACGCCGGCCGGATCGCCGGGCTGGACGTGCTCCGCATCGTCAACGAGCCGACCGCCGCGGCGCTGGCCTACGGCCTCGACCGCCGCGGCTCGGGGGTGGTCGCGGTCTACGACCTCGGCGGCGGCACTTTCGACTGCTCCGTGCTGTCGCTCGCCGACGGCGTGTTCAAGGTGCTGTCCACCAACGGCGACACGTACCTGGGCGGCGACGACTTCGACCGGCTGCTGATGCAGCTCGCGGCCCGCGAGTCGGGGACCGATCTCGCGACCCGGGACGCGGAGCTGCTCCAGCACCTGCGGGACGCCGCCGAGCGCACGAAAATCGCCCTCAGCACGGCGGAATCGGCGGAGCTGAAGCTGAACGTGCCCGCGAACGGCCCCCGCCCTGCCCTGGCGTACGCGCGAACGGTCACCCGCGCCGAGTTCGAGGAGCTGATCCGCCCGCTCGTCGATCGCTCCCTGGACCGCTGTAAGGCCGCCCTCCGCGACGCCCAACTGAAGCCGGCCCAGGTGGACGAGGTGGTGCTGGTCGGCGGCTCGACGCGCATCCCGTACGTGCGCAAGCGGGTCGGCGAGTTCTTCGCGAAGACCCCGCACACCGGGCTGAACCCCGACGAGGTCGTCGCGCTCGGCGCGGCGGTGCAAGCGGACATCCTCACGAGCGGGCGCCGCGACCTGCTGTTGCTCGACGTGGTGCCGCTGTCGCTCGGCATCGAAACGCTCGGCGGCGTGGTGGACAAGGTGATCCACCGCAACAGCACCGTGCCCGCGACCGGGACCACCCGGTACACCACCGGCGCCGACAACCAGACCGCCATCCTGATTAACATTTACCAGGGCGAGCGCGAGCTGACGAAGGACTGCCGGTTCCTGGGCACGTTCAAGCTGTCCGGCATCCCGCCGATGCCGGCGCAGTTCGCGCAGGTCGAGGTGACGTTCCGCGTCAACCAGGACGGCATCCTTGCTGTAACGGCCCGGGAGCTGCGGAGCGGCGCGCAAGCAAACGTCACGGTGCAGGCGGCACACGGGCTGTCGTCCGCCGACGTGGACCGGCTCGTGAACGAGAGCATCGTGAACGCCCAGGACGATTTCACCGCCCGGCGGCTGATCGAGCTGCGAAACAAGGGCGCCAACGACCTGAAGCACACGGAAAAGGGGCTCGCGCAGGCCGGCGCCCGGCTGTCGGCCGAGCAGCGCGGGGCGATCGCCGCCGCGGGCGCCACACTTCAAGGCGCGATGAACGGGTCGGACTTGGCGGTTCTGCAACGCGCGATCGACGCATTCGGGGCGGTCACGAACCCGCTCGCGCTCTTGGTGATGAACGACGTGCTCCGGCGGGGCCTCGGCGGCGAGAACCCGGACGCCCTCGACCCGAACACGCTCTAACCCACCCGCTCAACGAATTACCGACGGGATCGACCCATGACGTGGCACGACGCGCGCGAGATCGGCGAAGCGCTGTTCGACCAGTTCGACACCATCAACCCGCTGACGGTGCGGTTCACTGACCTGCACAAGCACGTCCTGAACCTCGAGGGCTTCGCCGGTAAGCCGAACGAGTCGAACGAAAAGCTCCTCGAGGCCATCCAGATGGCGTGGTACGAGGAGTGGAAGGACGAGTACGGCTCCTGACCTCAGCCCGGCTGGGCAGCGGGTACGGCCCGGGGGGGCCGGCGCGACGCCCGCCCCGCCCGCCAGCGCCGGACCCGCCACAGCGCGAACGCCAGCACCGGCCCCCACAGCGGCGCCCACGGGACCAGGGCGACCGCGAGCAGCACGGCCGCCTGACCAAAACCGAGGACCGCGTCCCACGAGGTGCGGAACGTCGCGCCGACCTGGGTGCCGAACGTCGGGGGTGCGTAGTCCTTGACCTCGCGCAACGACAGGTTCGTCGTTGCGAACGTGGTTCGGTTCAGCAGGTACTCGCGGCGGCCCTGCGCCCGCTCCACCTCACCGCGGATCTGCGCGATCTCTCGCATCAGTGATTTGATGTCTTCGAGCTTCTCCTCTTTCCGCTTCTCCAGGAGCAGCGCGTTCAACTTGTCCTCCTGCTCCTTCAGGTTTTTGACCCGCTTCTCCACGTCCATGAACTCCTCGGTCACGTCCTGCGCCTCGGACGCATTCCGCTCCGGCGTGCCGAGGGCAAGCACGGCGTTCCGCACCGCGCGGTCGCTGGCCACCGGGATCCGGAGCGTGTACGTCGCGCTGCGGTTCCGGCCGCTGTCGCCACGGACCTCCGACTGGACCACGTACCCCTTGTGCTCCGCGACCAACCGGTCCACCTCGGCCGCCGCCGCGTCCAGGTCGCTCACCACGACGGCCAGCGTGTGGGTGTAGACGATCATCGGCGCGCGCGTGGCGGGGTTCGCCTCGGCGCCGTTCTTCGCCGCTCCGGCCCCGTCGGGCCGCTTGGGGGCACTCGCTGGCGAGTTTTCGGCAGGGACACCGCAGCCGCCGGCCAAACCGGCGCCGACGGCGACGACAGCCCAGGTGAGAGCGCACCGTGCCAGCATGTGTTCACTCGTGATCGAGTTGCGGCTTCGGGCTTCGATCAAAAGCCCGGCCTTCCTCTGATCCCGGTGCGTGTGCGTTATTCCCGGGCCGGTTGCGGCGAAATCACTGTACGGCGGGCTTCGGCTCGGCCGGCACCCGGTTGTAGAGCGTGGTCAGGTCGGCGAGCCGTTGGATCACCTCGCCGCGGAACTGGTCGAGCCGGAACCGCCACCGCCAGTTCCCCGACGCGACGCCGGGCTTGTTCATCCGGGCGTCGTTGCCGAGGCTCAGCACGTCTTGCAGCGGCGCCACCGCCACCGTGGCGACCGACGCCCACGCCGACTGGATCAGGTCCCACGCCGCGTCCCCGATCGGCCGCCCGAGGGTGAGCGAGAGGTAGTGCCGGTCGCGGTCGCTCAGCGCCTCGAACCACCCGCGCACGGTGTCGTTGTCGTGCGTGCCGGTGTAGCACACGCAGTTCTGGACGTAGTTGTGCGGCCAGTGCAGGTTGTGCGGCCCTTCCAGCGCGAACTGGATCACCCGCATCCCGGGCAGCGCGAGCTGGTCGCGCAGCTCCTCCACGTCCGGGGTGATGACGCCCAGGTCTTCCGCGATCAGGGGCAGCCCGCCGAGGGCGGTGCGCAGCCGCTCGAACAGCTTCAGCCCCGGGCCGTCCACCCACTGCCCCACGCGCGCCGTCGGCTCGTCGGCGGGGATGTGCCACGCCTGCCGGAACCCGCGGAAGTGGTCGAGCCGGATCAGATCGACCTGCTTCAACTGGCGCAGCACGCGGTTGCACCACCACGAGTAGCCGGTCGCCTCCATCCGGGTCCAGTCGTAGATCGGGTTGCCCCAGTGCTGCCCGTCGGCGGAGAAGTAGTCGGGCGGCACCCCGGCGACGACCGTGGGCTTGCGGTCGGGGTCGAGCAGGAACTCGTCCGGGTGCGCCCACACGTCCGCCGAGTCCAGCGCCACGAAGATCGGCGAGTCGCCGATGATCTTGATCTTCTTGTCGTTGGCGAACTTCTTCAGCGCGCCCCACTGCTTGTCGAACAGGAACTGCCCGAACTTGTGGAGCAGCACCTCGCCGGCGAGCTGCTTTTCGAGTTCCGCCAGGGCCACCGGGTTGCGCCGCAGCAGGTCCGCCGGCCACGCGAGCAGCCCCGTGCCGCCCAGCGCTTCGCGGATCGCGACGAACAGCGCGAACCCGTCGAGCCAGCCCGCCTCGGTGGCGCAGTAGTTCTCGAAGTCGTGCTTCAGGTGCGCGGCCTTCCCGCCGCGGAACGCGTCCCACGCCGCGCGGAGCAGCCTCGTTTTGAACGGGGTCACCCGGTCGAACTGGATCTCGTGATCGGCGAAGCGCTCGTTCGCCCACAGGTCCGGGCTGACGAGGCCCTCCTGGTGGAGCAGCTCGGGGCTGAGCAGGTTGATGCTGCCGGCGAACGCCGAGAGCGACTGGTACGGCGAATCGCCGGCCCCGGTCGGGCCGAGCGGCAGGATCTGCCACCACGACTGGCGCATCGCGGCCAGCGTCTCCACCCAGCGGTACGCGACCGGGCCGAGGTCGCCGATGCCGAACGGCCCCGGCAGGCTCGTGGGGTGCAACAGGATGCCGGACGAGCGAGGCAGGGACGGCGTGGCCATGCGGGACCCTCGGCGCGAACTGTCCCCTATGGGGTACGGGAGAACGCCCCAGAGAGAAGGGCCGCCACAGATAAACGCGGTCGAACGCGGGTCGAACCGGGACGCGGCCGACACACCGGTCCAACCTGTTACGCACCGTGAATCCGTGGCCGCACCGGCCGGCGCCTGTGCGCCCGGCGCGGTTCGCGCGCTTCGGCACCGTTACCGCACGTTCCCGACCGCCGCTCGCGCGGGTATGCTGTCAGTACGGCTTTGCACGCGAGGCACCCGGAAATGTGCACCGGCACCCAACCCTCACCGTCTTCTGCGGGCGGCGTGAGACCGATCCCGCCGATCGCGGGCGCCGCCGAGAAGCTCCGTGCCCTGGCTGAGAAACAGGGTACGCTCGGCAAGGCGACGTTCGAAGTGCTGCTCGGGGCCGGTGCCCACCTGTGGGCGTCGGAAGAAGAATTCGAGCGGTTCCAACAACTCGTGCGCGAATCGCGGGGCAAGGAATAGCCGTGGCCTTCCGCCTCATCGACACGAACGTCGTGTCCGACGTTCTCGATGGCCACACGCTCGCCGCCGCGTACCTGCCCTACCTTGCGGGGTACGGCACTGTCGATGAGGTGCGCGAACGGTTGCGAGACCGCCGGGCCGCCCTCAACCGGCTGAATGGGCTGCTCCGCTAGACCGATCACGTCGAAATGGTGCGTGCGCAACTGGCGCATCTGGCGCAACCGGGCAGTGCAAGTTCGGATTACGACCCAGCGCGGGTGCAAGTGGGGTTCCGCTACGGTGCAGTTCGGCGGCATAGTGCGGTGGGAACAGCGGCGTAATTAACCGCTGAAGCCGGGTCGCGATGCTGGTGTAGTCCTTGCGCGACCTCCGCGGCTCGGTCTGCCCGCACAAGGACACACGACATGGAAGCGTCGCCTCACTTCTCGACGTTCGTCACGGCGTATACCGAACTCACTCAATTCGTGGCTGCCGCAACGACAGCGTCAACGGCGTGCGAACTGTTCGATTATCGGGTTGAGTTCATCGCATACGCGGTGCCGGCACTCGTTGCCGTTCGCGACGTGGAAGCGCTGTCGCCACAGGAAGAGCGAGAGCACGTCGCACCGATCCGACAATCACTCGTGTCGTATCTCCACGATCAGTTCAGCGACTTGCGATGGGTAGCTGCCAATCACGTTCGTGAGTCCATGCTGCCGCAATACGAAAGGGATGTCGCGGAACTCCGGTTGGCCGTGTTCGCAATCGTAGGCGGTGGCGGTTGCTGGGACGCCGCCGCCACATACGCTCGGCACTTACTTTCCGAGTTCGTCCACACGTGGTGGCCATACGTGCGGGACGAGCCGGTTAAATGCGGGCCGCAACCCGGCGCGGGCGATCCGCTGAAGCCGGCTGGAGAAACCACCGGGCAGGTCAGCGCGCCGCCCCCCAGCCTTCGCACACAAATTGAACTCGCAGTGGAGCAAGCTGACCTCAGCAACACAGAAGCAAAGGTTGTGCGATACATCGCAAAGCAGGGCGGGAAAGCGGCAATCAATGATGTGAAAACGGCTTGCGACTGTGACTTTCTGAGCGCATTCAAACGAGCGAAGGAGCCCATGAAGAAAAAAGGCTGGCTACTGCGTCAGCGCAACAGCGAACTCCGCATTGAGTCGCTACAGACCCAGGGGCAGAAATAGGGCAGATTTGCACCTAGACTGCCCGCGAACTGCCCCCGACACATCGCCGAAGATGCTCTCCGTTCCGACCCAAACGGAGAGCATCACTTGGCACGAAAACCTTACGACCCGCTCGCCGCAATTCCGTCGCCGGAAGCTATCCGCGAACGGCTGACGGAAACGGTCACTCTGGCCGAGCGTCTTCGCATCCTTGTGGACCTCGGCGGGCGGTTGCACCTGCCAGTAACCACCGCTGACCGCCTGCCCGTGCCGACCGGCGGGAGGTGTCGCGTGCGTAGTCCGCTGATCCCGCCGCGGCCCCAGGCCGATCCCGATGCGCTCGCCATCGACCAGCGCGACGCCGAGAAGTTTACCAACCTCAGCGCGAAGACGCTCGATCGGCTGGCCGACGCGGGCGAACCGTCGGCCGCATCAAACTCAGCCGCTGCGTGCTGTACCACCGCGCGACCCTTGCCGCGTGGCTGCTAGCGCGGGCGACCGGCCGCACCGTCTGAACCCCACCAAAACCACCGCCCGCTAAACGCTGCGTGCCGCGCCCTCAGAGCCGGCTCGGCACGTGGTGACAGCGGGCTGTCACTCAATGAGCCACACACGATGACTTTACTCGATTACTACTACGAAGGGAACGATGACCGTAGCGAGGGCGAGCGTGCCCGCGATGAGGCGTTCGAGCGGCGCCGCTGGTCCCGCGCCGCGCTCGTGCGCCGCATGCAGCGCGCGTTCATCCGGCACCTGCTCGACCACGGCCCGAACTCCACCGACCGATTGCGTGAACTCGTGGCGATCCCGACCGGCACCGACCCGCGCATCGTCGGGTACGTCGCGCGCTCGCTGTCGTCCGACCTCGGCATCACGCACCGCGTCTGGTCGACCAAGACCGCACGCAAGGTTGCACACGCACGCCACCTCGAAGTGTGGGCCGTGATCGACTCTGAGAAGGCCCGCGTCTGGCTCGACACGCATCCCGAGTTTACCGGCTGATGTTCCCCCACTAAACTCGGCACCCTGCACCGCGCGGACGGCCCCGAGGATGTTGTCGCGCCGCCATCCCGAAACGCGCGTGGCCGGTCAGTGAGACCTTGGGCGGGAGCCAAGAGCGAGAACCATCCGGACGCGCGGGGCGTCGCAAAAAGCTGACACCTAAAACGCCGACACACTCGTCCCCAAGACCCGTTGAGGGTACGGCCGAAATGCTACAACATTTGCTAACATCCGCACGGTGCATGTGTCGGGTCTGGGGTCGCGTAAATGCGGCTTGCGGACCCGTGCTATCGGTCCGCCGCGCGGGTGCGAACCGATCGAAGCATTTCATGGCGAAGAAGCTTACCGCGCGGGCCGCCGCCAAGCCCGCGCCGTCGACCGACGAGTTCGTCCGAGTATGGGAAGCGGCCTCGAGCGTCGCATCTGCTGCGGCCGAACTTGGAATCACGCCCCAAAACGCACACCTGCGGGCGTCATACATCCGAAGGTCCGGGATACCGTTAAAGATGTTCAAGGGCGGTGTCCCGGCGAAGCCGAAGCCGGCGAGCGTGCTCGCTCAGTCCGCTCCGGAGCGCCCGGCCGGGCCACCGGTAACGGTCCGCGGCGGTGACGCATTCGCGGCCGTATGGAATGCGGCGGCAAGCGTCGCGGAAGCCGCCGCCGCGCTCGGCCTGACGGTCACAGCGGCTTCACAGCAAGCGGCCAAATTTCGGCGCTGCGGGGTCAAAGTGAAGAGGTTCTCGACCGGGCCGAAGCCGAAGCCGCCCGTAGCGCCGGGACGGCAACCGGCGCCGAAACGAACGCCTGTGCGCGCGCCACGGTCGGTAGCGTTCGCGGCCGTCTGGAACGCCGCGGCCACGGTCGCAGAAGCGGCCGAGCAACTCAAACTCACCCCGCGTTCCGCAGCGACGGTGGCCGCGGCGTACCGGCGCGAAGGGGTCATGCTGAAGAAGTTCGAGACCCGCCCCCACGCCGCAGCACGCGCGGCCGCGTTTCGGGCCGCGTGGGGCGCCGCAACAACGGTCGAAGAAGTTGCGGAGCGGCTCGGGGAACCGGTGTCAAAAGTCCTTGAGCGGTTCCGCCGCATGCGGCAACAGGGCGGCGACCTCAAGCCGCTGCCGCTCGCATCTGCACGGAAGGCCGCTCAAAGGCTCAAGGATTTCGCGGCCCAATGGAACAGCGCTCGCTCAGTCGCCGAACTCGCCGCCGTACTGGGGCTCAGCCGGCACGCCCTCTCGTGCCTGGCGTGCCGGCTCCGCAAACGGGGTCACCAACTGAAGGCATTCCCAACCCGCCAAGCGTCGAACGGCAGTCGAGCCGATGGTTCCAGCAAAACGGGCGCGGGTCCGGGCGCAGAAGAGAGCCCCCCAAACTCACATAACCGTAAGGAACCACGGAAAGACACCCGCGCCCACCGGCTGCTCGATGCGGCGGACTTCGCTGGGGCCAGGGGGCGGCGCAAAATCCGGCACACCTAGGAATGGATGCTACGGGATAGGACCGGTCAGAATCGCCAGAAGAAGAAATGCAAAGGGGACTAGAGGCAGCTCGTGTCGCCTCCAGTCCCCTTGTGTCTATTCGTTCAGGTGGCCAAGGTGGGACTCGAACCCACACAGGTTGCCCCGCTCGATTTTGAGTCGCAATTAAGATCGTTGGAATTGCTTGTTTTTCAAGGGTTTCGTAGCAGTCGGAATCGGGAGGCGACTATTCAACCTCTCGCAGGAGACCCGACAATGGCCCGTCAGAACGCCCCTTGGTATCGTGCGGTCCGGGACTGCTGGTACGTTCGGTTCGAGGGCAAGTTGACCAGTCTTGGTGTGAAGGGGAAAGGGAACCAAGAGGCTGCGAAGACGGCTTTTGAGAAGCTACGGACCACACCCAAACCACCCCCAATTACCGCCGGCCCCGTCCTGCTCCCCCAAGCGTTCGCTCAGTTCCTCGTGGCGTGCAAACTGTCCCGAAAACCGAACACGGTGGCCCGGTACGAGTACGACGCTGGCGATTTTGTCAACGACCACCCCACCCTAGAACCCGCTCAAGTGACAGCAGATCACATCCGACAGTGGCTCTCCGACCTCGATGTGGGGCAGACCACCAAGGCCATTATGCTCAGGTCGGTGTCCGCGTTCTTTGGTTGGCTCGTGAAAGAAGACAAACTCGAAAAGAACCCCGTCAAGAAGGTGACCAGACCGAAGACAGCCAGCCGCTCGGACAAGGCCCTGATCTCGGAGGCGGACCACAAGCGGTTGTTGGAAGGGGCGAGCAGAGACTTCCGTGACGTGCTGGTGGTGCTCCACGGTACGGGGTGCAGACCGGGGGAGTTGCAACAGATCACTGCTGAAACCTTCAACTACAAAGATCGTGTGGTGGTGATTACGGAACACAAGACGGACCACACCGGAAAGCCTCGACCCGTGTACCTCACTCCGGAACTGGCCGAACTGCTCCACAGCAAACTCGTCAAGTACCCCACCGGACCGCTGCTGAGGGGGAACAAGGGAGTGCCCTGGACCGGAAGAGCAATCACCGAGTCGATGAAGAAGTTGCGGAAGAAGACCGGGGTGAAGGTCATCGCTTACGGGTACAGACACACGTTCGTAACTGATGGCCTCAAATCCGGACTCAGCAACTCCCAAGTAGCCGCTCTGGTCGGACACACCACAACGGCAGTGATCGATCGGTTCTACAGCCACTTGGGAGCAGCAGGGGACGCTCTGAGGGCAGCACTGAAGTTCCGCGAGAAGCCCAAACCGGACGACCAAGCAGCGTAGTGAAAGAGCCCAGGCCAGGACGGTCTGGGTTCCTTTGTTAGAGAACGAAAAACCGCCACCCGAAGGCAGCGGAATCTGAAAGTGTCCCGGGACCACTCCCCCGGGCTGGTGTTCAGCACGTCTAAAACCCGTTCAGGGTTGAGTTCGCCCAGACTATCTTTTGGGATCGGACCAGACGGCACAACCCGCACCGTCCCCGACATTAGAAAGGTCGCAACATCTGAAGACCAACAACGTCGCTTGCCGATAAATCCCAACACACACCGAGCGAAGCAGTGTTGGAGGCCCGAGATGGCGAACAAGAAAAAGGCGTCTGGAAAGCAACCCCACGCCCAGCAGCCCGCACTACCGATGCCGAGCCAGAACACCACCCAACTCAGCGAGACGGACAGGAAGCAAAATAGCCGGATAACGCTAACGATGACGGGCACGCTGGTGGCGTTCGCCTTGAACCTCGTGATGGCGTACTTCTCTTGGTCTTCTGCTGGATCGGCTCAGCGGTCTGCGGACGAGGCCAAGGAAGCTAACAAACTCTCGCAAGCGAATCTCGACCGTGCGGCGGGGCGGGTTACGGCCAAGTTCGAGTTCCTTGAAGAGAAGTCCGATCCCGCACGTTTCAAAGACTTCATGAAAGAGAAGGATGGTTTCGGCACCAAAGTGCTCCGAATGGACGAACCCGAAGATTTGCTCAGGTGGGGGCCGCGAGTGCGGTTGAAAAACACGGGAACCGAGCCCATTGACGCGATCAGAATCAGTGTGAACTACGCGATCGGAGCGGCCTACGGGAAGAACGTCCAGCAACTTGACCCGCCCCCGATCGTAATCAACGAGGAGAGCAGTCACGAATTTACGACGTTCGGTAAGTTGCAGCCGGGCAAAGTGGCCAACATCTTTGTGTCCCCACTGCTAGCGGCACAGATGACGAGAGTGAAATTCCCGCACTACTCAGACAAGGACCAAACCGGAATCTTCACGGTCCGGGCTTACTGTCGTCTCGTCGGTTCAGCTAGCTACGACCGAGCAGACGAAAGTCAAACGATGTGCTTCCACTTCGATTGGCGTCCAGCAGGCTTCAGCAGTGAGTCGAAAAGCGTGAAGGACATCCTCGAAGTGAAGCCGTGGGTAACCATCGACTGACTCCAAATCCGCGTGGATCTAGTCTTCGGCTCTCGGAATCCGGGGCGGTTCGGCGGCGGGTACAGGGTCGATCCGTTCCAGTGGTCGCGGTGCTTCTCGGATGGCCAGCAAGTACCACACGTAGGCCAGAGTCAGGGCGAAAAGGGAACGCCAGAACCACCGCTCGACAGGCCGCCCGAAACGATCCAACAACCGCACTATCAACTTCAGGGAATCTGGCCAAAAAAGAGGGCCATGTTCTTCCGGCGACAGGCACTTTTCCAGAAGAGGGGGGGGGGGGGTATAGGGAACGTCTCTCGCCCCCACATCGGCTCATTGGCGTCAGCTATCGACCCTCGACCCATGCCATAAGAATCTTACACAAATCATTACGACAATTGCACTTGCGATTATTTTCAGGAAAGTCTACAGAATCTTTACTCACCCTGTATTCCACCCACTCTCAAGTGCAGGATAAGACGACCACACTCATCGCCTGGTGCCCTCCGGTGAGTCTTGGCAGTGCGGTGTTCACTTACCCTTCACCCGAACCATCGGCCACTTCACGCCGTCTTTGTTGGTGAGCACCAGATCCGTGTCGGTCAGTTCCGAAATGGTCCGAGTCAGGGGTTCCGATCCTCCCGGGCAGTCATACGTTTCGGTCAGTTCGTTCTTCTCAACCTTGTAAACTCCGTCTGAACGGCCCGTCTCACCGTTCAGTCCGCTGAACTCCATCACGATCTTCCCGTCCCGGGTGAACTCCACCGTCCCCAGTTCGGGCTTCTCTTTCGGGGTCCACTTGCCCACCAACTTCGCAGGGTCGATCTGCTTATCCTTCATCAAATGCTTGGGGACCGGTGCGGCCTCGGCAGTTGAAAAAGCCAGAACGAGCCCGGCCAGTGGAATCCACCGCATGGGAACCTCCTGAAAGACCTTCACAGCGTACCCGAGCCGTCGTTCGACCTCCACCGAAATCGCCTGCACAGCCCTTCCCGCCCCTCGCTACTACCTTTCTCCCAAGACCTACTTGCATCTCGATCCTCGACGATAGCCAACTCACCCTCACCCGATCGTAGTTTAGCCCGCCCCGCACTGACGAAGTGGAGTGTGTAAACGGGAGTGGAGGGCTGAGAGAAGAAGGTCGAGATGCAAGTAGGTCTTGGGAGAAAGGTAGTAGCGAGGGCGTGAGATGTGTTGGTGAGTCTGAACAGCCCGCCCGTCTGTAGGTCAAGTGTGTTTGCGGTCTGCCGGCTTGAGCACCTGCAAAGCATCCCGTATCCGTGTCAGCTTCTGGGGGCCGAACTCAATGATGAGGTTGCGGATGGCTTCCGGGATTTCGCTGCTGGTGGCGGTGCAGAGGTCGTCCAGGATCTGGCGATGAACCGGACCGAGCCCGACCGCAACTCCCCTCTTCCGCAGCGTGTAATAGAAGGTGAGGATTCGCCGGATGCCATCGGCCGGAAGCTCGTAGTGGGCCATGCAGTCTTCAATGAACTCGATGGCCGTGTCCACGTCGAGCCGGGTGGTGTACTGCGAGGAGGCGTTGCTGCCGGCTTCCTGCTTCTTCTTGAGCGACTCCAGGTGGCCGATCATTTCGGTGTTCCGCGGCACGGTCGGTCTCCTGGTGCGGAAGGGATCAAGCTATAAACCTACTAGAATTTTCAACACCAGTCAAGTAACTGCCCCAACCGAATCGAGGGGAAGAGGCCGATCACTCGCTGAGTGCGTCGATCAGATCCTTGAGTTCGTCCGCAGAGTGCGTGGCCAGCAGCGACTTCAGGGTCCGCACCACAGCAAGTATCGAACTGCCTCCGGGTTCTGAAGTCTGGGGAGCGGCTTTGGGAGGAGCGGGTGAAGCGGCTCGGGCCGGGGTAGAAGTCTGAGGGGCCGGCGACTTCCCTTCGCTCCACTCCTTCTTGACCACCTGCTTGTACGTGCTGAAGTTATTGGGGCTGATCTCGACACCGTACTCCTTGGCGAGCAGGGGAACTCCGGTGCTGGCGGTCAGGTCGGGGTTGGCTCGCAGGGCGGCTCGGACGGCATCCATCTTCGACATCGTACTCACAGGTTTGGTCTCCGGTTGGGGTGCAGGTGTGGGTGTTACAGAAGGGGGATCTTCAGTCTCAGGCTCTTCGCTCAGTAGTCCGAAACTGGGTGGCACGGGTGCGGGTTCTGATTTCGGAGTGGCGGCAGCAGAGGGGGTGTAACTCTTCCCCATCGAGCGGATTTGTGCGGGTGGTGGCTCTTCGTACCGCTGCTTGGCCGGCTTTTCAAGATCTGAATCTTCCGTCTGCCCAGCCCACAGACCCGTCTCGAACCCGAACTCGTCCCGCTCGACCTTCTTCTTGGGTGGAGGGGGTGAGGGTTGCCGTTTGCCCTTAGCCATCAGATCTCCATTGCGGGGCTGTAGCCTCTGCTAACACTCTAAACACAGAAGCTGAGATGGTCAAGGAAGTGGAAGTGGAGAAGCGTTTTATCCCGAACCGGACACCCGACGATCGACCCCACCCCGAGAACTTACCGAGTCTCAATTCCGTATGGTGAGCGAAAGTCGTAGTGTCGATTCTCCACTGTACCTCATCCACCATCACGGTCGCAGTCCGAGTCGAGGGTCTAGATGCAAGTAGGTGTTGGGAGAAACGTATTGGAGGCGTGAAGTCCGAGCCCACGAGGGTGGTGAAGCTTGAGATCGGCGACACCCGCCATTTCACAAGTCGCACCCCCTGCCCCGCTCGGGTAAAGTGTCAGTGCCCTTCTTGGAGGCCCTCATGCGACACGTCCCGCTGATCGTCCTCGGTCTCGCCCTCCCGACAACCGCCGCTCCGGTCCCCAAAGACGCGGGCAAGAACCTGATCTACTTCCCGACCGTCGTTGGTGCGAAGTGGGTGTACGAGGACGAGCGGGGCGGTGAAGAGGCGGTCGAAGTGTCGGCGGTCGAAAAAGACGGGGACGAGTTGGTGGTGTCTCGCAAGGGGGTGGACGGCACCAGCACGCGGTACACCCAAATGATCGTTTCCACCAAGGGGCTGAGGCAACCCAAGGACGCTTTCAACGACAAGCCCGAGCCGGTGTGGGTGCTAAAGTGCGGGCTGCGGGCCGGAGAGTCGTGGGAAACGCCATCGGGAAAACGAACCCTGCACGAGGCGGAAGAGGTCAAAGTGCCGGCGGGAACGTTCAAGGCCATCCGGGTGGTGCTGGAAAGCGGAACCGAGACGCTCACCTCGTGGTACGCACCGGGGGTCGGAGAGGTCAAGCGGACACAGAAGCGGTGCGGCACGGTGACGGTGATTCGCTCGCTCAAGTCGTTCACACCCGGCAAGAAGTAGCACACCCTCAGCACCAGGAGATTGCCATAAGCACCAGCCGCCGACCGAGAGTCTCACACGCCCGGTCCGTCCGCTGGCCCCCGACTCCCAAGAGACGCCGCATCATCACGCACCACCCCCTTCCGACCAACAAAGGCCGCAACCAACAAGAGCGAGAGCCCCGTGACGTGCAGCAGGGACACGACAGCGGCAACGACGACCTGCCACCGCCGGAACGCTTCGAACCCCAGATTCTGATCTTTGACAGAACCGAAGAGGTAGCCGTGAGCCAGTAAGGCCGCTACCGAGGCCAAGAACAGGAGGCCACACGCGACCAGTACGATCACGGCGGGTCTGGGGTGACGACCGAGTTGGACCAGCGAGATGATAACGCCGATCAGGTACACCACCAGCAACGGGGCGTGATACGGGAGTTGCTGAATCACGTATTCCAGCATGGTCACGAGGGACGCCCTCCGCAGCCGAACCAGTGTGGAACTGCACCGCTGCATCATCCCCGACCCAACCGCTCTTGGCAACTGCCATTCCCGAGTACCGTGCAGACCGACCGCTACCAAAAGCAATAGGATTCTCCCAACTCCTACTTGTATCTAGACCCCAGATCCTTGAGCCGTAGGGGCCGGTAGTCTAGATACAAGTAGGAGTTGGGAGAATCCTATTGCGTTGTGAGAGAACAAGCCACTGGCATGGTAGGCTTACAGAGTTTGCCCATCAGACGCTCCTTACCTTACACGCTCTGCAACAGATGTCGCCCCACTTTCATTGTCCTTGAGCACCAAGTGAGTATCTGATACCGAGACGAGTTGTGCTGTGATGCTCTTTCCAGCCGCCAGTTTGCCCCCAGGCACGATTTTCTCATAACGGAACTCTGGTGATTCAGCCTGCCCCCAACTCTCGGACTCAACTGTAACGATCAGCAACCCCTCCTGGAGCCGCCAAGCCCCTTTAAGTGCCACCGTCATCGTTCCGTCTTTGAGACTGAAGACTTTGGCCGACAATTCATAGGTGCCGTCCTCGCGGTACGTAGTTGTGGCCTCCACTCGCTGCAACTTGTCTCCGGTGTCAGCTTGAAACCACTGGCCAACCATCTTCCGCTCCGTGGCGTCCAACGACCGTGCTGGGCGTTTCGATGGTGCCACTTCCTGAGCATCTGCCCCTCGGCTGTTCACGGCCCGAACGATGGCATAGCCACCCCCAACGATGACGAGCAGGAACGCGGTAACTACAGCCACCCTCCACCGTTTGACTCTGCGATTTCGGTCACGACGCTTACGGAGAAACGGAAGATCAGCAGCCTCCGACTCGTCGTCCGGAACGACCTCGAAAGGGCGTGAGGGTGGAAGCTCTTCGACCTTTGGTACGGGAGGGGGCAGTTCCACCACCGGCGTGGAAGGAGGGAGTTCGACGAGGATACCCAACCGTGGGGTAGTGGTCGGGGTCGGGACGATTACAGGTCGCCTGCACTTGGGGCACTTGACCTCGGCACCGGCCTTCCGCCCTGCGATCTTCAACCGCACCGAGCAGAACGGGCAGAGGAACTCGATTCGGGGTTTGGGTGGAGGGGCAGGCGGCTGCGGTGGAGACACAGGTGCGGCGGAAGCACCCGGAACGGTCACCGCGTTACTGCACTTCGGACAGGCAACCGTCGCACCGGCCCGATCGGCACCGAACGTCAGTCGCACTTTGCAGGCGGAGCAGTGGACAGTGGGCATGGGGGCGAACCACGGCTTGGGGAGCGGACCGGGGAGTTGCCAGACTAGCGAACGGCGGCACTAGCGTAAAGGAACGTGAGGCAACCACCGTCGATCCGGAAGAGGCAAACGAGAGAGCCGGGGAGCGAGCACAGTCACCGACTGATCAGGGAATCGGGCCAACCAAAACCCCTACATTTCCCCCAATCCCCTACTTGCATCTCGATCCCCGGTCCCCGGCTCCCGAACTCAGCACCTAGCGGGCAAGGGAATCTTCTTCAACTGCGACCACACCAGATCCAGATTAGCCCCCGCCTCGGCGATCTCCTCCGGACTCCACTCCACGGCCATGCCACCGTTCCAGACGGGCCTGACCAGAGCTTCGAGGTGAGCGAGGAGAGGGGCGAGCGGACAGGGCGGCGAATCAGAAGACTCGATCGGGTCCATAATAACGGGAGTGGGACAGTCGGACGAGGGCGTGAAGGACTGGCGAGGATTGGCCACGATGGGCTCCTGCGAGCGGAGAAACGAGCTGATTCGGACGGCAGGAGCAATCTACAAAATCACTTCAGAAGATACAACTCTATCTTTTAGGATTTTCCGGAATCGCCCTTATCACCTTCATCATCAGCAAGGTCAGCCTTCTCGGTCTGCAAATCTTCGCATTTACGGAAGGTATCCAAACTGATTTCAAGTGCATCGCAGATGGCAATTAAATGCGGCACGGAAGGCTTTCGTTTAGAATTCTTTGTGGTGTAGGCTCTCGCAGCAGCGTAAGAAATGCCGGCCCTTTTCGCCATATCGATCAACTTAATATCTTTTTGAACGAGGAGCGTGCGTAGAGTTTCGCGGAAAGTGGCCATCTCAGCCCCGGTAGGTACTGGGCAAGCGTACCCGCTGCTCTCTGAAGGGCAAGGAATTTGCTGAATGGCCATTGCCCCCTCCCGGTTTACTGCCCCGCCTACCTGCTCAAGCGTCCCCACCCCCAAAAGCGGACTCGGAAACGAAAAGCCACCACCAGGGTCTCTCCCAGCAGTGGCTTTGCAGCGGTCAGCGAATTGAGGTTATTTGGAGTCCGGTGCCCCTTTCGGCACAGGCTACTTACCCTTCACCCGATTCATTACAACGTCCTTGCCCGTATCGGAAATAACCACCATCTCGGAATCCGTGAGCTTCTTGATGGTCACGGTGGACTTCTCCTCTTTTCCGCCGGGCTGGGCGTTCACAGTGAGCTTGTTGCCGTCGAGCTTATAAGTGCCGTCGAACGCGGCCTCTTTCTCCGCTTCCCCGTAACGCAACACCAGCTTACCGTCCTTCAGGAACTCGATGACCACAAGCTCCCGCTCTTTGGCTGCCCACTTGCCCAGCAGTTTGGCCGGATCGATCTTCTCGTCCTTCTTGTCGTCGGCCACGAGCGGCCCGCAGAACACCAGCACCAAGCAGCCCATCAGCATCCGCATCTCGGTTCCCTCTACTTCGTGCCGGGGGTGAAAGATTTGAGCACTCTGCCACCTCCGTCCCAATCCCGTCGGATCAGTCCCACCCCTTTAGCATACCAGTCGGTGTACGTCGTCGGCTTCGGGATCGGTTGCCCTCCAACCTCCGTGACCGTGCTTACCACCTTAGTTGCCATAAAAGTGCCGGCCGGGACTTTGACCTCCTCGCTACCACTGACCGTGACCGTGCCCCCATCGCACTTCAGGCCCTTTTGGATCGGGTAGGCGAACGCCCACGAGTCTCCCACCTTGACCGGCAACCGGATCATTTGCTTTTCGATCACGAATGGCCCGTCCGTGCGAGCGAACACCCCTCCCGGCCCGACTTCGTAGGTGGCGTCCCACTCCCCCTTGGAACGGACCCGAACGGTTAGCCGCACGCCACTCTTGATCGGATCGGCCTTAGTGATCTCTTCCGTGAACGCGAACTCCGGTTGCTCGTACTCCCACTTCGTTCCGACCGCGGTGGGCCAGAACCCTTCGTCCTTGGGCATCAAATGTTTGGGAACCGGTGCGGCACTGGCCACAGACAGGGCGAGGCAGAGTACGACCAGGGGCGTCCATCGCATGTCAAGCTCCAGAAAGGTCACGCCAGTCTACCGCGGTGCCGTGCAGTACCAAAAGCGAAAAGACCGCCACCAAGGGGGCTAACCCTCAGCAGCGGTCTAGGAGTGTCAGTGCTTTTGCGGTCTGGAAACTGGGATCTAGTAACAAGTAGGAGTTGGGAGAAGATCATAAAATCTGTTCGTTACCGCCCCCAAATCACAGTCTCCACTACCTTCAGTAGTTATTGTTTGGTCTCACAGTCTCCGGCCGTAATGATTCTCTTCATGGGGCTGGTGCTCATACCGTCGAACTCGGGGGAAGTCAGGAGTTGCTCGGTCGGGCTAGCAACTTTGTCCTTCAGTTCTTTGTGGAAGTAGAGGGTGGCGTCGAATACGCTAACAGCTTCAGCAGACCTTCTTACCGCCCCTGGTGCGAAAATGCCGATCGCAACCCAGTGCCCGAATCCAAAATGCAGCACGAAACTGACGGTGGGTAACGAAAGAGCCGGTGAAATGTTCCCCTGTCCCAGGTGCCAATCCGGAGTTCAGGTTCCTCTCACTCAAGCCGAATCGAAGCCTGCTCAGACTGTACCCCCACCGGACCGAGAGGCTCAGGTGTTGCAGGTCGTGGTGCCCTGCCCGAAGTGCGGCTCTCGGTTACGGGTCGGGCGGAAGAAGGCTGGTTGCAAAGTGTCCTGTCCGGGTTGCCGTGCCGAGTTGGTGGTCCCTTCGAGTTTTGGCACTGAGGGGAGCGGTGGTTCGTCTCGTGCGGTTGCGTCTTCGAGTGGAACTCAGCGGTCCTCTCGAAACTCACCCACCAAGCACCCCGAACACCCAATACCCAAACAGAGCCGCAACTGGCCCCTGGCGTTTGCCGTACTGCTTGGGTTCGCCTTATTGGCTGCAACTGGAGTGTACGCGGTCAACTCTCTGCGTCCGGTCAGAACTGTAGCCGAACCTCCAAAGCCCAACACCGAATCTCCGGCCGCAAGTTCGTCGCACGCACCCCTTTCTCCTCCCCCAGAGCCAACCAGAGCCCCTTATAGCGTGAGCCGTCCCGTAAGATCTGAGGAGCTTCCGCCACCACCACCCACAGCCTCGGTCGTCCCACGCGAAGACACAATTAAGCAGTTGGGCCAAGAACTCCGCACGTCAAAACCTGCTGACAAGCTCAAGGCCTTAAACCACCTTGCTGGGTATGGAACCGAAGCGAATACAGTTGGTGAGGAATTGATCGAAGCGATGGCGGACCCGACCCCCGAAGTTCGAGACTTGGCGTCTGAAGTGTTCGAGAAGGTTAACCCCAAGGTCCACCAACACGTATTTACCGTGCTGAGGGGGATGAACAAACCTGGTGCTCTTCTGGCTTTAGGGGAACTGAGAACGGACGCTAAAGTTGCCGTGCCTCTGATCCTTAACTGCCAAGAAACACAGGGGGCTAGCTTCATATTTCCAATCTTGGCGAAGATCTCACCCCAAGACAAACGGTTCGCGGCCTCAGTTCTTTCCTTAGTCTCGAACCCTCCCCCGGAAGTGATCCGAAAAGCAGGTACAGCCTACACGTCGGGACGAGCCGCACTAGATTTCCACGCAGGCTTGGAGCACCTCAGCGTTATTGAAGCCTCTACCTCGGACAAAGTGTCGGCATTGGTGAAAGGGCTGCAGAAAACTGAGGGAAGGACGGACGAGATTTATCGAACAACAAGCGACACGCATCTCCTGATTGCTCAGTTGCAGAAATACAAAGGGGACGCCAAGCAGGCACTGCCGCTACTGAAGAAACTCAAGCTCTCTCGAAACGATCAAGTCCGACAAGCGGCAACAAAGGCGATCAAGGAAATTGAGTGAGAGGGAAGGATCTAGGATAGAGGGTCGTGCTGCAAGTAGGGGTTGGCGGAAAGGTAGAGTTCGGAAAACAAAAAAGGGCCTGAGAGAGATAGGGGTTAGCCTACCGTCTCCCAAGCCCTGTGATGTGTCTATATGAGCGAGTTCACTCCGGGGAGCGTATCAATAGCCTCCGTCTTCTCCGAGCACAAGGAACAGCATCCGGATGCTGAATATCACTAAGGCGAACCCTCCGAGAAACAAACAAAGCAGAGGAATGACAATTTCCGAATCTCTCCAATCAACAGGTTGCCGCCTGTCTCCCTTGCGAATCTTCCGCAACCGCTTGAGTACTTTGTTTCTCATACGCAGCCCCAATCAGAGAGGCGGGGTGAGGCTGAATACACCGAGTGTGTTACTTGACTGATTCATTTTAGGAAGTAAAGCGGACCGTTTTTGTACACTGTAAAGCCTAACACCACGAAGACAAACGCAATAACCATTAGCAGAACTAAGGCTAAAATCCTGTTCTCCCACAGGATCGTCTCTCGGGACCAAACGAAAGTGAACGGGATCGGTGGTCCTTGATAGTGCTGTGTTGGCGGAAGGCGATGCCTGGGTTGGGCTACTGTGAACTCTTTGTTACACCCTCCGCACGATACCGCCGCAGGCAGTGCGATTTCACAGTCGAGGGAAATGCCGCAATGGGGACAGTTCACAGTAGTCATAGGGTCACCGGTTAAGCCCCGTTCAGCATGGTATCACTGAGAAACTGGCCCGGGAAGTACGTCGGGGTGTTGTAGGCGTACCGGGGATCACTGAAGCTGATGTACTGAGCCTGAGCGTAACCCACCTTCGCGTCCTGACCGGCTTGAACGACCGGACCCGCTGAGGGTGCCGTACCCTGCCCGTACTGAATCGCGTTCTGCCGCTGCGTCTCCAGTTCGATCGGGAGACCATTCAACAGAAATCCGTCCTTGGGATCGACCCGAACAGCCTGGATGAAAGTGTACTCGCCCGCGACACCCCAGTCAAATTTCGTCCCGTTGGCGTGTGCGATCGGAGCGTCGAACACCAGCGTGCCGGACAGGATCTGGAACGCCCCCGCGTCTTTCGGTGTGGGAATTTGAGGCGGGGTGCCGGTCTTCTTCTCGTAAAACCGCGAAGTCCTTTTCATCTGCGGGGCGTAAGCCTGCACCATCACCACCGGGCTCCAGTTAGCCAATTCTTGCGGATCGGTCGGGGGCAGTTCGGCGACCGGAAGGGCGAACCGTCCGGGGTCGAATGTGTACTCGCTCTCGCCGGAGATCTGATCGTAACTGATGGCCTTGTTCGTGTCTTTCATTAGTTCCCTCTGTACTTGTCGTTGCCGATTGGCGGTTTGGGGTAAAGCTGGTCGAAGGTGGTCCCAGGAAGACTCAGAGCCGAGTACACGAGCTGGCACCACGTGCCTCTGCTGCGACTGTCCGCCGGGGGCCGGGGGTTGATCGTTGGTCCCTCTTCACCCGAGCCCGCGGGAACGGAAGGGTCTGGCACTCGGCTGATGTCGTTTTTTGTGATCTGAACTCGACCGGTGTAACTGTCCTCCAGAACCGGCACGGGCAGGCCCGGCAGCAGAGAAAAGCCGTACCCGACTCCAGTCCCTGTGAAATCCCACTTCCCGGAGACCACCTCCTCCTTGGGGCCGCTCAACACCGGTAGGAGGTTGTACAGTTGGTCGGCATCCGGTCGGCCGGCAGCCTGAGTCGAGGCCAAAGCCCACGCCAAGCTAGTTGAGTACCGGAGGGTGAAGGTGAGCACGTTCGAGGTGGCATCGTAGTTGATCGCAATGGCCCCGGGCGGGGGAGCTAGGTCACTCAGGTTCGCCGCGAGACGATGCACCATACCGAACGCGATGGACGCCGCGAGGTGGTAGAGTTGCTGGCGGTTCGCACGTGCTGAGCCGAAGCAGGTTACGGAAACAAAGTCCTGAATTGAACCAAACTGATCAGACAACTCCTTGACCGCCTTCAGACCTGACATCCCCACGTTCGCAGCGGAAACGGCGGCACTAAACGCTCCGATGACGGCGGCTGCTGGACCGGGCATGGAAACTCCTATCGAAGTCGAGGTGAGCGGGGAACGGTGACCCGAGACGGCTTCATGGGGGTCGCCCCTTTCGTTGGTGCAGTAGGGTTGAGTTTAATAGGGGCTGGCTTGGCTGGAGGAAGGGCGGGGGAGTGAGAAGTTTCAGGTGCGGTCGGCTTGGTAGGCTCCTTCTGCGACTCGTTAGCCTGCTTCAACCACCTCGAATTGAGTAACTGGCTGTTGAGATCGTTGAACACCGCAGCCGTACCCTTCACCAGATCAGCGTCAGACACTATAGCCTGCGAATGAGTCGCCTCGATCCGCACCGCTCCCCACACAGCCGCACCCGGAAGGTGAACAGGTAGTTGCCGGTCCTCGAACCTGTACCTCACGCCCGTACCGTCCCTGAACCCCTCGACCACGATCCCGTCCCGCACGAATCCAAACGGGCACGGCAGCAAGAGCCGCTGTCGCAAGTCGTCGGGCGAAGCGGCCGTGCTGTAGAGCAGGTCGGATCGGAAAACGGCCTCCCCCTCGACAATGATCTTGGTCAGGTGCTGGTCGTCGATGGAGTGGATCATCGAGAACCGGTTGCTGAGCAGGGGCGATGCCACCGATCCCGCGTTGGGGTCCGTGGACACGAGGTTCTCCTCCGATTCCCGAACGCAAGTCTCGATGTCAAACTGGATGATAAACGTGTCCGCATCGCCCTGTGAACTGAGGATCTCGCAGGAGATCGGCTGGGGTCCGTTGCGGGCGTCCGTGTGGTAGGAGAACCGAGCCGGCGACATTAGCAGCAGTTCCGAATCCGCGGCCGAGCCGGCGAACACGAAGAGGGGCTTGCGTGGCGTGAGGAGCCGCTCTCGAATGGCCCGGACGGTCAAGGGAACGGGGTTGGCCACGGGCTCCAACTTGAACTGGCGAACCGCATTCGGAGACCGGGCCGAGAGCCCTGATGGGGGAGCGTCACCGAACACCTCATCACCGCTCGGAGAGTGAAAGACTTTGGTCAGGGGCACGTTCACGTTGGGCGGGACTGCGGCTCCGGCTCGGCTGACTCCACTGGGGGCCGTCCTGATCGCGTCGTCGCCGGAGTACACCAACTCGTCCGTCTTCCGATATGACACCGGCGGACCGGCCACGTCTCTCACCTCGGACTGCCCGTTCACGGTACAGACGCCCGAAACTCGGTGCCGGGTGTACAGGTAATCCGTCTTCGTGTCGTCGTAGACCGCCTCCATCCGATACTCGTTAATCGTCCCCATCGAGAGGTGAATGCCGTTGTACACGATGTCCATCTGGAGCCTCCTAGAGTTGACTGCGGGTGAGGATGCTGCCCATCGGCCTGCCCTGGAAACGCAGTGGTTCGGTAGCTTCGGGGTGTGACTGGCTGGTGACGGTCACGGTGAAGGGTGCGGAGTGAAGTGGGAAGGCCAGAGAAGCCGAGCCGAGATGGGGGAGAGCAACTGCCGGCCTCGGAAGTCGGGCGGGGTGCGTGTCCGGTACGGCTACTCGGTTTCGCTCGCCCCGTCCCTCAAATTTCGACACTCGGGATTCAGGCTGTCCCCTCTGGTCGAGAACCAGTTTCGTGGCCGAAGTGCGAGGGGTGGGCGGTGTAGTGGGGCGTGAAAAAGCGGGCTGAGCCACCGAGAGCCCCTGCCGCATCACGAGTGGAGCAACCGGAGTCGTCGAAGGAGCGACATTGACAAGAGGCCGAAGAACGCGAGCAGAGGAGACTGGCTCAACGTTTTTGTGTGCGTCCGGAATCACCAACCGCTTCGTGCCCGGTGTGGTAGAGGCTCTTTCTGGCCGTTTCAGGCTCGGAACTGGAACCACGGGCGTTCGGGCAGGAAGGTCCAGTTTCTTCGGCGGGGCCACTCGGGGAAACTGCCGCTCGGGAGGGCTGAGGGGACGGGTCGAGGGGGAAGAAGGCCGGTTTGAACTGTCCCCCAAGCGACTGCCACGAAACGGAACCACCGGTGGAACTCGCGTACTGCGGGATGGGGAAGGCGGTGCCAGGACACGGGATCGCAACTCTGCCCGGACCCTCGACTGCTGCTCGTAATCCCCGTCTCTTTTCGCTGTCGCCATCGCTTACTCCTGTTCCTGAGCGTGCCTGAGTTTCATTGCCCAACTCTTCCACTTCGAGTAATCACCGTCACTGTTCCGAAACGCCGACCGCAACCAGTGATCCGGCACGTCCCGCTCTGCTGCAACGATCTGGCTCAGGGTCGAGTAAAAGCACGAAACGTCGTAGAGCCGGGGCAAGTTCAGCCACAACGCCACCCAGTCCCCGTACCCCAACTCGACACTGCCGAGCCCGAACGTGTGAAACAGATCTGCCCAGAACGCACCCTCTAGGCTTTTTTTGACAAGTACTCCTCGAAGTGATGGACCGCCTCCAGGACTTCCGCGTCGAGCCGGCCGCCCTCCTCGTCGAACCTCCGGAACCCGAACACCCGGCGAGCCACTCCCGCGATCTGAAGGGCTACGGTCGCTCGGTCTTGAGGGGGAGTGTCGGCACCGCACCAGAGGTCCAACCACTCGTCCCACATCCCGCCGCTCTGAGCAACGAGGCTGTAGGAGAGGGCGATCGGGTCGTACTTGTCGCCGGTGGGGGCGGTGTAAATCTGCTTTTCGTGGTCTGTAAAGAGCATGGCTACTCCAGGGTGACGGGAGGGAAATCGGACGGGACTTCGGTATAGAGAACGAACTCTTTAGCCTGCTTGTAGTAGAGGGGGTTACACTCCACCATGAGGGTGATTGACTTGAGCCGGTCTTCAGAAGACTCGGACCAATCCAGCAGCGTGCCCGATCGGTAGAGCCGGCCAGTCCACATCCCGGGAGGCAGAGGCACGACAGGAGAGGTGTAGAGCGTGTGCCGGAAGAACAACTCGAAGTCGGACACGTTGAGCACGAACCGGCCGACTTTGGGCGTGTGAACGCTTGGGGAACTGGAGTTGCTGCGGATCGAGTTCCAAGTCTCAACATTCAGGCGGTTGATCGTGGCCGTTACAACGTGTTGCTCCCCCTGCCCCGTTTTTTGCCACGGAACTTCACCGCCCTTATCACAGTGAAGATCAATGTAGAATCGGCGGACGTGGATTTCGGGGGGGGTAGTGCAAGTGCCGAGAAAGTCGAACGAGGTGCGAGAGCGTGGCCTGACGTACAGTTCGATCGCACCGACTGGAAGGAATTGAGCGGGCATGGTGCAACCTCACTCTGGCGTGAAGTTGCCGAACTTGCCACCATCCTCAGTGAAGAGGGGAAAAGCCCGAGTCGCCGGATCAAACACCCCGTTGCACTCGAAGAGGATGGAGACCGAGTGAGTGCGGGTGCCAGCAGAGCTTTCCGAGGAGCGGCGTGGAATGGCGGAGTAGTAGAGTCTGCCACGCGGGATCGCAGGGTCGCCCGAGAACGCAGTCCCACCGAAGGCAAACGTCATCAGAAGCTGGAAGTCCGTTTTGCCGATGGTGAGCGTGCCGTGATCGGTCTGGAAATCGGTGTAGTCGATCGGCGAATTGGTGACTTGTGGAGAACCTCGACGGAGGACGTTGTAGGTGTTCCAGTTGAAGCGGTTGAGGGTGAGGGTGACGATCTCCTGTCTGCGGTCACGCACGTAATCTGTTGCCAGCGAACGGCCGCCCAAATCATTATACACTGGTAAGAATGAATCAGTAGCCTCCCACTCCGGGCTACGCTCGCAAGTACCCAGATAACGCCAAGCAGAATCGGCGGGCTTCTTAATGTACGTATCGACCGGCCCCAAACAGGGGAAAACGGCAGGCATGGAAATAGCTCCAGAAGTGAGTAGAGAAGTGAAAATCAAGTGGAAGTGACGAACCGACCCGAACTGGCACTATGAAGATGCAGAGCACGAGAACCAAACTTTAAGTCGCCGCTCGCAATCGAGGAGGTATTGTACCGTTGAGCATCTAGGATCTAGATGCAAGTAGGAGATGGCGGAAAGGTAGAGATGGTGACTACAGTCTACAGAGGACAGGCGGGAACACCTCTAGTTTCTCCCAAGACCTACTTGCATCTAGAGGAACTACGCTCGGTAAGGTCTAACGTCGCAAATCACCTCTTCTCTCCACACCGGTCCATCAGCGTAGTAATCACAGGTGGATTTGCAGAAGTCGAAGTCCCCGCCGTAATGGAAGGTGTAGCGACCGAGTCGAGAAGGGTTGTTGGGAACTGCAATCACCGGAGTGCCCAGATTCCCCATTACCAGTTGAGGTTCTTTCCAAACAGTCCCAACGTGAGGGTGATTTTGCATCCTGAAGACGTGGGGTCTAGGCTGTAGGCACTCGGCAAAGGCTCTGCGGGCTGTCTCGATAGCACCGGGTAAGTACACGTCGTCATCATCCAAGGCCATCAGGTAATCCGTCGTACAGTGCCTCTGATCTAGTACCCAGTTCCGAGCGTAGTGTCCCCACATTCCGGTTCGGGTCGGGTTCTGAGAGTAGAGGATGGGTAGTCGAGGTGAGAAGAGCGAGCAGAGTTCCTGAGCCACCGGTTGAGGACCGTCACCAACAACTAGAACCCCGTCTCCTGTAATCCACCCTTGGCCTACCAGAGAGTTGAGAGTGCGGGCTAGAGTTGGGCGTGAGATGGTGGCGATGACAACGGTGATAGTGGGTTCAGCCATACAGGTAAACGCCCTCCTTGTACTCCCCTTCCCAACCACCAACGTGAAAATCAGCCGGAAGTGCTACCCCCACCTGAGCAGCCAGTCCGTCGTAAGCCGCCCTGTCGTCTGAGTGGTGCCAAACGACCCCGGCACTTTTTCGCTGTCGATCCGTGGGGAGTTTTGAGTAAGGCCAGTACAATCCATTGAAGTGAGTCTGAATCAGTTCTTCCATAATCTGCTCTGCGGGCCAACCTCCTTTTCTCAAGTGCCAGTACCGACCCGGAGTGATACAGGACAGAGCCTCAGACTCCAACCACTGCTGCACATCCAGTAAGGCGAACTCAGTGCGGAGTGGGTAACGGGGACCACCAGAAGCCCCAACAGCAGCCCGAATCGCAGTTCCTAGACCACTCGCACGCAACTCTTTAGCCCCGTCCTGAAGCCAGTAGGGAGTTGTGAACAAGAGCCTTTGTGAGAGTTTCGCAACCACACTCAGCCCCTTCTCCACTCCCCACTTAACCGCCCCGTGGTAGACGGCTAGATCCCCGCCGGTATGACCTAGTCGCTCTGGGCTGTGTACTAGGGTAACGTCGAGGTGCTCTTTGCAGATGGTGGAGAGTCGATCAGCACTGTCAGGGTGGTCGTTACTCACCAACACAGGCACGGGGCCACAAGTCAGCCGAATCAGTCTGAGTTGCAAGTCTACAAGTTCGTGCCACTTGTAAGAGCCGATCGCAACACCAACTGTAGGGTCTCCTTCCCTTGGCTTGGCTGTGTAGTTCGGGCACCGAGCACAGACCATATCCACAGTCTTCTGAGCTTCCACCCGAGTACACTGACCGTGAAGTTCACAGTCCCTAACGTGCCGGAGTTCGGAGTTGCAAGAGTGGCAGGGGGAGAGGACCACACCTTCGTACTGACAGCCGGTTCGGGGAAGTACAGTGAGAGGAGTTCGACCCTGAGTCCCAGCCGAGTTCGTTCCTGCCTTCCCCCTGTGCTGGGTGTAGATTGGAATGAGCCCGGCCGCTTTCCGCTCTTCTGTTCTCCTAAGAATCGAATCGAAATCCACAATCAACCCTCATCAACAGTATAAGGAGGAGTGAAGTAATCGCAACCGGTTGTGAACTCACAGTAGAACGGGTTGAGAGTTAAAGTTCCGGTATCGCAACCAACAGCGTAGGCCGACCCTTCACTACCGTCAGAACAGCCCATGTTGTCACCACCACCCGCACCGAACGTGTAGAACCCAGCCAGCCGGAAGCCAAGAGCCCCGACACAGCGACCGCCACAAGGGGTCATTCGCACGAACCAAGAGCAAGCACCCAGCGTGAGGGAACCCGCCCAGTATTGATTAACCTCATCCCAAGTCAGGTAAATGGATTGTCCACTGAACTGACTGAGGCACCCGTCACCAGGGGAAGTGGCAGTACCGGCAGTGAACCGCACCACTCGGGGGAGGGGCTCGGAGTAAGTGCAGTTGGCAGGAACCACATCCCGAACCGGAGCCGCACACACCGCGTTAGCTGCTTCAAGAGTGTCGTAAGGCCCGCTGACAATGGTGATGGACGTGCTGTACTGATCCCCTTCCTGAAGCTCGGCAGGAGTGCCCCGACCGGTAGTTCCACACGCCCTGACGCAGTAGATCCCCTCACCGTCCCAGAGACAGGAGTTGAGCCAGCGAACCTGAACGCGAACGGTGTTGTTGGCCGGTCCCCCGCACCCACTTTCACCTGTACAGAAAGGCTCTCCGAAGCTGAAAATGGCCGAATTCTCATTACAGAACTCGCGAATCCCGACGTAGGTAGCAGCAGAGTTGCCACTTCCCACCAGACTGAGACAGGGGCTATAGCAGTTGCCGAGCGTGAAGACGGGGCTAAAGGTGCCGCCACAGATACTCAAGCCACTTGATGGGGGAACGGAAAACAATTCGATCGACTGTTCCCCGGCCTCCCCTTCCTCACAGGGTCCGCCCGCACTGGTGATTGTCCCTTGAGCACCGCCGACCGACGTGCCGAAGTTGGTGAACGAGGTGAACGAAACGCAGCAATCAGAAACGGACGCAGACGATCGCCAAATCGCAACGTATCCCGTATCCGGGCGAGTTAAAATAATCTCGACGTAGGCGGGGCTGACGGCGACCTGCAACTGCCATAGCCCTTGGGTCTGCGTCCATACACAAGGAGAATCTTCGGGATTTGATCGCGTTGCCGCCCAACTCGTCGGTGCAGATGCGAACCCGCCGCTGCCTGCGGTCATTGAAACTGAGAACGTGGCCGGCTGACCGCCTGAGCAAGTTCCGCACGAAGAATCGCCACCTGGATCGGTTCCCCCGCCCGAAGTCCCCCACGTAACGCCATCTGTGCTGGTGAGTTTTACCCACTGGTCGAGGCTGTCGTCACAGTCACACCGACCGTTCTCTGAGAGGATGGAGACTTCCAAACAGTCTTCCGCCGTCAGACCAACCACCCAACCACAACCGCCAGCGGGAGAGCCGGGAGTCGTGCTATTGTCAGTCGAATTGCGGCGTTCTCGGATGATGTAGATGGTGTTCCCGTCCACACCGTCTTCACCCGGAATGGGATACCCTCTTGGCCCCCGCTCTCCACGTCTGCCCCGCACACCCGGCGGACCATACGCACCATCTACACCGTCCTCACCCGGAATCGGAAAGCCTCTTCGGCCCTGAGCCCCGTGTCTCCCTCTCGGGCCTGGAAAACCCTGCTCTCCATCAGCACCATCTTCTCCCGGAATGGGCGGACCAGTTGGCCCCCGATCCCCTTTCAACCCATCTCGGCCCCTTCTCCCCGGAACTCCTTGCTCTCCTTGCTCACCGTCCTCACCAGGAATTGGGGTTCCGGTTCTGCCTCTGACTCCTGCTGCACCATCTCGCCCTCTCCGTCCGGGAATACCCTGTTCCCCCTGCTCACCATCCTCTCCCGGAATGGACGGTCCGGTTCGACCCCGATCCCCTTTGGCACCAGGACGGCCTCTCGGTCCGGGTGGTCCTTGCTCTCCGTCCTCACCATCCCGGCCCGGAATCGTCAGCCCGTCTTCACCACGAGCCCCTGAAGCGGCGAATTGATCCACTCCACCGGTTGGGAAGCCTGTCCACGGTCCCCTCTGAATGCGAGTAGTGAACCGAGGCCCCGGGCCGGTCAGGCTGGAGGTCCACTCTACATGATCCTCAGCCCCTGTGGGTGCCCACGGCACGATTCCGCCGAAGGTGACATCGACGTTGCAGAGTTGCCAGCCGTAATAGTCCGCAGCAGCCTGAGCCGCGTAAGCCTCACATGCCGAGCCGTTGGTGTCGTCGAAGATCAGGTCGGCGTAGACCGTGTGTTGGTTGCCTGAGATGCCTGTATAGCCTGAGTACTCAGGTAAAGCCAAATCGGTCAGCGTCTTCACCACAACGTAACGGTCCGACTGAAGAACCCCGTCCGTCTTGTGGGAGAAGACTACAGCCACGCTCTCAGGTACTTGCCACTTGATGTCGTCGGCAGAGAGCAGCCCACCCCCAGTCTTTCTATATTTTCCGTACTGACCCGCTGAAGCCGTCTGAGCCGCACTCCAACCGACCGTCTTGTAACTGCCGTCAAGCGAAGCCACAAACCTCTGACCGACTGTAGTAGCAGCCGCGTCGATCAGCACCCCCACGGATTTGCGGCACTGAACCCACCGGTCCGAGGGAGAACCATAACCCCCACCAACCGACCCGACCGAAATGGGCTCACCCGCAATCCCCGCCAGCGTGGAAAACAGACCGGTCCAACTGGGCGGCCGTTCTTCGACGTTGCCCGATCGGAGGTGGATCAGGTCGTAACGCAGGTCCACAAGGGAGAGCAGATAGAGTTGCTCAGATCCTGCAATCTGAAAAAGCGGGCGGGGAGGCAGCATTCGGAGCGAACACTGAACGGCCCCGTGGGCACTGTCACTAATGTTGAGGGTTTGGTACGGACCGTCAGCACTCACTTTAGTTCGGATCGAGTCCAAGCGGGTCGAGTTCACTACACAGTGGAAGGTCGCACACCGGGATCCGCCATTAGGCCAGTACAGAACTCCCACCCGAACGGGGTCAGCGATCCGATACTCAGGTGCAGATAGAGCAGCCAGCCCGGAGCCCGGAATTCCACCCAGACTTTGCTCAACCAACCGGTCAAGGGAGTGATAAAGCGAAAGGTATGCTTCCACCTCAGCAGTTTGCAGAAGGAGGGGCACTCCGGCGTAATAGAGAGGCACAGGGCTGGCACCTTAGTGAACAGAAGTGAAAAGTTAAGAATTGACGCGATTAGGTATGAGAGCCGAGAGTCTAGATGCAAGTAGGTCTTGGGAGAAAGGTAGAGAAGAGGTCCGCCTTGAAGACCTACAGCCACTGATCCAAGCCGGTCTCTGGTGGACTGTTTCGGCGGCGGGTAGCTATCTTGTGAGCCATTCCCAAACTGGAGATCATTCCTTGGGCAGAGGGCCAGTGCAGAGTGCCACCGTCGAACTGTGGGATGAAGTGGTGTTGAGCCGGGGTCTCGTGTTCCCAGTTGGCTAAGTAACCTGGAAGATCGGTCACGTCCACACCCCAGGGCAGCACCGGAGGCTCTTGCTCACCGTGATATTCGGCCAGGGGATCGTGTTTGATAGACCAAGGGCGGTTGGGGTCGTCGGATCGCTGGGACGGGTACTCGTGCTGGAGCCAGTGGGCGAGCGACTGGTGGAAGTCAGCCATATCGTGGTGATCCTGTTCCCGCAGGTAGTCGGCGTAGGCATTCCGGGTGTTGTGGTCGAAAGGCGACTTGTCCAGGGCTTTGAGGAAGGCTTTGTTTTCTGGCCCCAACTTCCGCGGTTGCTGGTCCGGAGTCTTTTTGGCTCGCTTTGGTTTGGTGAATTGGCCTGTGGCGGGGTCTACCATCGGCCCGATCCCAGTGAACGGCTTTTTGGCGAAGTGGAGTGCCTTGTTATACGATTTGGCGTACTTGCGATCCGAACGATCCATGTAAAACCTCAGAAGTGAAGTGAAGTGAAGTGAAGTGAAGTGAAGTGAAGTGAAGTGAAGTGAACCAGACGTGCAGAACCGCCCTCCCCTACTCAACCCTAGGCAAGGAGAAGGCATAACGCGAAGTGTTAGGACAGATGTGAACCAGACGAAATGAGAACAGTACTGGGGTCAGGAAAGAGTGTCGTGCTGCAAGTAGGGGATTGGGAGAAAGGTAAAGGTCGAAGTCTAGGGCCGGTGTAGTTTGAGTCCCCTACCTTTCTCCCAATCCCCTACTTGCATCTCTATCCTCGACTCTCTGTGTGGTGTTTACTGGCCTGTGCTCTATTATACACTCCCTACTCTCTGTCCTATTCCACCAGCCCTTGCCCTTGTCCACCTTTCCTCTTTCTTTCTTAAACACCCTAATATATAAATACGACTCTGCCGCAAAATTTTCGCAGAAAGAAAACCTTCCAGAAGGATTTTACACCCCTGAAATGCTGGAAATTGCAGGAAATCGATCGAGTTGACAAAAATTCAAAATCCCCCGAAGTGCGAAGAAAACGGTCCGCAGTCGTATTTATCTATTGTGCCCCGCAAGCGACGACAGATATCAGAGTGAAGGTGGCAAGGCAGACGGGTTGGGTGTTGGTGCTCGGAGAGCCGGTCGCCGTCGCCAATGTCCAGGAAGGGCCAGCACTTGCGAGCCGACTACGGAGCGAGTAAGCTGCGACCTGTAACGATTCCCCGTGGTGCCCTCGTCATGATTACGATCGCCTCTTTGTCAGCAATCCAGCTCCTCGTCTGTGCCACCGCGGCGGACCCGCCCAAGCAGGCCGAACTCGATCCGAAGACCATCGCCGCTTACGAAAAGCTCGGGGCCGAGTACGGCCGCATGTACGTTTTTGATTTAGGGTTCCTGCGTTACCAGGATGCCAAATCGAAAAGCCCAGCCTCCGCCAACACAATTCCCGCGTTCCGATTCCGAAAAGCCCCCGCTGGCACACTCCCTCCCGTGGAAGGCTCGTTCGGGCTCTACTTCGCTCAAGTACCACTGACCGATGCGGACTTGGCCCGAGTCGCCAAACTCGAAGGTGTGACCATGCTCGGGCTCAGCGGCACGCGGATATCGGACCAAGGGCTGACCAACGTCGCCAAACTCGGCAAGCTCACCGCTCTCGACCTGACCCGAACAGCGATTACGGATAAGGGCCTGAACAGCCTGGCGAAGCTGAACGCACTGGAGACAATACTCATCGAAGGGACGAACACGACGGATAAGGGGGTAATCGAGATCGCCAAAGTCGAAAGCCTGAAGCTGATCGAACCCGGCCGAAAAAAGGTCACCGACGACATGGTAAACGGGCTGATCGAAGCGAAACGCTTACACATCCTATCGCAGGTGAGAGGGCAGAAGGGCCGAGTCACAGCCGACAAGGACATCAACCTCCTCAGTCTGGCGAACACGGCGATCACCGACAAAGGGCTGGAGCAGGTCACTAAACTCGGTGCGTTGACTTCCATCTTCGTGAGCGGCACGGGGGTCACAGACAAGTGCCTAGAGCACGTCGGCAAAGTCACCACGCTGATCAGCCTGGAACTCAATGAGACCGCGGTCAGCGACAACGGACTAGACCACCTGACGAAGTTGTCCAAACTGTACTGGCTAGAAGTGAAGAAAACGAAAGTGACAGCACCGGGAGTGGTGAAGATCCGAAAGGCCCTGCCGAAATGCGTTGTGGTACCATGAGCAAGTGCTCGATCGTGAGGATGCTCTACACCCGATCGGACGACCCCGGTATCGTTAGACGCTTTCTGGTCCAGGTCGGTAGCAGAGTCCGCCTCGATCAGCCACTGGTCGAGCTGGAGATGTTAAAGAGTACACTCGAACTACCTTCACCAGAAGAAGGAGTGGTCACAGACTTGCTGGCGATAGTTGGCCAGAGCGTTGGGCATGGCGACCCGCTGCTGACCCTGGAATCCGTCCCGGAGACTTAACACCAAACTGTTGGCCGCAACTACACGACCGGAGGATCGATGTTTAAGCGTCTCTGGGCAGCAGCCCACATCGGACTCACCTTCGCCTCCCTCGGTTGCTGCCTGTACCTCCTGTGGAAGGAGCGGAGCAGAGACCAAGTGCCTACCCGGCCGTTTGCGGGTGGAGATCCTATCCTACGGCAATTCCTCAAGGCACGCTGGCTGGGCGGGGATTACGAGTTGCCCCCAGGACGTGACCACTGCGGAATCGCGGTCCTGACGTTCGAGAACGGGCGATTCACCGGGCGGCGGCGGCCGTGGCCCTGGTCCGTCCCACAAGGCGGTTCCCGAGCGATCCCATATCTCGTCATGTGGGGTCAAACGCCAACGGGTTCCAGAGTGATGACAGCCTCCGGCGGGATGTGCTCATTTGAAGAGAAGGACGAATTCTTCGCCAAACTGGATGGACCGCTGTTGCGGTGCTACGGCTCCACGAACAATGGTGAGATCAGGGGCTACCGGGTGATCGGGTACGCCGCGTCGAATGAAGAACGTGTGGATAAGGACCGAAAATCAGACGCGAGCGAGGCCATCAACTCGATATTTCGAACTCAGCGGCACGTGGCGATACTCGGAGTGAAGACCTTCGACACTGAGGCGGAAGCCCGGACGTGGGCGAACGAAACGATCGAGGGGGCCGATCCGTAACCACCATTCCTCCACGACACAGGACGGACCAGCATGCCGGGACTATTCGTCGTTCGTGACGCTTGGGAGTACGCATCCACGTCGTCCTCCAAACCTCTTGACCGAAAGTGGTTTCCGCTCGTTGAGGATGTTACGGTAATCGGTCGCGATCCTGCCCGGGACGTGGTCATACCTGCCATCTACATTCGTCGGGCGGAAGCGAAGATCGTGCGTGAAAACGGGGCGTACTACCTGGAGAGCCTGCCCCACAGCAACGCAACCGTGTTCGAGGATCAAGTGCCCTGGTGCCACCGAACGAGGCGTGTGCTGAACTACGGTGACCTTATCAAAATCGGGCAGTATGAGTTCGCCTTCTTGAACGATCCAACCGACCTCATTGTTACCGCGGAAGCGTCGCACCAACAGAGAGCAGCAGCAGATGGCAGGGGCAGAGGATGAAGGGAGAAGGAACATCCGGAAACTCAGTTGTCCGAAGGGCCGAACCTGCTGAAGCGGCGGGGCGGCTCTATGGGGTGGCACTGGATCTCGTCTGTTGTCGTGGAGGGGCGAAACACCCACTCTTCCGCCACAGATACGACCTTGGCGCGAAGCATTCGATACCGCTCGAAGTCGCCGTGCTGTTCAGAGTCCCAAGACTCCTCCAGAGACTGGAGGCCCAACCGAGCAACTTCAGCCCTCTCGACCACAGGACCACGGATCTGAACCGGGACAACATCTACAACGTGAGCGTTCACCAACTCGCCATCCTGGCCGACAAGCTGCATATCGAACAGAACCGCGTAGGCCCGCAACATCTGAGCCGGGTTCGTGGGAGTAACATTACTCATTCAGGTTCTCCAGGAAGGCTTTAATTCTCAGACGGGGTGTATTTGCGGCGTGATGTGTCGGGCACGTAGCAAGTGTGGCTAACTTTCGCGGGCTCGGAGGCCACCACCCACTCTTTTGCAGACTCCACCAGCATCCAATCCACAGTTTGCCACTGGCGGAGCGGCCCCATAGATTCTGTACGCCAGCCGGAACGCAAAGACTCCATCGCCAACTCCACCACCTCCTCTTCTCCGATCTCTCTAGCGTCTGGCTCCAAGAACGACACGGGAACAGGCTGGACGACAGGAGCTTTGAGGCCCGCACGCCGCAGAGTAAGCAGGACAACGAAGGACTGGAGATACTCCACCGGATTCGGGGCCGAGAATCGGGATTGACGAACCAGAACAGCGGCACACATACGAGACACCTTGACGAGTGCAGAGGAGGGAACCTTAACCTGCCATACATATAGAGGCAGAAGCAGACCGAATTGTTGCACTAAACCACACCATTTTGAGAATTCTCAAAATCCTACCTTTCTCCCAAGACCTACTTGCATCAATACGAACACACTCGACCCCAGAATGACGATTCAGAGAGGCAACTTCGAGGATCGAGATGCAAGTAGGTCTTGGGAGAAAGGTAGTGTTTTGAGACGGCAGAGACGGCAGAGACGGTGATTTTGGGGAACAGCTCCTCTTCTCTCTTCTTTCTTCAAAACATGGTCAAGGAAAGAGTTTTGGGAAAACGCCGTCTCTGCCGTCTCTGCCGTCTCGAATTCCCCATCAGACCACGCTCGCTTTCGACCAGTGGACGCCACAAATCAGCCTTTTCTGGGCACCGTCGCCGGCAATGTTGCAGCAAAATTGAAAATGCCCAAAAATCTTAAACCCTTCGACACCATAGGTTTTTGAACACCTTCAATCCTACCCTGTGCCAAATCTGTCGTCTTACCTGGAATCGCTGCCTATATATTATTGGGGAGCCCATACTGACTTCCCACGAGTATCCAAACCGATGAGGAAATAAACCATGACCAAGGCCAAGACCGCGACCGACCTCGTGAACGTGCAACTGCCCCACCTGACTCACCGGGTGATTCGGGAGCGAGCAAAACAATTAATGGCCAACGTGAAGATCGTTACCACCGCAATGGCCCGAGGATTCGAGCAGCTCAGTCTGGAGGAGCAGACGAAACTAATCGACGAGGCCCGAGCCAAGCTCATTCAGGCCGAGTCTGCAAAGGGTAACTAATCGCGTGTGTTCCACCTGCCCCCTTCACTCTAACGGCGTGTTCAATTCTCCGGTCTCGCACCGGTCGCACCTTCACTTCTTCTCTCTCACTTCCCGAGGCATTTCCATGAGTTACCTTGATTCGATTCCCGCGTCCCACCTCGTCCCGAAGGGCACACTAGTTCAGTGCCGTCTCCTCTCCTGCGTCCGCTCTCGGCATTTCGCTAACGGGCAGAAAATCCAATACGAGTGTTCCTGGCAGGTTACAGAGGGGCCATATGCCGGTCACGTGCTAACGCGGAGCTGGTGGACAACCCCGGGCGGACTCCCGGTGCTGTACGCCGATTGCGAAAAGCTCGACATTGGGCACCCAGAGGAACTTTGCTTCGGCCCGCCTGACCCGATCGTTGTTGAGGGTGTCGCCTCGATCAGCGAGTACAACGGCGTGTCGCGAAACGAGCTGTGCAGAATCGATCGCCGAGTGCTCCCGCAGACCTCACGCACCCGCCCCAGAGAAGTCTTCGACGATGAGATCAGCACCGCATTTTAGCCCCACCCCACTCACAGAAGGACAGACATATGGCAAAGAAAAAGGTCACGAAAGCAGACATTCAGGGCCAGTACGAGGTCTTCCGGTTGCTAGGCATCCGGCTGGTTAGGTCGAAGTCCGGGGAGCTGTTCCTGGCCACCAGCCCGACCGGTAAGCCCGGGGGGAGCGTGGAGCTACAGCCCTACGACCTAGCTGAGTCGTGTGAAGAGATTAAGTGGGTACTACGAGAGGCGAACAAGTCCGCGGACATGCGATTAGTAGCCGAGGCTGTCAAGGGACTCGTCCGAAGCACCAAAAAAAGCCCACCGGAAATGGTGTCGCGTCGCGTCGCCGAGCGGGACGGAAAAATCTTTGTAGACCTGTGCGACGCAAAACGGCAGGTGGTGGAGATTTCGGCTGACGGGTGGCGAGTCACCACCGACTGCCCGGCTCTCTTTCACCGGCCGCTCCAGGCTCTACCCCTGCCGGTCCCGGTTCAGGACGGCTCCATTCAGCGATTGCGGGAACTGTTCAGCATTCTGGACGAGCCGAGTTGGATTTTGGTGTTGGGCTGGCTGAGCACCACCCTGAAGGAGCACTGCGACCACCCGTTCTTGTCGATCCTGGGTCCGCCGGGTTCGGGCAAGAGTGCCCTCACCAAGTTTGCGTACTGCACGATCGATCCTCGCGAGGCGAAGGGGCTGCAGATGCAGCAGAACGCAGAGGATTTGCAACTCAGTGCTTTCAACCGCTGGGTACTCCCGCTCGATGAGGTCGATAGTCTCCCGCCGGAAAAATCCCGGATCGTAGCGACCATCTGCACGGGCGGGGCTCTCGAAAAGCGAAAGAAGTACGAGGATACGGAAGTTGTATGTGCTGTAATCAATCGCCCGGCCATCATCAACGGGCTAGAGGCAGGGGAGTGGCTGCACGAGGAGCGAATCCGGGACCGTGCGATTCCCGTGACTCTCAGTCGGGTGCGACCCGAAGCCAGTGTTGAGGACGGAGATCTTATCCGAGCGTTCGAGCGACATCACCCGGAGATACTCGGTGGCCTTTTCACAATCGTTTCCCGGGCACTCAGAGGCGTTCGGGATGGAGAGGCGTCAGCCCACCACGCTCTGCGAATCAAGGAGGCCATGACGTGGGCGGATCGCTGCGTACACGCTGCGGGATACCCGAAAGGGGAGTTCACCCGGCTGGTGACGGAAGCACACGCCAGGGTCGTTGAGAGGGTGGCCGAAGAGTGGCCCCTACTCGACCCACTACTGAAAGTGGCTGGATCGGGGTTCCAGGGCAGTCCTACGGAGCTTCTAGACAAGCTCAACAGCATGGTCGAGCGGAAGGGGCGAGATTGGCCGAAGAGTTCGAGCCAACTGACCCGAGCGATCAATCTACACATCGATTACCTGGAAAAGCGGGGCGTCCGGGCTGAGCACACCAAGGGCCAGCAGCGATTCTGGGTAATTCGGTCGGTCCCGAGTTCCCCTCAAAAGAGTGCCGACTCAGTGAATGCGGCCAAACCGCTGGCATCATTATCCGAAGGCGAGCAGTCAGACTTGAAGTCGAAGCTCCTTCGGTGGGCCGATTTTGCAGACAAAATCGATATCTGCTTCACTCACCGGGACTCCAGCAACACGCTGTATGGTCGATTTGCAGAGGCGGCCTCGATCGCCTTGAAGAGAACTTTGGAGCCAGACCGCACGCTGCGAATACCTGATGACGAGTTTCTCTCACTCGACACAGCAAGCGAGTTACTACTTGTCGAAATTAATCCAAGAACTGAGGGCAAAAATTGAAGTGCGGGAACAAAGAAACCACGTGCGGCTGGTGCGAGAAGCTGGAGCAGCTCGATCTCATTTCGGGTTCAAACTACAACTGCCTACCGTGTGACCGAACCTCTGATGTAATAGAGTGCGAATGCAACAAGTGCAAAAAAACCTATCACGAGAATGTGATCAGAACCAAGAAGTGTGGCTTTAAGGTGGTGGAAGGACGATCTTGCTGCCCACACTGCTTCTACAAAGCCAACGACGGCTTCAAGAGTCGCGACCCAAATGGCATCCAAGAGGGTCAACGTAAACTCCGCGACACCCAAGGAAAACCCGCACTTGGCACTCCACCGACTCCGCGAGAAGCGAGGGCAATTTGTGCTTATGCTTTGGCCGAAACATTTATGAAAGCAAATAAAGAGGACCCTCTAAGTCAGGATGACCTTCTGAACCGCCTGACTGCCAAGGGCACCGAATGCGTTTTTCGTTTTATCCCTTCGACACCAGACATGGTAATTCCCAAATTTCGCACAAGTTACAATTGCTGCCTTGAGGTGCCAAGGGGGTTCGTAGGATACTGTTGGAAATGTTACAAGCAGATTCTAACAGATATCTACTCAGAGCGTGAACAATCACCTCAGCTCCTTGAGTACAGTGAAGGACCAACCGAAGCTGCAGCTAAGCCCGGTCTTAACCCAGGCCAGATCCTCCTAGACCCTCTCCCTTTACTGCTGCCGCCGCTCAACAACCTGACACAGCAGCAACAGGACGTTCTTTTGATGAGTCTAGGACTGCACCAGGAGTATGACGGGGAGCTGTCCGATAACGAGATCGCCAGCCTCCTCAATATCTCTCCCGGGAACGTCCGCTCTACCAAGAGCAGGGCAAAGACACAATTGAGTGCCGATCCGGAGCTAGCAACCCTTTTTGCCAAGATATCCAGGCGTCAGACCACTGACGGGTGGCACTAGCAGAGTAGCAGCGTTGGGAGCAGGCAGGACCTAAATCTACCTTTCTCCCAACCCCTACTTGCATCTCGACCCTCTACCCCAAGGACTACATTGACTACAGACGATCACACTTTGCACGCCCTCTCCCACCCTTCCCTTCAGGCCCTTCTTCCTGCCCGCGACCACGGAAAGCCATACAACCCTAACCGACTAGCCGACTGGTGCAGGCGGGGACGCCGGGGGTTAGATGGGGAGCAGGTCTACTTGAAATCAGAGAAGCAGGGCGGGCAATACATGACGAGTATCGTAGCTTTGCGGGAATTCCTGGAGAAGACCGGCCTGAGCGTGGAGGATGAGGACGAGGAGTTTCACGAATTCTACTACCACCCACTACCACCGGTGTCCTTCCCTGCCACTAAGAACCACAGGCGAAATTGACCACAAGGGCGGTCGCGGGGTGGTAGACTTGGTACCTGGCGAGGAGTAACCGTCGTGGACGACAGCCTCGACAGCAAAGTTCGCCTGCCCTTTCAGTGGTCCCACCGCAAGGCACACTTGCTACTCTGTGCATCGTGCGGCCCGGCACTTCGTTTAGTCGGCAGTCGGGAACTGCAAGTAGCCATCGAAGTGGGCGAGTTGCACAGTGACGGCCAATCGACAGCCGACCAAATTCAGATCGAAGTGGAGCGAGCACGTGCGGCGGTCACACGGCTGACGAGCGACGAGGTGCTGCGTACCCTTGCCGACATCGTTTGTCGAGCAGCCACTTTTCTCGTCCCCTCTTGGCTCGATGGCCGCTTGGTTCAGGGAGAGCCGCGAGACGTGCCTAACCTGCTAACCTCCATCTTAGGTTTGGCCGAGTTGGTAGGCGGCGTGGCGGATGGCCGGACCTTGTTTGACACCCTGTTCGATGACATCGAGGCCCGTGGCGTCCTTTGCTGTCCCGAGTGGCGTACCGAGACTGTTTTGGCCCTCGCACGCGAGATGTACGAGTCCCGCGACTTCAGCGCGATGCCGATTCTCGCAGATGCCCTTCAGGACGCCGGGTGTAACAACGAAGACGTGTTGAACCACTGCCGCGGGCCGGGGCCACACGTTCGAGGCTGTTGGGTGGTGGACCTCCTGCTCGGAAAAGAGTGATAGCGAGCCGTGTCGGGCAAACCCCTATTTCTGGTGCGGGCGGAACTTTCGCCAGTCTTCGGTCTCGCAGCGGTTCTAGTTTTGAGCCCTGCCCCTTATCCGGAGACGTAATCGTGTTAGCTGCACACACGACCGAACGCCGCCGATCCGCCCGTTTCCTGCCCGCTTTCGTTACTTACTGCCGTGCCGGAAGTGGTGGCGAAGGACTCGTCTGGAACATTTCGGTTACCGGTCTGGGGATGCTCATCGGGTTCCCGCCCGAAGAGAGCCAGACGCTGCCGATCGAGCTATCGAACCACACCACGTGCCTCTGCTTGATGGCGAAAGTGGCCCACGTCCGGCAGTTAGAGGCTGGGGACTTCTTCGTCGGGTTGCGATTCGATAAGCCCCTCGGAAAACACGAGATGGAGCATTTCGTGAAGCTGAAGGAGCCGAAGTTGGGAACTTGCCGATAGCGAGAGCCCACGTGCTACCGGTCCGCAGAGGGCACCATGACCGAATCCGAGTGGCTGACCTGCACCGACCCGAGCCCGATGATCGACTTTCTGTCCCGAGAGGGGAACGACAGGCCCCTGCTCCTTGCCGAGTCTGCGTTCTGCTCCCGGATCGCCCACCACCTCACCGACCCTCGGAGCCGAGATGCGGTAGCCGCCCTTCAGCGACTGGCCGAGAGAGGACGTGATTCCGACCCGTTCCCCGAGCTGATGCCCGCCGTCTACGCCGCACAGGATGCATCCAACGCTTTCGACGCACTCGGTGAGGCTGCAACCATCGAAGACGCCGCCCGCGTGTCAGCCGCTACGGCCGCAGGATACGTTGGGGTCGGAGGAACGGTCTCGGTTGCGGTGAGCTGTCAGGCGGCTGCTGACCCCACCGGTGACGGATCTCGCGAACGGGCCGCTCAGGCAGACCTCCTGCGGGAGTTCGCACACCCCTTCCGTACCTCACCAGACGCCGCGTGGATGACGCCAACCGTGGTCGCCCTGGTCCGGGGTATCATTGCCGACGCGGCCTTCGACCGACTACCGATTCTCGCGGACGCCCTGGAGGATGCTGGGTGTGCTGATTCGGTCTTGCTGGCCCACTGTCGAGGTGACTGCCCCCACCTTCCGGGATGCTGGGCTGTTGAGTTACTGAACCACTCTCCGGCCACTGGTCGCTAAGAAACTTCGGCCTGAAGGGAATCGGGATGCGTGAAGCCCTCGCTCCTGTCGTTGCAGCCGTTGTGATCCTGGCCCTGTGGGTGGTCGCCCGGGGGTTGAGGACGATTCGCGAGCAGCCCAAGAAGGTCGTTCGCACTCCCCCTGCGTGGGTACCCAAAGGTCCAGCCGATTACGACACACTTCTGCGGGCCGTTCGAGCAGAACTGGCAAGGAACTTGGTGGGACGAGTGGACTGGACACGCCCGGTCGAGGAGATCAGGCAGAGCATCCGTCCGGCCGTCGAACACCTGATCGATACCGCGAACCCGCTGCTCAACCGGATCGAACGGGGGAGGCTCATTCAGGAGGTGGTAGACGGAATCAAGTCGCCTTCACAATCAGAGTGACTACCGTTGACAGACCAACGACCTCGACCCCGATCAAACTGCACCAGCTTTAGTTCTCCCCTCTACCACTCTGAATATAGATTCTGATCGCAGGGTAGAAATGCCTTGATCCGCCCGAGCAGCAGATGCATTGGCCACGGAACCAAATACCATACGGCCCACTTCGACCACACAGCAATCAGTAGAATTTCAACAAGATCCGCGGTTCTTCAGATTTCCCGGCACGATATTTTCACCATATTCGACCGAGAGCCCATCCAAGGGTTTCTGGAGGTGTATCACTCTTGATCGCACCAGACGAGGCCATTGGTGACAAACTGCACGGGTCTCGGACCGGTAGCCGAATGGGATGCGACGCGATCCTATTCCGAACCGCACGCAGGGCACTAATCGCAGACAGTTCCCACCCTCACTCGATCGCCCTATGGAGGCCACTTTGCCTAACCCCAAGCGTTACGACTGGTATGCCTTCCCTCCTAAAGGCAGGCTCACTATAGCGAACCGCGTTCAGCAAAATATAGATCAGCCACTCACGAAGGACGAAATATATGCAATGGCGGAGTATCTATTAGCTTGCGAGACGCCTCCAGAGGCTCCACAAGAACCCGAATCACGGTAGACCCGCAATTCTTCGGAGTTGGGCACCGTGATCGCTCCACAGTGCTCGTCTCTTTTTCTTTTTTGGTACTTGTTATGCGAGCCGCTACTTACATTCGGATGTCAACCGCCGATCAAGAGAACAGTCCCGACCGTCAACGCAACCAGATCGAGCCCTACTGCAAGTCGAAGGGGTACTCTGTAGTTCACCGCTACGAAGACTTAGGGATGCGGGGCACGGACGACTCTAGACCACAGTTCCAGAGGCTCTTGGCTGACGCTCAGAAGGGACTGTTTGATGTGATCGTAGTAGACGAACAGTCGAGGCTCACCCGCACCGACCCTGTGGACTTCATTGCTGAGGTTGTCAGTCCGCTGCGGAATGCGAACGTGGTGATCGACACGGTGGCTAAGGGGGTCATCAACTGGAGTGATCTGGGGCAGTTCATTGTCGGCTCGGTCGCTCAGCACGCTTCCAACAACGAAGTGGCCACTCTCAGTAGACGCGTGGTTACGGAACTGGCTCGGAAGGCCCTAAAAGGAGATGTGGTTGCGGGTAAAGCTCCCTACGGATACGAACAAGTGTGGAAGGACTCGACGGGCAAGGTGGTTCACAGGGGTAAGAGGAACTGGACTAAGAGACCGTCAGGGTGGGAACCGACTCTGGAAGTGAAAGAGGAAGAGGCGAAGGTGGTGAGGTGGATCTACGAGGCTTACACGACAGGGGGGCTGACTCTCAAGGGGATCACTAACGACCTACACAACCAAGGCACTCCATCTCCAAAGGGTGGAAAGTTCTGGAACCGGGCTCAGATCCGCAACATTCTCACTAACCGAGTCTACACGGGGGATTTCGTCTTCAACCGCGTGTCCGTCGGTGGGTTTCACAAGTTGGGGTGGGCCGGAACTGGAGAAGATCGATCCGGAGTAGCGGTCCCGAAGAAGCAGGTCAAGGGTAAAAAGGCACCGGCTACCAAGAATGCAGAGGAGGATTGGGTAATCGTTCCAGACCACCACCCGGCTCTCGTTACCAAGGAACAGTGGGAACAGGCTCAGGTCGCATTGAAGACCAACAGAGACCGGTGCAACCCTGTGGCTGGTGGCGGGGATTACGCTCTGTCCAACGTACTAGTCTGCTCTCACTGCGGGAGTACCTTTGTTGGGGACCGCGACCGCACGGGAAAGTTCTACCTCTGTGGCGGGTACGCTCGGAATGGCATTAAGCACTGCAAGCCCTACCGCGTGGCCGAACGGAATGCCGTCGGACTGGTGGAGATGGAGTTGTACAATCACTTCGCTTCTCCAGTGGCCCGAGAGTTGTTAAGGCAGCAGGTTGCAGGACGACAACAGAACGCCATCGACACCGATGCAGGTCAGTGTAATCGGGCGAAACGGACCATCGCCACTTTGAATCGCAAACTGGCCACGGCTTCTCGCAACATCCTTCTTTTAGACCCAGAACGCGTTCCGGACGCACAGAACCAAATCAGGCAGTGGGAAAGCGAGAAGGTCCAAGCCTTAGCTACACTCAGTTCTTTAGTCGCACCGAAGCCGATTAAAGACCCGGATGAAGCTCTTGCTCGCCTGGAGTGCCAACTACACGCTATGCAGGAGGCAAGGACGAAGAGTAGCCCTGAGAATTTCCGAAAGCTTGCCCGTGCCTGCCTTGAGAAAGTCGAACTGAGGTTTCTCTCAACTCCTCGTGGAAAGTTGAAGAGGCACACTTTGGTCGGTGGGACGACTCACTTTAAGAACGGAGCCATCTGTACCTTCGACATCAGCCCCACAACTAAGACCAGGTGAGACCAGAATTCGCGTTTGTGGGCCATTGGCTCTTTGGTGAAAATCTACCTTTCTCCCAAATTCCTACTTGTATCTAGATCCCCTCCCCTTCACCCCGGCTCCGGCTGGGGCTTTTCTATTTATGGAGACCTATGGAAGAGATTTGGAAACCGATTCCCAATGCCGAGGGTTACGAGGTGAGTGACCTTGGTAGAGTGCGGACTTACTTTTGGCGAAAGAAGTGGTGGCCCGAGCCCCGAATCCTCTCCCTGACTCTTCACTCCGACGGGTATCTCAAGACCACCATCAACGGCCAGACTCGCTACGTCCACCAACTCGTTCTATCAGTTTTTGGTTCAGATCCCCGACCAGGGCAGGTGGTGCGTCACAGAGGGGGAGATCCCCACGACAACCGAGCCTGCAACCTGGAGTGGGGGAGTCGAACGGAGAACAATCAGGACACGGCTCGGCACGGAAAAGTAGCGGGGCAGAAGCTGAGCGAGGACGAGGCTTGGGGAATCAAACTGCTCCTGCACCACCAAGTTCCTGGCCCCGACGTGAAACGGATCTACCCCCACGCCAGCACCGGAATGATCTCCTGCATCAGACTCGAAAAGACTTGGCCCTATTTGACGATCAACTAACTCTTCCTCCTCAGCCTTCGGGTTGGGAGTTTCCCCTTATGGAGACTGGCGTGACGGATGGCGACCTTCTGCTTCGAGCCGTGTTGAACAACCCCGAAGACGACACCGCTCGGTTGGTTTATGCGGACTGGCTGATCGAACACGCGGACCGCAGACGAGGCGAGTTCATTAGAGGACAGGTCGAGGCTGCGAGTGCCGGAATAGAGTGCCCACGGGAAATTTGGGATTTGCTACCGGCCGGGTTCGAGTGGCTGGGACTGCAACCGCCGGAAGAGTTCGAGATCGGTTGGGACCGTGGGTTCGTGGACTGGATCGTTTCACCTCGGCGATACATCTGGAACCGGAAGCGGCTTCAGAAACTCTTTAGTCAGCACCCGATTAAGAGTGTCGAATTGTGTGACGTGTTCCCTGCTTCCACGGACCCCACCGACCCCGAACAGTGTGGCTGGTGGCCGGGAGGGTGGACCGTAGATGGAAAAGTGTCCGATCTCCTATTCGCTCGACTACCGGACGGGGAGATGTTCTTCTGCTGTGACGCCGGCCGGTGGACGGGCTGGTTCTTGCAGTACCCGATGTGGGACTCGGCCCGAGAGGCACTCCGAGCAGCGGTAACTTCCTACGGGCGAAGTCTGGTGGGGTTGCCGTCGAGTGCGTTTCGGCAGAAAGAAAGCAGTGGAATCCGAAAACGGAAGTCCGTGACCTGAAATTTTTGCCGATCCGGCACGCTGGGGGTGGTTCCGCGAATAGTATCCGTGGTCACTATTCCTGCTTGCCGGATCTCTTTCACTCGGGTATCGTTGGTGGTGCTTTCCGGTCCGAAACCGTCACGAAACCCCTGAAAAACAAGGCAATGGCCAAGGTGGGACTCGAACCCACACAGGTTGCCCCGCTCGATTTTGAGTCGAGTGCGTCTGCCATTCCGCCACTTGGCCTGAGCCCTTAATGTATGGGCTTTTTGCGACGTGAGCCAGAGCAAAGCAGCGGGAAGGTTTCGGAAGTTGACCGAACGGACTTCACCAACTCCGGCCGCCACTTCCGATCGCCGCCACCGCTTTCGCGGTGCAGGCACACGTTCGTAACTGACGGGGTTAACGGTTCTTACAGTAACGGGGCCGCGGTCGGGGTGATGACCATCCGGGGCCGAGTGACACGCGACACGGCCGTTCTTCCGACCGGCTGCGGTTCAAAGCTTCAGGAAGTCGCGGTCGGCGTCGTCGGTGTCATCAGCCGGGAAGGCGACGGGGCCGTCGAGCCGAGTGATACCGAATCCGATTGAAGAGTCACTGCTTCCTGTAGCCGGCCTCTGTGAGGCGGGTGCGACATGACCGAGGTAGCGCCGGCCTCACAGAGGCCGGCTACAGAATACGGCGTGGATACGGATCAATCGGATTCTAGTAGTTTCAAGTTCGCGCCGGACTGGGGTTCTGGCCTTTGAGTGTGGTCCGCTCACTCCGTGAGCGGCCGCGCCGCGCACCAGATTAGCTCCGCGAGCTTGCTGGCCCCGTCGTTGTGCGCAACGCGAATCCGATACCCGGCGCAACCGCTCACGGAGTGAGCGGACCACACTCAGAACCAGTGCGCGGGTACTACACGCCAACTTGAAACGACCGGACACGTATGACCGCTTCACGTAACTCGGTGCCAACGGTGCAACCCCTATCGAGCCGGCGTGACTGGTATGCGGCGCAACAGGGTTGCGTTTTCCGCGGAAGCTCCGCTCCACAACCAGGCACGAGTAGCAGCGGACGGGCCGTCCACGGTCCCAGGGAAAACCACCCCTGACCTGTGGTTCGGCGGCTAGAACCGACCCGCGGCGCTGTAACGGGGGTGACAGCGTACCAGTTGCCGCCGACTCCTCTCCCGCTGGGTCGTCCGCTGCCGATCGACTACCCAATCGCTGGGGTGCCGCTACCACCGAATCCCGGGCTTTTGCACGGGGGCCGAGTCCGCTGAGCCAGACGAGTTCGGCACGACGGACACAGCGCAATGTATTGCATGGCAATCGCTTGCGGCTATCGAATCGATCCAACAGCAAGACGAAGCCGGCGTAAACGGGGTGTCGGTTCGGCTGCAAACGGCTGGTGCGGCGGGAGGAAAACTGCCGGAAGCTCCAAATGCGGGGATGAGGGTCCTGAAATGCGCAATGTGCTGACTCGATGGCGCCGGGGTCAGGCGGGCACGGGGACGCCGCCGGCGGGCTCTGCCATCGGACGAATAGCGGCTCCTATGCCTCCGGTATCATCACAACGAAATGGCGTGTGACCCATGCCCCGACCGACACGAATAGCACCACGCCAACGGACCAGACGGGCAGCAAAGCCAGGGGTATCAGAATCCCCACGACAGCTACCAGAACCCCGCCGCCCCAGAGTTGCGCCCGGGGGTAGCGTCGAACGAGTTCCGGCCGAAGTTCACGCACGAGACACAGCAGCGGCACAACCTGCACGACGACCAGCGCCGCCACCGCCGGGCGAAGCAAGCTCGCCGCAGGGTCGTGACCGATGCCGGCCGCCAGACCCAGTAGCGCCGCGCTGCCGAGCGCCAGGGCCGACGCGACGTGATACGCACCGAGCCAGCGGGCGTCACGCCATCCGGGCTGCGAACTCGTGCTGAACAACACGCCCTTGTAAGCCATCGACCCAAACGCGAACGGCAGTGCGAGTACGGTCATCACCGTCCGCCCGACTGCGAGGACCGAAGAATCGGTCGGGATCGCGCCGAGGAGGCCCAGAACGTCGGTGACGGCGAGTGCCGCGAGCGGGAACGAATAGAGCGTCAGACACCATGTACCGAGCGACATCGGCGAACTCGGCTTGAACACCCGGAGCATGTGGTGGAAGCGGAGCGGGTCACCCAGGTCGAGCACCAGCAGCAGAAGGTCGATGAGCAAAAAGACGAGTGCCAACGGGTACGCCCAGGCCGCGACCGGCGCGAACGCAGCCGGCCGCGTCAGCTCGCCAACCGCAACCGTCAGGAAGAGACCCGTGGTCAGCGCGTTGAAGAAGACATCCCAGACGACCAGCCCGTGCCACGGCGGCGCGTGCGTCGGTTCCTCGCTGGCGTACCCCGGTGCGGCGGACGTGGTCATGAATTCACCCGCCCAGAAGGAACGCGAGGAGCAGCGCCACCAGCCCGACCAACCCCGCGAGCGCCGAGCGCAGGTAGTCGCCGCGCATGTGCAGCCACGGGTTCACCGGGTCGGCCGGCAAGCCGTACACCTCCGGGCGGTCGGTGAGCAGGTAGAAGGAGTGCAGTTCGGTGTAGGTCTCCGTCGCCTCGGCCCCGTACAGGTACGCCGGCACGCCCTTCGCCTTCAATTGCTCCACGCGATTTTGTGCCCGCTCGCGCAACTCGCTCACCGGCCCGAACTGGATCGACGCGGTGGGACACGCCTTCGCGCACGCCGGCACCAGGCCGTCGCGCTGCCGGTCGTAGCACAGCGTGCATTTGTGCGAGTGGCCGTCGAAGTGGCTCCGGGTGATGACCCCGAACGGGCACGCGGCGACGCAGTACGCGCACCCGTTGCAGATGTCCGGCTGGATGTACACGTTGGCGAACTCGGTGTACACGATCGAGCCCGTCGGGCACGCCTGCTGGCACGGGGCCGCCGCGCAGTGCTTGCACACGTCGGACATCATCAGCCACCGGCCGAAATCGACCGGCGGTTGCGAAACGGGGGCGGTGACGACTTCCAGAGGGAACCGCTGCGGCGCCGGCGCGACCGGCTCGGGGGTCGTGAACTGCTCGATGAACTTCACGTGCCGCCACGTGTCGCCGGTCAGCGCGCCGGTGTTGTCGTAGCTGTTGCCGGTGAACGTGAACCCGTCGGCCGGGAGCTGGTTCCACTGCTTGCACGCCACCTCGCACGCCTTACAGCCGATGCACACCGTCGTATCGGTGTAGAACCCGGTGGGCGGCTGCTGCGCGGGCCGGACGCCGCGGCGGAACGGGTACGTCAGCCGGTGCAACAGCTTGGCGAAGAGGCCGCGGGGCGCCGGAGTCGCATCGACACCCGCGGGGTGCGCCGGCAGTTCCAGCTCTCTAACCGCCATGCGCGAACCCTCCCTCGGGCTGTGCGGACCGGGGTGTGTCGGGAACCGGGTCGCGGGTCGGCCACGGCACCGCAATCTTGGTCGCCGCCGGCGGGTTCCCCCCGTGCCGCCCGACCTCCAACTGGCACGCGAACACCTTGCCCTCGTGCATGCTCACGTTCGCCTCGGCCACGATTGCGGTGAGGTCGTTGGCGTTACCGCCCACCACCTCGCCCGCGAACCCCCAGTGGAACGGCAGCCCCACCTGATGCACCGCACGACCGTCCACCGTCAGCGCCTTGATCCGCGGCGTCACCAGCGCCCGGCACTCGATCGCCCCGCGGGCCGAGCGCACCGTCACCCAGTCGCCGTTCGCGACCCCGCGGGCGGCGGCCAGTTCGGGGCCGATCTCTGCGAACATCTCGGGCATCAGCTCGTTGAGCCACGAGTTGAAGCGGCTCATCGGGCCGCTCAGGTAGTGCTCCGTCAGCCGGAACGTGAACGCCACCAGCGGGAACGCGGCCGTCGGCCCTTGCACAACGCTGTTCAGCGGCCCGGCAAAGGTGCGGACGGTCGGGCTGCTGGCCTGCTGGGGGTACAGCAGGTTACGCACCGGCGATTCGAGCGGCTCGTAATGGCACGGCAGCGGGCCGTCCTTCGCGCCCTTCGGGGCGTACAACCAGCCGAGGCCGTCGGTCTTCATGATGAACGGCTGGTCGCCCCCGATCGCGGCCATGCCCCGCGCCCCTTCGGGCGGGCGGTACGAGGGCGCCTTGCCGGGCTCGAAGTCGGGTTCGTCCGGCCCCACCCAACGGGACTGTGCTTCGTCCCACCAGATGTACCTCTTGCGCTCCGACCACGGGCGCCCCTCCGGATCGGCCGACGCACGGTTGTAGAGCACCCGGCGGTTGTGCGGCCACGCGAACCCCCAGTTCGGTTCGACCGGGTTGCCCGGGGTGCGCTCGCGCCGGTTCGCGCGGTTCCGCCCCGGCTCGGGGTACACGCCGCTGTACACCCAGCAACCGCACGCGGTGGAGCCGTCGGCCTTCAGGGCCGAGAACCCGGGGAGCAACTTCGGCCGGCCGCTGCGCGGGTCGGTTTCGGCCGTCTGGTAGCCGTTGATTTCCTGGAGCACCTTTTCGACATCCGGCTCACCCGCGATCCGGCTCACCGTGCCATCTGGGAGGGTGTGAGGATGATCGTACTCGTAGTCCCAGGTGAGGTTGAGCAGCGGCGCGTCTTTGGGGTCGGTCGAACCGGCGTACAGCGCCCGCAGCCGCTTGCCGAGCTGGTACACGAACCACGCGTCCGAGCGCGCTTCGCCGGGCGGGTCGAGCGCCTTGTTGTGCCACTGGAGCAACCGCTGCGTGTTGGTGAGTGTACCTTCCTTCTCCACGTGACCGGCGGCCGGGATGAAAAACACCTCCGTCTTGATGTCTTTGGCGGGCGGGCCGTTCGGGTCGTCCTTCCAAAACACGGCGCTCTCGGTCTCGAACCAGTCCGCCACCACGAGCCAGTCGAGGTTCCGCAAGGCGGCGCGCTGGAGCCCGGCGTTCATCCCTCCGCCGGCGGGGTTCTGCCCGAACAGGAAGAAGCCGGTGACCCCGCCGCGGCTCATGCGATCGAACGTGACGAGGTGCGAATGGTCGCCGTCTACCCGCGGCAGCCAGCCGAACCCGAACTCATTGTCCGGCGTCGCGGCCGGGCCGTAATAGGCCTTCAACAATGAAACGACGAATTCCGGGAAGTTGGACCAGTAGCCGGTCTTTATGCCCTCCTTGTCAAGATACCTCTGGAGGCTCTCATGGTCGGCGTGCGCCACCGGCTGCGGCAGGTATCCGGGGAGCGTGTCGTACAGCGTGGAAACGTCGGTGCTGCCCTGGATGCTGGAGTGCCCGCGCATCGCCATAATGCCGCCCCCGGGCCGGCCGACGTTCCCCAGGAGCAGTTGCAGGATGCCCGCGGTGCGAATAATCTGGACGCCGGTGGTGTGCTGCGTCCAACCGACCGCGTACACGATCGCGCTCGTCCGGTCGCGCCCCGAGTTCGCGCACAGGAGTTCGGCAACGCGAACCATTTCCTCCGGACGACAACCGCACACCTCCGCCACCACGTCGGGCGTGTATCGCGCGAAGTGCCGCTTGAGGATCTGGAACACGCACCGCGGGTGCTGGAACGTCGGGTCCGTTCGCGGGGCGTCGCCGGCTTCGGCAACGCCCATCAGGCCATAACCGTGGGTGCCGTGCTGACCGGGCTCCGATTTCTTCTGCTCCTTGCCGCTGCCGCCCTCGTAAGCCCAGTTTCCCCCCTTCGGGTCGTACGTGCCGCTCTCCGGCCGGTAGCCGCTGAACAACCCGTCCAGGTCTTCGGCGTCCTCGAAGCCCTGCTCGATAATGGTCGCGGCGTTGGTGTACGCAGTGACGTACTCCTTAAACCACTTATCGTGGGTCAGGACGTAGTTCACCACGCCACCCAGAAACGCGACATCGGCCCCCGCACGGATGCCGACGAACATGTCGCACAGCGCCGAGGTACGCGAGAAGCGTGGGTCCACGTGGATCAGCGTGGCACCCGCGCCTTTTGCCCGCATCGGCCAGCGGAACCCCACCGGATGGGCCTCCGCCATGTTCGAGCCCATGATCAGAATGCAGTCACTGTTCGCCAGGTCCTGAGTAAAGTTCGTCGCCGCTCCACGCCCGAACGAAGTGCCCAGACCGGGCACCGAGGCGGAGTGTCAAATTCTTGCCTGGTTCTCGACCGGCACCACCCCAAGACCGGCGGTGAACAGTTTCTTGATGAGGTAGTTCTCTTCAACGTCAAGCGTCGCGCCGCCGAGGGTGCCGATCGTATCGAAACCGTTGAGCAACCGGCCGTCGGCCTTGCGCGTCACGAAGTCCAGGTCGCGGGCCGCCTTCACGCGCTCGGCGATCCGGTCGAGCGCCCAGTCCATCGACCGCTCCTCCCAGCGGTCCGAGTGCGGAGCGCGATACATTACCCGCGTGACCCGGTGCGCGTTGGTGGCGAGCTGAAAGGCGTTCGCGCCCTTGGGACAGAGCGTGCCCTCGTTGATCGGGCTGCGCGGGTCGCCTTCGATGTCGATCAGCGTGCCGCCCTTGGTGTAGATCAACTGGCCGCACCCGACAGCGCAATAGGGGCACACACCATCGGTAGCCGTCGCGCCCCGAAGACGCGAGCCCTTATCGGCAGTTTGTGGGCTGAACGGCTGCCGTTTCGACCAGAGCGGCAAACTGAACATCGCGCGTCCTTCTTCGGGTGGGAAACGCCGAAACCGTTGATGGCATCGTTGCGTGGTCGCGCTGCCGAAAGCTGGCGACGTTCAGCTAGACCACATCGGGGCTTATTACGGTTGGTTGGAACGCAATTCGCGCGCCGGGCGGTGCGATGGCCACCACGCCCCCTTCTTCCAGCATCATGCGGTCACGCCAGCCTCAGGCGGCTAAAAAGTCGAGCTTTGAGTAGTGGCACCGACCTGTACATCATGGTACCAAATCGCCCATCTATCGCCGGGCTAATGGAATCTCGTTCGCGGTTTCGGCCCCGGCACGCTTCTAGTCGTCCCGACGCGGTCATAGAAATGGGAATCGGCAACATCGGCCAAAAAATAAGGGCCTGGGCATCACGATTGCTGCACTTTTCAGTTCATTCAAAGTGCGCGAGCGCAGAGTACCACCACTGTTCATTCGCGCAAACGTTTCCGACCTCTCGGTTTAGCGCAATGCCCGAATGGCGTGTCGGAGCACCAGCGGAATTTGGATAGATAAGGTGTGAAGGCAACACGTGTACAGAACGCACCGACTTGACCAGTTGTTGGTCATTGTTGGAGTGTCCATGGCACATTCGCAGCTTGTGCGGAGGCAGAGAGGACATGCATTCTCGGTTGATCGCGCGGCTGACCGCTCCGGTGGTTGCGGTCAGTGTTCTCCTCATCGCGGTCGCTGCCGGGGCCGCTTGGTACGCACATAATTCGCAGCGTAACGTCTCAGTGATGCTAGACAGTCACGTGGCCAGCGTCCATGCTGCCCAAGAACTGGAAATCAGCCTTCGCGAGATCCATGTCCAGTTCGATCGGTACCTGATCACCGGCCAGCGCAAACACCTCAGCCCAGTGCCGCGCCTGCGGGAGCACGCCACCGAGGCCCTCCGTGCGGCCGAACGGATGGCGACGACCGAGCCCGAGCAGGTACTCATGCGCAAGGTCCGCACGGGCTACGAACACTTCTTCGACGCGTACGATCGCCTCGAGCAGACCCCGCCCGAACAGGGCGTGTACGCGAAGGTGTTGGAGCTGATCGACACGGTTCTCACCCGCGAGATCCTGGAACCAGCGCGCGAGTACCTGCGAGTGAACCGGGACATGCTGGATCACACCGCCAGGGCGAACCACGAGCTGTCGCAACGACTCACCGTCGGGCTCGTGGGGTTGGGCGTGTGCGGATCGGTCGCCGGGCTTTTGGGTGGGTGGGCGATCGCGGTATCGCTCCGCCGCTCACTGCTCGACACCGACCGCGTGCTGCGCGACACTGCGGCACTGCTGGGTGAGGCGGTGCCGGCAGCCGACGGGGAAGTCCCCCGACGGGAGCAATCCGAGACGACCGTTCAGCGCGTGACGCAAGCAGCGGCTGCGGTTCTAAATCGGCTTAAGAAAACCGAGCGGGACGCCCTGCGAGCCGAGCAGCTCGCCTGGGTCGGCCAGATGGCGGCCGGTATCGCGCACGAGGTACGAAACCCGCTCACCGTCATCAAACTACTGGTTCAGGCGGCTACTGATCCGCGCCGAGCCAACGGGTTTCGGCCACAGGATTTACGGGTGCTGGAAGGCGAGATCTTGCGTCTCGAGCAGATCATCCGCACGTTCCTCGATTTCGCCCGCCCGCCGCGCCCAGATAAGAGGAGTGTGGTCCCGGCTGAGTTGATCCGAGACTGCGTTGCGGGAGTGACCGCTCGGGCCGAGTTGCAGGGAGTGACTGTAAGGGCGGTTGCGTCGGCGGACTTACCGCCGCTCGACGCAGACCCCGGACAACTCGGTCAAGTGCTCTACAACCTTCTGTTCAATGCGCTTGACGTCCTCCCGTCCGGTGGAACGGTGCGGGTAACAGCCGCTGTCACGCCCGGTGACACTGGCACAGGCACGCCGGGGGGCATGCTTACCGTACTCGTATCGGACACCGGCCCCGGGTTGCCGGTGGGACTGGAGGAGCAAATCTTCGACCCGTTCATCAGCACGAAAGAGACAGGACTGGGGCTCGGACTGTCCATCTGCCGGCGGATCGTGGAGGCGCACGGCGGATCGATCGGCGCAACCAACGGCCCGGCCGGAGGGGCGGTGTTTGTGATCCGCCTTCCGTGCCGGGCGCAAACGAACGCCCGACCTGCCCCGCTCAGCCCCGCAGGAGCCACGTGATGCCGAAGGTGCTCATCATCGACGACGAGCCCGGAATTTTATATTCGCTCAAATCCGCACTCGATCGTGGTAACACCGCGGTGGCGACTGCCGCGACCGCCAAACAGGGGTTAGCTGCGGTGGCGCGCGAGCGCCCGGACGCGGTAATCCTCGACGTGCGGTTGCCGGACATGTCGGGCCTCGACGCGTTCTTACTCATTCGGGAGGCCGACCCTCGGTTACCGGTAATCGTAATCACTGCGCACGGCAGCACCGAGACCGCCATTGAGGCCACCAAGCGTGGTGCGTTCGAGTATCTGCTCAAACCGATCGACCTGCACCAACTCGACGAGGTGCTCGGGCGCGCCTTCGAGGTGCGCCGGGCGCAGGCCGCACCGGCGGCGTCCGAAGACATTGCGGCGCCCGAGGACGGCGCCGATACAGATCAGATCGTCGGGCAGTGCCCGGCGATGCTCGAAGTTTATAAGGTTATTGGGCGCATTGCGCCGCAAGACGTGCCCGTTCTCATTCTGGGCGAGAGTGGCACCGGCAAAGAATTGGTCGCGCGCGCTCTGTACCAACATTCTCTGCGGTCCGGACAGCCGTTCGTAGCAATCAACTGCGCGGCGATCCCGGACGCGCTCTTAGAGAGCGAGCTGTTCGGACATGAGAAGGGCGCATTCACCGGGGCCGACCGGCGCCGGGTGGGCAAGTTCGAGCAGGCGCAAGGCGGCACCGTGTTTCTTGACGAAATCGGCGACATGCCACCGGCGGCACAGGCCAAGATGTTGCGGTTGCTGCAGGACCAGCGGTTCGAGCGGGTAGGCGGAAACGAGTCGGTGCAGACCGACGTGCGGGTGCTCGCAGCGACCAACCGCGACCTGTCGGTCCTGGTACGGGAGAACAAATTCCGTGAGGACCTGCTTTACCGACTCAACTCGTTCACGGTCACACTGCCGCCCCTGCGTGACCGTATGGGCGATATCGAACCGCTAGTGAGTCACTTTGTGACGGCCGCTAACCGCAAACTGAAGAAGAATGTCCGCGGGGTGGACCCTACGGCGCGGGCCGTTCTAGAAGCGCATCGCTGGCCCGGCAACGTCCGTGAGTTGCAGAACGCAATGCGGTACGCGGTGGTACAGGCCGTGGGTGAGGTGATCACTCCGGACTGCCTGCCGGCATCGTTACGTGGCGCGGCAGCACCGCCAAGCGACGCGCTGGAACTGACCGCGCTGATTACAAGCCTGCTGCGAGTCGGTGCCACCGACATCTATCGGCAGGTAACCCAAACCGTGGACCGGGCACTGTTAACGGCCGTATTAGGACACGTTCACGGAAACCAGAAGCAGGCCGCGGACCGATTAGGCATCTCGCGCACTACTCTCCGTGCGAAGCTCCAGACCCTCGGTTTGGGTATCGAGAAGCATGTTCGGAGTGTGGACGGCAGCGAAGACCCGGGCGGCGTAAGCCCGGATTCGGTGACCACTGAATGAGCCCGCTCAGCGCCAGGACGGCAAGTCAGCACCGCCGATACGGTGTCCGTGAGAAGAGCTCTCCCGGACACCGTATGAGCCATACCCCGAACGGGTGCAACGTCACACTGTGACAACCGATTTCACCGGCGCGGCTGTTTGGACCCACCGCTCCAAAATCTGCCGCAGGTCTGGTGCGGGCTGTCCGTTCGACCCGGCCGCAAAGTGGTGGCGTTCGATCTCGGCAAGATCCTGATCCAGCGCGGCGCGCTGTGACGAGCTCAGATCCGTGCGCTCACGTACCTCTCGTAGGAGGGCGGCCGCGGTAAACGGGTCGAGGTTCTTGGGCAACCGGCTCTCAACCGTTGCGCGCGTCGCTGTTCGTGACACGACCACCGCAACCACCACGGCAGCCAGTACGAACGCTGCGATCAATCCGGCCAACACATACCAAAGCAGCATGCTCTTCTTCTTGCCGTAGGTCTGCTCCAGTGGCACCTCCTCACTCACCGAAGCGAGGTCCGCGTCCACATAGCGTTGGTACACGGTCTCCTTGGTCGGCACCTTAACCGAAGCGAACTTGAACGTCTTCGGGAGCTGAGCCCGGTCCTCGCGCCCCTTCAGCGTGAGCGTCCACGCTTGCTCCGAAACCACCGCGTTGCGATCGCCGTCCTCATCGAACTTCTTCACGCCCAACCCGTTCGTTTCCGTCTTGGTTACTTCAAAGCCCTCCGGGACATAGTCGCCCGCAAGTTCCGACCACTCCGGCACGAGCCCGACGCCAACCGCTTTCACCTCAAGCAACAGCACGCCCTTATCGGCCTGACGCTCGTCGAGCGTCTGCGTGACCGACAGCTTCTCCACCGGACGCGGCTCGCCCAAGGCAGTGCGCGCGCTGATCGGAACGGCCGGCGTCTCGACCGGCATCACGACGTAGCCCGACGTTTCCAGAAAGTCGAGATCCAGCCGCAGCGGCGGAATCTTGTCCACCTGGGGGCCACGCGGCTTGAGCAGGACGTATGCGTATGGGGTGTACCGCCACCCGAACTCGCCGGCGGCCGCCCGCGACGTTACCTTTTCGTCCTGGAACGTCACCGACACCACCTCGAACTGCTCCTTGAGGGCGGTTCGTGCGGCGGACTCGAACCGGTCGCGGTAGTCCGCGGTCGGGCGGCCGTAGTTGTAGGAGTAGGACATACTGTTCTGGTTCTGGAGGTACCGGCCGAACCCGCCCGACTCGCGTTCGATGTCGCGCGTGTGCTTGAGGTTCACGAACAGCCCGAACGGGCGCCCGTGGCCCACCTCGCTCGACCCGTCGACCACCGCCTCCAGCTTGATCTCGGTGACGAGGTCCTTGTAGTAATCGAACACCTTCTTCGCCTCGGCCGCCTGCTTGTGATCCTCAACGATCTGGAACCCGGCCTTGAGGTAGTTGAACTTCACGTGCGGCTTGGCGCCGCTCATCTTGATGAAGAGGTTGTTCGCGAACTTGCCCATGTGCTTCTCGGCAAGATCGCCGGGCAGCGCGAGGATGGCCGCGCGGATGAGCGGCGGCTGGGTCCAGTCCGGCTGCTTCTCCTCCGAGATCATGCCCAGATCGACGGCCCCGAGCCCCGCCGCGAACCACTGCTCGTGTACAGACGTGGTGTGTTCGTCCTCGGGCATGGTGCGGACCGCCTTCGCGTACTCCTCCGCGGCTTGGCGGTACGTCTTGAGTGCAGCGGTGCGCTTCGCGGAGAAATCGGACGACTTGTTCAGCTCCTGGCGGAAGTTGATCTCGTCGTGCATCAGCCCCGCCCGGGCGGCGAGCAGCACCCAGTGGCCCGGGAACTTCTTCAGGCCGTCGGCCACCACTGCCTGCGCCACCTCGTACCCGCGGAGCACCTCCGCCTCAATGTCCTTCTTTTTGCGTTTGGTCTTGTTCTGCTCCTGGTTCGCTGGCGACTTCCACAAACCAGCAAGGTTGGTGCGCATCTGATCGGCCAAGCCAGCAAGCGTCTTCGGCTTAAGCCCGCCGAGTGGCCCGAACACGGCCTCGATCGCCTCGGTGCGGTACACCTCGGCGGAGCTGTGGCACGCGGTAAACGCTCGCACCACGGCCTCGTCGTCGAGGTCGCCGGCGCTCCCGGGCAGCTTCTTGATGCGGGCCACCCAGCCGGCCAGTTCCTTCAGGTTCCGCTCCTGCTTCGAGCGGGTCAGCGGAATGCTCTCGGCCCGCTGCTCGAAGGCAAAGAAGAACCACGAGTAGCGGTTCTCGTTACGGCTCGCGTTCGGGTCGTGGTTGCGGGTCCACACCCGTAGAAACTCCTTCACCAGCCCTTTCGCTTCGGTGGGCTGAGCACCGGCGAGTTGCTCGATGAGCGGAAACGCCTTATCCTCCTCGTTCGCCTTCAAGTGCAGCCGGGCCACCGATTCGGCCAGTTTGGGGCGCAGTGACTCGTCGATCGCCGCGAGCCACGCGGCGTCGGGAGCGGCCTTGATGATGTCCGCGACCAAGATCGGACGCGGCATGTTCGGCTGTTGCATCATCATCATGCGCGACATCTGGTCGTCCTCGTCCCCCGACGAAAAGAAGATGTTGCCGTACATGTCGCGGCGGAGCCGCGAGCCCCCGGACGAGCGGTCGAACCGCTGCGAAAAGTCGGCCTCCTTTTGCCACCCGAGCGCGAGCACCGTGAGTGCCGCCTTCCACTCCCTGACTTTCCCTGGAGCAGCCTTCAGCAGCGCCGTTACGGCCGTCTGCGACAGCTTGAGCGCGTTCAACCGTTCCTCAATCGCGTGCGGGCGTGTTGACAACCCACGTGACACCAGCGTGCCGACTGACGCCAGGATCTCTTGGCCCCGCTCGGGGTTCTTGGTGAAGCTCGCACCGAGCCACTCTTGACCGAGCTCGTCCTTCAGTCGCGGGGCCAACTCAACGGCGCGCACCAGCGCTTCCTCTTTCTCCTCTGCGACACCGTCCGGAACGCTCATTACGGCCTGTACGGCCGCCCACCCGCGCTCTAAATTACCTGACTTGGACTCCTTCGCGTGCAGCGCCAAAAAGTATCGAGTGAGCAGGTTCAGCGCTTCGAGGTCCTTATCCTTTTGGGCTTGCTCAAGGGTCGGCAGGAAATCGCCAGCAAACTCCGACAGTCCCGCACCGGTGAGCAACTTCGACACCTGACGTTTAGTAAGCACCGCCTGCCCTGCGGGCTTCGCGACCTCGGTCTTGAGGCGCGCAACAGCAACCTCTGGCAACGTACCGCCGTTGATCGCCTCGCGGAATATTGCCCCCAGCCCCGTGAGCGTCTCTTTCTCCTGCCGGGGCTTCACAGGTTCCTTGCCGACGGGGGCAGCAGCGGCCAGTCCGAGCACATCGTCGGCGGAGAACAGATTTCGCTCGGCGAACTGCTGGCCCGGCCCCTGCATCATCTGCATTTCCATTGGGTCGATGCCACCCGCCCCACCAGGGCGCCCCATTCCGGGCCGCCCTTGCAGGCTCGCCAGCAACTGCTTGTACCCGGCCTCGCCCTCGTCCGCCGGCAGTGACGCCAAATATGCCTTCACCTCCGCCCATTTCCCCAGCGTGACGTTCTTTTGGAACGCGGAAATTTCTTTGTCGAGCGCCGCGGCTTGCTCCGCAACCTTCGGGTCTGGCTCCTTTGCCTCGGGGCTCTTGACGACCGGTTCCTTTGGAGTGTCGTCCTTTTTCGGTTCCGGTTGAGGCGCCCATGCCTTCAAGATGCTGGACGAGCGCCGGTCGAAGCTCAGCGACTTGAGCCGCGACATCCGCGGCGTTTCTTTGGGCTCTTCCTTTTTGGGCGTGCCGGGCGCGGTCGGTGTGGCGCCTTTGTCCGCTTCGTGGGGCGGCGGGGCCACCGGCAACTGGGCGTAGGCGGTCATCCCGCCTGCAAGCGCGAGCAGGGTGAATGCGAACGTCTTCTTCACAGGTGTGGCCTCGGCGCGAGGGCGGGAGGGACCGAAAGTTGAACCGGCCTGCCGGATCAAACTGACACAAAACGAAGTTCGGAAAATGAGAAACGCGGGCCGGGCTCGCCCCCAGCCCGCCGCAGGTCAGTGCCCGCTGTCGTCGAGGGGCGGCGCGCCGCCGGCGCTGCGGATGTCGTTCTTCTTGGGCGGCCCCTTGGCGACGCTCGGCTTGCGCCCCTTGCAGCTACAGCACCCCTTGCACTGCTTCGGCAGGTTCAGCCCCTGGAGCTCGGACTGCTCCATCCGGGCCAGCCGCACGGCCGACTCCAGGTCCTCGCGGTGCTTCGCCGCGGCGGCCCCGTCGCCCCGCCGGTCGGCCTGCTCGGCCAGCAGCCGGTAGCTCTGCCGGGCGGCCTCGATCTCCGGCTCCCACTCGTCCCGGGACAGCCCCTCGAGCCGCATCAGCCAGGTGGTGTAGTACTGGCTGTTGGCCTGCGCGGACCGGGCGTCGGCCAGCACCTTCGGGTCGGCCCCCGGGTCCGCCGCCAGCTCGTCCACCAGTGCCCGCAGGTCCCCGTGCGCCTCGGTGAGCTGTTGCGCGAGCATCTGCGCCTTGGCCTTCTCCAGCCGCAGCTTGCGGGCCTCGGCCGCGCGCCCGTCCGGCAGCGCCTTGAGCGCCTGGTCGAACGCCTCGACGGCCGTGGCGTAGTCCTCGGCCGCGACCGCCTGCTCGGCGGCCGTCACGTGCAGCGCCACCCGGTCGAGCTTGCGCCCGTCCACCCCCGGCCCGAACCAGTGGGCCACCGCGGCGCCCACGCCGAGCAGCAGCCATCCGGTCAACAGCAGAACGCGAAGCGCCATCGAACCGTCCTCCGCGACAAGGGAATCGGAATCGCGCTAACAAGCAAACCGCACGCTGTGGGTCAATCCGCACGAACCTGTCACCACAGTTTCACCGCCGCGGTCCGGAACCGCCCTCCGGCGTCGGGCGGCGGCCGGGCTCCCAACCGGTCCCGAGCAGCATCAGGAGCACCGGGATGAACCCCAGTGCCGCAGCGCCGCTCCCGATGCACAACAGGGCGTACTCGCGAGCGGTCCACCGGTCTCCGGTTTTCGGCTTTGCACGCTCGTCAATGCTCGACACCAGCGCTGTCGTCAGTTGCTTCTCGTTGCCGTCGTGATAAGTGCCGTTCAGCCGTGTCGCCACCTGACGCAGAGTCGAGGCGTCCTGGCGAGTCGTGTGCCCGCCGAGTGATTTCCCGACGGTCGGGTTACCGACACCCACCATGACCACGTTACCCCCGATCGACGCCGGCATCTTCGGCATGCCGGTCGTCGGAACCGTGTCACCGTCCGTAACCACCATCAGCACCGCGCTGCCGGGGGGCCACGGCTTCGCCACCCTGGCGGCCTCTTCAAGGCCAGCGAACATGTTGGTCTCGCCCGGCTTGAACGCGTGCCGCATCGGCAGTTCGGTGAGGATGTTACGGATCACCTCACGGTCGGTGGTATCGAGCACCACGGGCTTGGCCTCGGACGCGACCGCGATCACCGTCGTCTTGTACCGCTCGGCCTGCACCCGTTCGAAAAACGATTGGATCAGATCGGCGGCGCGCTCAGCCCTCTTCTGCTTCCCGCCCCCGCCCGCGTCCTCGACCTCCATGCTGCGCGACACGTCGAGCACGAGTACGAGGTGCCGGTATTCGGACTCCTTGATCTCACCCGGCTTGTGCGATTTTGGTTCGACCGTCAGCAGTACCGTGAGCCCCCACGCGACCGCGGCCAGCGCAAGCACCCGGAACACCGGCGCGACGGCTGACAGAAACAGCCGGTCCCGGCGCGGGCCGAACGCCAGCGCCGCGACCCGCCTCACCCGCAAATAGTGCAGCAACTCCGCCGCGACTGCGACAACGACCACGACAGCAGCGACACCGAATCCCAACGTGACGGCTGCGTTCAGCCCGGTCGCGGAGGTCGGGTCCAGTTTGGGAATCGGGATCACCACGGCGTGTACCTCAGTCCGAACAGGCACAGCACGCCCAAAACTAGCAGAACCATCGCCACGATCACGAACGGCTCGTAGTAATCCACCGTATCCGCAATCGTCGGCTTGAGCTGGGCCTGTTTCATGGTGTCAATTTTCTTGAACACCGCGGGCAGCCCGTCCGGGTCGTCGGCGCGGAACGCCTCGCCGCCGGTGAGCCGACAAATGTTGACGATCTCGGCTTGCGGCTCGAACCCGCCCACGATGATACAAAACACCGACACCCCTTCGGCGCTCAGCGAACGAGCGATCTCCTCGTCGTTGCCCGTGAGGTCGTAACTGAACCCGTCGGTGATGAGGACGATCATCTTGTCGCCCTCGTCGCGGCGGCGCAGTTCCGTCTTGCAGCCGTTCAGCGCCTTGGCGATCGCGGTGCCGCCGAACGGCGCCGGCGCGATCTCGGGGCGCATGAACGGCGGCGAGCACCGAATCGCGGTCACGTCGGTGGTGAGCGGCACCCAGTGGACGAACGCGTCCCCAAAGAAGGTGAGCCCGAACGCGTCCCCCTTACGGAAGTCGAGGAACGTGTCGATCGCCTTCATGGAAGCGTCGTACCGGTTCCCGTCGCCGAACGGTGCCGTCATGCTGCCGGACACGTCCACGGCGAACTGGATGTTGGTGAGCGATCGCTTTTGCTGCGGCGGCCCGTTCCGCTGTGGATTTGCGAGAATGAACACCGCGACCGCCAGCAGCAGTGGCGGCACCGATTCCGCCAGGGTAATGAGCGTCCACGCGAACCACCCGCCGCGAGCGCGGGCGCCGTCGAGCGGCAGCACGACCCGGCGGGTCGGGAGCAGCCAGCGGCCGGCCCACACCCACCCGAGCATCAGCGCGGGCACGACCAGTGCGACCAGCACCGGGACGTGGGCGAACTGCGGCCAGACGAGCGGAATCTCTTTGTAGTTCACGCCGCGCCCCCCAGTTCGAGGTCGAGCACTTCCGGCGGCAGGTTGCGGTACGGAGCCAGCAGAGCGGCCACATCGACCGGCTGCGCCGGCCCGGGCCGGTGCAGCCAGGCTTCCATTTGGGAGAGGAGCGGCCCAGCCTGAGAGTCCTTGCGCATCGCCTCGATCGCCTCACCCGGCTCAACCCCTTCGAGCTTGAGCCGTTTCCGCCAGTAAGCGAGCAGCGCCCGCTCCAGGTCCGCCAGTTGGGCCCGCGAGAGCGTCCCCGCGGTCGCGCCCTCAACGAGCGGTTGCAACCGCTCTGCGAGTGACACGGGACGGCGATCGGCACCGCCGACCGCACTCTTCCGGCGCGGGAAGAAGAACGACGCCACCACGGCGATCAGCCCCAGGCCCCACACCGCAATGGCACCGGTCACGAGGAACCGGTACCCACCGAGCCGCGAACCGGTGTCGATTTCGAGCTTGTTCGGCTGCACCTGTCCGGGCGGCAGCACCGGCTTCACCTGCACCGCGATCGGCGGCAGCTCGCCTAACGGTGACCCGTCCTTGCGCTTGAGGTACTGACGCAGGTCGTGCGTGCCGGGCTCAAGGCCGAAGTATTCAATGTCGTAACGGAACGCAGTGCCGTGCGGGTACACACGGGAGACGCGAACAACCGCCTTGGCCTTTCGGTCGGTGAGCGGCGCGGCCTCGAGTTCGGAACCGGGCAACACGAGCCCTTCGAGTGTTCCCGTCATGCCGACGGTGGTCTCGGTCTGTGCCCTGGCGCGGTCGGCGGACGCGAGCAGCGCGAGCGCGCACGCTACTGTACGGAGGAGTTCGGCCGGACGGCGGTGTGTCATTGCCCGTTTGCCTCGCGCCTTCTGCTTGTGGTTCGCTTACCGCCGCCCACGTCCCAGCACGTTACGGCCGATCAAAAAGTTGCGCAGGTCCGCGACGAACGGTTGGTCCGTGCGCACCAGCAGGTGGTCGACCCCGGCCCGCTTCAGTTGCCGGGCGGTGCGCTCCGCATCCACCCACCGGCGCGAGCCGCGGGTGACGAACACGCGCCCGGTCTCGGCCTCGCCGGCCCGCAGAAACCCGGTACCCGCAACCCCCTGTTCCGCGGGGTCCTGCGGCTGAATCACGATCACGTCGTGCCGTTGCGCCATGAGCTTCAGCGCGGGCACCGCCGTCGGGTCGTGCAGATCGCTGAGCGCGACCACGAGGCACCGGTTCGGCAGGGTCGGGGCCAACTCGGCGACCCGTCGGCCCAGCGTCGTGTGCTCGTCGTACCGGAACCGGCGGAACTCGTGCAGCCACCGCAGCACCGCGGCCCGCGACAGGCTCGGCTCGAGTCGCACGTCCCGCCCGCCGACGCCCAGCACGCCCACCGGACTAACCCGGTCCAGGCACGCGAACGCCAGCGCGCCGGCGATGTGGACCGCGACCGCGTACTTGCTCCGCTTCACCGAACTCACGGTCATCGACGCCGAGGTGTCGAGCAGCAGGTAGCACGGGAGCTGCTTGGGCGCCTCGTACTCCTTAACGAACACCTTCCCCATGCGGGCGGTGATGCGCCAGTCGATGGACCGCACCGGGTCACCCGGCTGGTACTGGCGCGACTGCGCGTACTCGATCCCGGAGCCCAGGAAGGGCGACCGGTCGGTGCCGTAGTTGAGCGCGTCGGCCAGCTTCTTGACCGCGATCACGAACTGGCGCGCGGTCAGGTGGTCGGCGGTGTCGAGCTGCCCGTCCATGTGTCAGCTCACCGAGGTGACTTTCTTCTTGCCGCGGGTGAGGTCGTGCAGGAGCTCCTGAAGCACCTGCTCGCCGGTCTTGCCGTCCGCCAGGGCCTCGTAGTTCAGGCGGATGCGGTGCAGGATCACATCCGGCGCGAGCGCGTACAGGTCGTCCGGTACGACGTAGCCGCGCCCCCGGATCAGCGCCCGGGCTTTTGCCGCCTTCAGCAACGAGATGCCGGCCCGGGGGCTCGCGCCCAACTCGATGTCCGGGTGGCTCCGGGTGCGGTGAATGGCGTCGAGCACGTGCTCCACGAACGTGTCGCTCACGTGAACCCGTGACGCGACTTCCATCGCGACGATCAGGTCGTCGATCGTGCCCACCGGTTGCTCGTCGAGTACGTCGAACTCGGTCCGCGCGACCGCGCCGGCGCCCTCACGCTTCACCCCCAGCGCCAAGTTCCGCTTCAGCACCTCACGCTCCTCGTCGAGCGTCGGGTAGCGGAGCCGGTGCCGGAGCATGAACCGGTCGAGCTGGGCTTCGGGCAATTCGAACGTGCCCGCCTGCTCGACCGGGTTCTGGGTCGCGATCACCAGGAACGGCGACGGCAGCTTGAACGCCTCTTTGCCGATGGTCGCCTTCCGCTCCTGCATCGCCTCGAGGAGGGCCGACTGCACTTTCGGCGCGGCGCGGTTGATTTCGTCGGCCAACAGCAGGTTGGTGAACACCGGCCCTTTGTTCACGCGGAACTCGTTGGTCCGCTGGTCCAGGATTTCGGACCCGAGGATGTCCGACGGGAGCAGGTCGATCGTGAACTGGATGCGAGCGAACTGGAGGTGAATCGACTTCGCGAGGCACGAAACGAGAAGCGTCTTCGCCAGCCCCGGCACGCCTTCCAAGAGCAGGTGCCCGCTGGTGAGCAGGGCGATCAGGATTCGCTCGACGACGGCGTCCTGGCCGACGACGACGGTACCGATCCGTTCGCGAACGCCGTTCAGGAACCGGACGACCGATTCCGGGGCGGCTGCCCCGTTCGACGAATCGCTGCCCCCGTGAATGCCCGCCATCCGCAGCTCCCCTGAGTTCGTGGGTCCAGACAGACGCCGCTGCTACGCGACGGTTTCAGGTAAAAGCGATACGCGGCCCGCAAAGTCGGAGAGGCCGGCCAGTTCAATTGCGAACAACTCAAGAGAGAATAATTGTATACGCGATGAGGAACGCGGTGCCAAGAGCGAACTGGATTTCATCCGTCTTACCACCGGGCTGTTCGATCCTGATTCCGTTGACCTCCGGCGGTCGCTCGACTTCGCGAATCGCAACACATGGTTGGTGCCGGTGCAAGTTCCTGAGCGCGCCAACACAGTAGACATCAAAATCAGTTCCGACACAACACCCTCGGATGACCTTTGCGAAATCTCGCAGTTTTTCATTTCTCGAAAAGCCGGCATCACTGTTACACAGGTACGACAAAGGTGTTTATTCTCTCGACCGTTCTCTCTCATTAGCGGCCAAGGCCATTCAGTGGGTCCGTTTTTGGTCTCATTTTCCCTTTTGCGTACTTCTTGCGAACCGCGACAAGCAGAATTTGCACCAAGAACCACATCCTGGTATCCGATTTCGGCCCCATGAGCGGAACGGTCCGCATGAACACAAATCACCACAAATACCGTCTGAAAAACACTTTGCGCCACACACCCCGCGCACTCCGGGACCATTCCGCGTCGTCCTTCCAGTTGCGTCTCAAGGGGTGGCTGGTGATATTTCTTGGCAGCGACCGACCAGCGAACTGGTAGCGAATTGCCATCGGGCTGACAGCGATTGTCCAGTTGACACCCCATCAGGCGAATCCCACCGCCCCAAGTGCGATCGAGAGAGCACGAAGATGTCATGAGTCGCCGGTATGCAGCGCGTCATCAGAATTCGCTCACTCATTTGAGTTATTTGGAACCGTCACCGCTCCCCTACTGAACTGATGGCACGCTCACACCCGCCGCTTGTCGGCTCACGGAACAACTCTTCGTGGGCATGATTTTGGTGCTTGAGAGGCAAACCCAAACTCTCATTAGACCGTATGAACAATTGCAATCGACTTTCGACGTAAGTTCTGAATTGGTTTGATGCAGTGGAGATGGTTTTCAGGAACCTATCCGTCGCAAATTCTTTTCGAACATCGATTTAGGATTTCACCAGCCAAACACACCCGGCACCCTGAATACTGGAGGAATACAAGTCGCATTCACAGCGTGTTCTCCACCTGAATTTTCATCAATTTAAGTTCAGATCCCGCAGATACTTGCGACGACTATTTCGCTTAAGAGCCACATCTGTCACAAAAAATGTGACCCGTTCTTTTTTCACCGACCATTCATTATGTGGCTTTGCATCGTCTCGCGGGCGCGGCCATTGCTCCATATCGCTTGTTTCGCTCATGTTTCTTATCCGTGAGGGCATGTATGAAGGGCTTTCTCCGATCCCGGCGTACCGGCTTTACGCTCATTGAGCTGTTGGTAGTTATTGCAATCATCGCCATCCTGATCGGCCTGCTCTTGCCGGCCGTTCAGAAGGTCCGCGAAGCCGCCGCGCGGACGAAGTGCCAGAACAATTTGAAGCAAATTGGGCTGGCGATGCACAACTTCCACGATGTCTACAACGGTTTCCCGGTGGAAGGGTCGACGCAGGGGGTAAGTTGGCCGATCCGCATCTTGCCGTATATCGAGCAGGGTAACGTTTACAACTTGGTGTTCCCGCTGTTCCAGACGGCAATTAACACCGAGAACACGGCCCGGCAGGCCGGCAACACCTCACCGTGGAACGCGGCCGGCGCGCAATACGCTGCCGCCGCGAAGCAGGTGAACAGCACCATGACCGTCGGCATTTTCTTGTGCCCAAGCCGGCGGGACAAGGGTGCCGGGCCGAAGATCGACTACGCGGGCGCTTACGGCGGCGGCATCCGGACCGGTAGCCTTTCCAATTACGGGAGCACACTCGGGTTCAGCACCAGTGGCGTTTGGGCCAACGGGGTTCTGGACGACGGCTCGGCTGGCGGGCAAGGTCAGGCCGGAAAAAGCCAGACCATTGTTAGCATGTCAGCTGGGTCGTCAAACATCATCATGATCGCCCACAAGTCGATGAATATTCAGGACTACGGCAACCAGAACACGTACAACCAGGACACCGGCTACGCCCACACCTGGCTGACTGCTAACAACGGGAGCGGCGGAGGCTTCGCGGACCACATGCGGTGGGCGGACGCGGGCGGTGGCGGAAGCCACGCGAAGAAGGGTTACATTCAGGACACGAACAACGTGGACGTGAACCATTTCGGCGGGCCGCACTCGGGCGGTTCCCCGGTGGTGTACTGTGACGGTTCGGTGCGGAACTACCAATACCAGTACACGGACTCGTCCGGGCTTGATGATTGCGCCATGTTCCAGGCGATGCTGTGGTACTCCCGGCCGATCGTTATCACCCCTCCGTAAACCGTGGCGGAAGACTTAAAACGAGTCTTATCCCAGCGCAAGCCGGTCGCCACAAGTTGGTCCCCGGCTTGGTTCGTTCTTGGTGCTGCCGTCGGGCATGTCTTTGAGTTGTCGGGCCGACGGTGACGTTCTCGGTCCGAACGTAAATGCGTCGGGCGTGTGACCAACCGGTGGCACGGCCGACGCATTCTCGTTATCCGGCCGATATTTCTGCACCCAAGCAGCGATACGAATTGTCAGAACGCCTGACACGGCACACACAGCGGGAAGCGCTTCAGAAAACCCGCCGACTCAACGCACAGAACCACTACGAGAAGTAAAATACGCCACATCCGGTTCGAACGTCTGCCTCGAATTGGTGCCCGCGCAAGGCGCGGGAGTAATGTCGTCTACTGTTCATCGCGTTCACGCTTCCGGTGCCATCCGTGACCTGAAAACGGCTCGATGCGACAGGATTAGGCGTGAGTCGCCGTTCGCCTTCAAGGATCGCCGCGTGCGCCCGAGTCTCGTCGTTCTGATTTCGGCCGTTCTGTCTACCGGGCCGGTGCGTGGGGCGGACCCGGTGTGCGCTCTGCTGGACCCGGACAAGCACCCACGCGCCACCCTGTTGGAAGCCCGATTGCTCTCGCAACCGGGCGCCACCTGGGTCGAGCGCACCGCCATCGACAAGGTTCTCAAGGAACAGAAACTTCAGACCCTTCTTGCGCCCCAGGGCGTCGGCGACCGGGTCCGGCTTGGCAAGCTGCTCAAAGCCGATTTGCTGGTGACCGTTCGACCGGTCGCGGGGAGCGGCCCAACCGCCCTCGAAGTGATCGTCAGCGAGACGGTGGGCGGGTTGCGGCTGGCGGCCAGCGCCGTGCCCGTAACCGGCGACGCCGACGCCGACGTTACGGCGCTGCTCGCGGCGGTGCGGGCGGGCGTCGTGAGGCACGGGGAGAATATCACGCAAGTGGTGGCCGTTCCGCCGTTCGTCAGCAACGACCTGGAACAAACGCACGACCACCTGCGCGGCGCACTGGCCAAACTGGCCGAGGCCGAAGCGCTCGGGCGGAAGGGCGTGGTGGTGGTGGAACTCGCCGAGGCCGAAGCGCTCGCGAAGGAGCTCGCCCTGGCGGCCCCTGGCACCAAGCTCGAGCGCCCGGCCCCGGTCTACCTCTTGGGCGAGTACCGGCACCAGGGCCAGGGCAACGAGCGAACGATCACACTGAAACTCCGCGCAGAGCGCGCCGGTAAACCGGTCGGCAAGCCGGAAACGTTCACGCTGAAGCCCGACGCGATGCCGGGGGCCGTGCGCAAGTGGTCGGCAGGAGCGATCGACGCGGGGACCGATGGCCCCGGCCGACAACCCGCCGCTCCCGCAGCCGAAGCCGCGCAGCTTGCGGCCCGCGCCAAAACGGCACTACGGCTCGGCTACTGGGAGGAGGCCGTTGCCCTGGCCGAAGCGGCGCTACTCGTCGATCCGATGCAGCTCGACCTCCACGTGTTTGTGATGATCGCTATCGGCGATCCGCTCCGCAAGATCCACTTGCACGAGCTGAGTTCCAGGACGGACGGCCTGAAGGCCTTTCGCCGGTTCCTACTCCTGTACCGCCGCGGCCTCGAGCATTTGGAGGCGTTTATCGACGCCGGCGGCGACCCGTCTCGCCATACGATGCGGGGAACTGGCGTCGAGCAGTTGTTCTTGTCGTACTTCCGCGGTCAAGCCTACTATTTAAGAACCGAACTTGTCACAAGGCACCTGCACGCCCCGGAGGGGCCTGCGCTACTCGAAGAGGCGCGGCAGTTCGAACGCGCCTTGTTCGCCCGGCTTTTAAAAGCTCCTCAGGTCGCGAACGCGTCCCAGGATGTTCACCTACAGTTCGTTGCCCCCCTCCTTCACAACCTATCGGCCGCCGAGCAATACGCCGTTGTCGAACGCCTGCTCGCGGGGCTACCCGACACCCCTGCCTCGGTGGAAAAGGCGCGCTGGTACCTGATCCTGGGGTTTGATGCGTTCGACCAACCCGAGCAGGGCCGGCCGCCGGTGTTCAGAACGGGACCGGCTTACGAGGCGTTCAAATCTCGCATCCTGAACGAGCAATTCCGGTTCGCAGCCGTGGCGAAAGATGAACTGGCGCGCGCTGAAAAGCGAGAGGCGGATTTGAAGAAGTACCGGCCCCCTGCTCCAGCCACGACAAACGCGCGCGACGTTCGACTAACGGCTGTTAAGCCGGAACTCCCGGTTCTCCCGAACGGGCCGGCCCGGCCGCTCCTCGGACTCGTGGCGGCCGGCCCGAATCTCGATGTGGCGTGGGACGGAATGGCCGTTTACGTCACGAAGCAGAAGGGGCACTTCGAGCGACTGGCCCCATCCGCAACGTGGCCGAGCTTACCCGAAAGCGTTATTTTCGACGGAAAGTACGTGTGGGCCTCGGGCATGGACGTGAACCCCAAAATCGGGGTCACCGGCTGGTTCTTGACGGCCACAGACCCGGTTGCGGGTAAGACCTGGAACCTGACAAAAACGGACGGGTTGCCCGCCCCACCCGCGCTGACCGAGGTTCAGTGGCGCAGTGAGCGCCCGCTGGCCATCGCGGCGCTGGGACCGGGGCACGTGTGCGTGGCCGGCGCCGCGGACCGCGCCTGGGTGGCGACGTTAAAATTCAACCCCGCTACCGGCGGGACCGCAAAGGTGCTTCACGAAGCGAGAGAGGCTCCAGACCGGCTCGAGAAGGAGCAGTGGAAAAAAACGAACGTGAAGTTCATGCCGGGGTCCGTCCGTGTCCTCACGGGCCCGTCCGCAGATGGCCAAACGGTCACCCGTATCGTGGTGGGTCGGAGCACCAACGACACTCCCGAACTCAACGTGCGACCGCTTATCATTGATCCCGATCGAGCGACCACGGAAGTGTTTCTCGGCGCGCAAGTCCCGGCATTCGACCCGCGAGCAGGGAACCGGGGTAAAGGTCCTATGGTCAACGGAAAGATGTTCTTTCAAGAACCGAATCTGTACGACGAGCCGCGGCTAATGCGGCTCACCGTTCCCGGGCCGGTGAGCGAAGTGGTCGCCACCGGGTTGCCGCGCAATGTTTGGTTCATTCATCCCGACGGCCAGCGGTTCCATGTGATCGAGCGTGTGTTCATCCCCCCACCTGCCGGCGCACCGCCCCTGGCACGCTGGACATCCAACTGGTGGGTGGTGGAACCGGGAGCAACCCGCGCCCGGCTCGCCGCTTCGGGGTTGCCGCACATTAGCTGGGTCGGGACCAGTGCGCACTACGGGCTCGTTGCCTTGGGCGACCCTGACGGCTCCGATCGCACAACCAACTTCTACACGGTCGAGGTTGCCGCACCGGCCGGTAAATGAGCCACGACCCTGGCAAACGTGCCAGGGTTCTGAAGTCGGCCGACGCACTTGGACTTTGAGCCGGGAACGGGAAACGACCGAATTCAGTTATGAACCCATCTCATACGACGGGCGCGGCCCCCGGGTCCACTCAGGCGGGCCTGATCGCCGGCGTTCAGCAAGGCGACCCGAGCGCCTGGCACCAACTCACGGCCGTCTACGGGCCGCTAGTTTACGGATGGGCACGACGGGTCGGGCTCCACAACGAGGACGCCGCCGACATCACGCAAGAGGTGTTCCGGTCGGTCGCCGCACGCGCGTCGCGGTTCCAGCACGGCCGTCCGGGCGACACCTTCCGCGGGTGGCTCTGGACCGTCACCCACAACAAGCTCCGCGACTTCTGGCGGCAGCGGGCCGTTCGCCCGCAGGCGGCCGGCGGGACCGACGCGCAGGACCGGTTACTGCTGATCGCAGAGAGCGGCTCCGACAGCCAGCCCGGGCTCGCGGCCGAAACGGAAGGGTTGCTCCGGCGGGCAATGGAACTGGTGCGGGCCGAGTTCGAGCCGCGGAGCTGGGACGCCTTCTGGCGCGCCGCCGTCGAGGGGCACCCCGCCGCGGACATCGCACGCGAGCTGGGGATGACCGCCAACGCCGTTTACATCGCCCGGTCCCGCATCCTGAACCGGCTCCGCGAGTTACTCGGCGACGACGCCGCCGAAATCGGTGGTTCCCCGCGGTGATCGGCGGTTGCCGACCGGAGTTATCCCGCCGCAAGAACACGTGAAAGGTTGAGCCGTTATTCAGGTTGAGCGGTCACGGGAGCCGTACCTGTACCCCGGCAGCGATCATGCGCCACGTCGCGTTCAACGCCTGTTGCCCGGACCGCGACACGTGGTCCAGCTTTTACGCGGGCATGGTGCCCGCCGGCGCGATCGACGGGCTCGTCGAACACCTCGACCACTGCCCGACGTGCCAGGGCGTACTCCACGCCCTGGCCGGCGAGACGGTGGGACAGGCCGACGCCCTGTTCGCGAACCTACAAGGCGCACCCAGTAACGCGGACGCTTACGAGGCCGAGGCGGAGTGCCGCCGGGCGGTCGAGCGTGCCCGGTTGCTGGTTCCAGGGGAAGTGAGCGAGCCGGCACCGATCGCGCTCCCGAGTCAACTCGGGGAGTACCGGCTGCTGCGGCTGATCGGCCGCGGCGGCATGGGGAACGTGTACCGCGCCGTACACGTCCGGCTCGGCCGCGAGGTCGCTCTCAAAGTCATTCCACCGGAGCGGGTGCGGGACACGGCGCTGGCCCGGTTCCAGCGCGAGATGGTTGCCCACGGGAAGCTCGACCACCCCAACGTCGTCCGAGCAACGGACGCCGGAGAGGCCAACGGGACCGCGTTCCTGGTCACGGACCTAGTGGACGGGATCGACCTCGACGGGTTGGTCCGCGCCTGCGGCCCGCTGCCGGTTGCGGACGCGTGCGAACTCGCGCGGCAGGTCGCGGCCGGCCTGCACCACCTGAGCGGTCACGGCCTTGTTCACCGCGACGTGAAGCCGTTGAACCTCATGCTCGACCGCGGGGGCACGGTCAAGGTGCTCGACCTGGGCCTCGCAGCCCACACCGACCGGGGTCTGCCCCCGGCCAAATCCCGCACGGCGGACACCGCCCTGACAAGTGACGGGCAGATCCTCGGCACGTTCGACTATTTACCTCCTGAACAGGCGAACCCGGTCGGTACGGTTGACGCCCGTGCCGACGTGTACGGCCTCGGGTGCTCGCTGTACTTCCTGCTCACCGGTGCCGCGCCGTACGAAGGAACGGCGCACCTCACGCCGCGCAGCAAGGTTCTCGCCCACACCGTGGGACCGGTGCCGCAGGTCCGAAGCACCCGCCCGGACGTGCCGGAGCCGCTCGCGCGGGTTCTGTCGCGGATGCTGGCAAAAAACCCAGGACACCGGTTCCCGAGCGCCGACGCCGTTGCCCACGCGCTCGCGCCGTTCTGCGCGGGCGCCGATCCGGCGAGCCTCTTGCGCCGCGCGGGGCTCGAACCGCTTCCGCCCGCCACCCTTCCCTTACCGGCCGCGGTTCGAGCCCCGCGCGTCAAGCGTGTGGGGCTCGCGGCCGGTGCGGTCGTCGCGCTGTTATTCGTTGCCGGCGCGCGCCAGTGGCTGGCGTCCGCAACGGTCTCTCCCGCCGAACCCCAGGTGCAACAAACCGAGCCACCGAAACCGCAGGATCCGAAGCGCGTGGCCGCTCGAGCCGTTCCGATCGCGCTGTTGGGGTTCGATGAGCGCGGCGGGGCGGTCGACGGGCTCGGTGCCGCCGTGAGCGACTTGCTATTCGCGAAACTGGCCGCCAAACCCGGGCTCCATCTGGTCGACCGCACGGACCTGAAAAAAGCCCTCGACGAACAGCGGCTCAGCCTTTCGGGCGCGGTCAGCCCTGCCGAAGCCGTCCGGGTCGGGCAACTCGTCGGAGCCAAGCTGATCGTCACCGGCTCGGTGGTGCGGGCGGACCGCCGCCTCCACCTCGTTGCCAAGATCATCGGCACCGAAACCACGCAGGTCATTGGGGCACCCGTGTCGGGCGCGATCACCGACGACCTGACCGCGCTGGTCGAGCGACTCGCTACCGCAGTCGAGGACGCGGTGAGCCGGCACGGCGACGAGTTGCTTCCCGCTCCGGTTCCGGTCGCGGACCGGATCGCCGCGCTCAACAAACGCCTCGGCGGCGCCGCCCGTCCGGTCGTCGGCGTATGGACGACCGAACGTGAGTTCGGGTTGCCGGCCGGAGGGGCGGCGGCCCGAACCGAGGTCACGAAATTCGCAAAAGAAACGGGGTTTGAGGTTACGGACCCGGGGCGTGCGGCCGTCGTCATCACCGGCGACGCGTTCAGCGAGGTGATCGGCCGCGCCGAGGGCTTGGTGAGCGTGCGCGCCCGGGTCGAGTTGAAGGCGACTGATCGGAAAACCGGCAAGATCCTTGCGGAGGACCGGCAAACGGCGATCGCGGTCGATCTGGCCGATGCGGTCGCCGCACACGCGGCGGTTCAGAGTGCCACGGCCGAACTCGTTGAACGGTTACTTCCCCAGTTCGTCACCCCCGTCCCGAAACCGTAAGGCCGCGCCCACCAAGCGGCACCGTGATTCTTTGGTGCCCTCCTGAAGCACCTTTCTGGACCGGGCCAGAACAACCCGTGTGGGAGACCGAACAATGACGAGGGTGCGCATCGTGCTCGCGGTGTCTGTGGCGCTGGTGTGCGGCGTCCTGCCGGCCCCGGCCTTCGGTCACGGACCGGACAAGGCCATCGATAAAGCCAACGACAAGCAGGCCAAAGGTGGGAGGAACGAACCCGGCCTTCCAGTGGCACTCCTGGGTTTCGACGAGCGCGGCGCCGGCGTAACGGGGCTCGGCCCCAAGGTCGCGGACCTGTTGTTTCTGAAGCTGACGGCCCAACCCGAGTTCTTCCTGGTAGACCGGGCGGACCTAAAGAAGGTGCTCGACGAACAGTCGTTGAGTCTGACCGGCGCGGTCAAGGCCGATACGGCCGTGACGGTCGGCCAACTCACCGGAGCTAAATTGCTCATCACGGGGTCGGTGGTTCAGGTGGACAAGCGGGTCCACCTGATCGCCAAGGTCATTAGCTCCGAGTCCGGCCGTGTGGTCGGGGCTTCCGCCGAGGGCACGCTGTCAGACGATCTTGAAGGGCTGGTCGCGCAACTCGCTCACGGGATCACCGGGGTCACAATCAAGCAGCGCGACCGCCTCGTGCCCGCACCGGTCCCGGTCGCAGACCGGATCGCCGCGCTCAACCGCAAGCTCGGCAAAGCCGCCCGCCCCACGCTCGCGGTGCGTGTTATCGAACGACACGTCGGGCAACCGACAGCGGCGCCGGCCGCACAGACGGAGGTCACCAAACGTGCCCGGGATTTGGCGTTCGAGGTGATCGATCTTGACGCGGGCGGCGAGAACCGTGCGGACGTGTTCGTCACCGGCGAAGGGCTCAGCGAGGCGGCCGGCCGCGTCGGGCCGCTGGTCAGTGTGCGGGCGCGGGTCGAACTAAAAGCGATCGACCGCCGAACCGGCAAAGTGCTCGCGGTGGACCGGCACACGGCGGTCGTGGTCGATTTGTCCGAACAGATCGCGGGCAGGACCGCGATCCAAAGCGCGGCCGCACTCCTGATCGAGCGGGTACTCCCTCAACTCGTTACGGCGGAAAACAAAAGGTAACCGCAGACCTGCTTGCCATCGGCAACCAAACCCGAGAGCGCGACTCGAGTCGTCGTGTCTGTGCCACAACGGTACCAGCCCAAAACAGACACCCGCAACCGGATCGTGAAAAAGACGGCCGGTTAATCGGCACCGACGACGGGTAGCGTGAACACGAACACGGCTCCGCCGCCGTCAGCCGAACGGACACTGAGGCGCCCACCGTGCGCCTCGATGATGCTCCGGCTAATCGCCAACCCCAATCCGGTGCCCTGCTCTTTGGTCGTATAAAACGGCTCGAACACCCGCTCCAGTTCGTCCGGGCGCAACCCCGCGCCGGTGTCCGCTACTTCCACCAGAATGCCTTCCGCCACGCACCGCGTCGTAATCTCAACCCGGCGCGCCCCGGCGGGCGTGCCGGCCAGTGCCTCGGTTGCGTTCCGCAGCAGGTTCAGCAGCACCTGCTCGATCTGAATCCGATCGACCTGAACCGGCGGCAGCCCGGCCCCCAAATCGAGGGTTACCGCGACCTGATGGTACCGCAGTTCCGGACCGGCGAGCGCGAGGGCCTCGCGCACGGTGAAGTTCAAGTCGGTCGTGGACCGGTGTGGCGCGCGCTTGCGCATGAACTCCCGCAGACGGCGGATGATGCCCGCGGCGCGCTCCGCCTGGGCCACCGTCAGGTCGAGTACGTCGGCCACTTCGGCCGTCGTGCCCGTGCCCCCGCGGAGCCGCAGCGCGCCGCCGCGACAGTAGTTGATTACCGCCGTGAGCGGTTGGTTCAGCTCGTGCGCCAGCACCGCCGCCATCTCGCCGACCGCCACGCACCGGGCCACGTGCGCCAGTTCCGCCTGGTGCTGGTGCAGTTGCTCCTCGGCCCGCCACTGCGCGGTGGTGTCGGTGAGCGACGCCACCACCGGGTATGGCGCCCCGGCCCCCGGGAGTGCGTGAGCGTTGACGACGAGACGAACCGGTTCCCCGTCCCGGTCCACGACCAGAACCACCCCCACACACGCGCCCCCGGCCAGCCGGGCCAGCTCCCACGGGAGCTGGTCCGCCGCGACCGACCGGCCGTCCGCCCCCCGAACGGCGCCGAGCAGGCCACCGGGGTTCGTCCCGAGCAGGCGGTCAGCCGTCACGTCGAACAGCCGCGCGGCACTCTCGTTGGCCTTCAGCACGCGCCCGGCCGTGTCCAGCAGCAACACCCCCTCGTGGAGTGCCGACAGGATCAGCCGGTTACGTTCGGCGCTCTCGCGCAGCGCCCGCTCCTGCCGCTTGCGCACGGTGATGAACTGCACTGCGGACATAACCAAGTCGGGGGGCACGAACGAATACGATACGAGCACATCACCGTCCGGCCCGGCCGGCCCGATCCAGTCCAGCCCGGCCCACCAGAACTCGCACTCGAACGCGCTCCGCTCCCGAAGGCACCGCGCCACGCTCGCCCGGTGTTCCGGCTGGTTCTGATGCAGCTCCGAGAGCCGGCGCCCGAGCACCCGCGTGATTCCCCCCGCGGTGAGCCGCCGGGCCGCCTCGTTGCAATCGGCAAGCACGAAGTCCGCCCCGTCGGCCCGCCAGCACGCGGTCGCCAGCGGTGAGTTCTGGAACAGGTCACGGAAGCGGGACTCGCTCGCGCGCAGCGCGTCCGCGGCGAGAACGCGGTCGGTCACATCCCGGCCGACCGACTGAAACCCGGTCACTCGCCCGGCGTCGTCGAAGAATGCGCGGTTCGTCCACTCATGCCACCGCAGTTCGCCACCGGTGCCGATTACCCGATTCTCGACCGAGGCCACGGGCCGCCCAGGTGTGAGCGCGGCGAGGTGCCGGGCGACGTACTCCCGCTCCGGTTCCGGGATCAGCTCCCAGAACTGGCGCCCGAGCAATTGCTCCGGCGTCCGGCCGAAGTACCGGCAGTACGGGCCGTTGACGTAAGTGAGGGTGCCGTCGGGGAGCGCCCGACAGAGCAGCTCCGTTTGGGCCTCAACGACATCGCGGAACCGCAACTCGCTCTCCGCCAGCGCGCGCTCGGCGGCGCGTCGGGCGGTCACGTCGTGGTGAACCACGACCGCGCCGCCCTCTTCGTTCGGAAGCGGTGTGACGACCGCCCGGTACCACCGAACGGCGGCGCCGCTCGGGCACGGGTACTCGGCCGCGAACCGGTCCGCGGTCCCGGTCAGCACCGCGGCCAGCCCGCCGCCCACCTCGGCCGCCGCTACCGAGTTCGGCCCGGTCGCATGGCGACAGGCGTCCAGATAGTTCGCCCCGACCGCACAGCGCTGGGGCGGGCACCCGACCACGCGAGCGTACTCGTCCCACCCCGCGCTAGTTGCGACGATTACCCCCGCGCGATCGACGACTGCGACCAATTCGTCGAGCGCGCGCACTACGGCCCGACCCAATACCGGCTCGGTGCCACGAGCGGGTGCAACCGGTTCCGCTCGAACGATCGCCAGCACCGCCCCGCCGTGGAACGGACGTAACACGACCTCGACGGGAAACTCCGTGCCGTCCTTGCGGCGCCCACGGATGCCCGGGCGGCGGCACATGGCCCGAACCTCCGGATCAGCCGCGCATGCGAGCCGATGCCGCTCGTGGTCGCGCCGCGCGCCGTCGGGCACAAGGGCTTCAAGGCGAACGTCACGCAGCCCCCCGGGGCCGTACCCGAACAGGACCTCCGCGGGACGGTTGGCGGAGCCGATCACGCCGTCAGGGCCGACGACGAGGACGCCATCGCCCAGCGCATCGAGCACGAGTTCCGCCGAGGGGTGCAAGGGGTTGGTGGTGTCTGGCATAACGTGGCAGGGCCGCAAAGCGCAGCGGTGGGGTCGCTCCGGCGCAACCGAGAGCATCGGAACCGCTCTACGAACGTAATACCAGGGGCGACTTGAGCGTGAAAACTCAGGGCAATGCTGAACCGCAGCGACTAGGAAGAGGTCTGGGTCCAGCTCCCGAGGTTGTACTTAAAAGTATGACTTTCAGTCGGCCGGCGGTACGAGAAAACGCGCGCGGCATGAGAGGGCCGCGTTACGAAGTGTTGGTCCTTCCTTGACGGCGGATACAAACGGTTCGCGCCGGGGGCGAACTCGTTCCTGTTTCGTGCGGGCTCTCACTTGGTGAGCCTGGAACCATGCGGGGTTCAGGCCCGCTCACAATAACACCAGATTGATCGCCACACCTTGCAACAGATTCTCGCGTGCCTCCGCCTTTCACACTTTCTTGCACGGAGCTGATCGACATCAACAGATGCACCGTCTTCGAAATCTTGCCACCTGACCGCACTCACGAGCAGGCCGGGCCTTCGGTTACTCCATCCGCCCAAATGAACAGTCCGGGCGCTGCACGGTAGCGGTTGTGCGGTCTGGGCGCACCTTCTGGTGACTCCACACACCGGCCGAGTGGCGGGATCAGTGTTTCTCCCGACACAAGAGTTGTGTAAAGTGTACCCGCCCACCCGCAAGCAACGCCCGCGCAACGCCGGCCGAGGCACGCACACCCGTGTCAGGTGCTCCCCGCATGATGTCGGCTTTCCCGACCGCAACAATTTTCGTTGTCGACGACGATCCCAACGTTCGCAAATCTCTGTCCTGGCTGTTCACATCCGTGAACCTTCCGGTGCAGTCGTTCGACACCGGAGAGCAGTTCTTGCGGGAGGTGGGCACCGAGCAACCGGGGTGCGCGATTCTGGACCTGCGGATGCCCGGGTTGAGCGGGTTGGCGGTGCTCGAACAGCTGGCGAACCGCGAGATCGGCCCGCCGGTTGTACTCACCACCGGCTTCGGGAGCGTGCCCACCACGGCCCGCGCGATGCGGTCCGGTGCGATCCACGTCCTGGAGAAGCCGTACGACGACCAAGAAATGCTCGACACGGTTCACGAGGCGCTGCGGTTGGACGCGGAGCAGCGGACCCGGCGCGCACAACGGATCGCTATCCAGGCCCGACTGACCGCACTCACCGCGCGCGAGCGGGAGGTGCTCGACCTCGTTGTCGCGGGAAAGGCCAACAAGGTCATCGCGCGGGACCTGGCGGTGAGTGAGAAAAGCGTCGAGTTCCATCGCGGAAACATGATGCGCAAACTCAAAGTCGATAACATTGCCGAACTCGTCCGCCTCGTTCTGACCAGCGGCGCCTGAGCAAGCGACGCGACGCAGCGTACTCGAACGAACGCCTACGGCCGCACCGGCGTCTTGAGCGGTCCGCTGGCGCCGCGAGCGGTGATGCGGGCGTTAGATCGGCGTTACGAATTGCAACGCCCGCCGTTTCGCAACGGATCGGGGAGAGTGCGGAACACGCTCCCGCCATTAAGAACCTATCGCGGGGCCGGCCCCGGACCGGGCGCTTCCCCGGCACACGTCACCGGCGTACAATAGCAGCTATGTCTTCGACGCTGCCGATTCTCGAAACCGATTCCGTTCCCGCCGGCACGGGTGAGCGGTGCTCCCCGCACGCCACACCCGGCATCCTTGATGTCCCGATCGAGGCGTTGCGCGGGTGGCTCGCGGAACGCAACCACCCGCCGATGCGGATCAACCAGATCCGCAAGCAGATCCTGGCGAACCGGGCAACGGCGTTCGAGGACATGTCCGACCTCCCGAAGGGGTTGCGGGCCGATCTGGCGGGCACCCATCGCGTGTTCTCGATGTCCGTGGAGCGCCACTTCGCCGCGTCCGACGACACGCACAAACTCGTGCTGCGTCTCGCCGACGGCCGGATGATCGAGGCCGTGCTGATTCAGGACGACGGCCGCGCGACCGCGTGCATCAGCACGCAAGTCGGGTGCGGGATGGGTTGCGTGTTTTGCGCCAGCGGGCTCAACGGGGTGGTGCGCAACCTCACCGCCGGCGAGATGGTGGAGCAGCTCGTGTTGCTCCGCAACCTGACCGACGCGAACACCACGAACCCCGGGCGCGCGCAGCGGCTCACCCACATCGTCGTGATGGGGATGGGCGAACCGCTGGCGAACCTCGACAATCTGCTCGACGCGCTCGCCGTGGCGGGCGACAAGAACGGGCTCGGCATCGGCGCGCGACACGTCACCATTTCAACTGTCGGGCTGCCGGCGAAGATTCGCAAACTCGCCGAAAGCGGAAAACAGTACCACTTGGCGGTGTCGCTCCACGCGCCGAACGACGAGCTGCGCACGCGAATCGTGCCGACCAACGACAAGGTCGGGATGGACGCGATCCTGGCCGCCGCGGACGAGTTCTATGAGAAAACCGGACGCCAAGTGACTTACGAGTACGTTGTCCTCGGCGGGCTCAACGACCAGGCCCCGCACGCGCGTCAGCTCGCGGGACTGCTGCACGGGCGGCGGGCGCACGTGAACCTGATCCCGTGGAACGCGGTCGAAGGGCTGCCGTTTAAGCGCCCCGCCGAGGCCGACCTTCAGTACCTGATCGACACGCTCCGCCGCAGCGGGATCAGCGTAAAGGTGCGGAAGCGGAAGGGGTCGGAGATCGATGCCGCGTGCGGGCAGTTGCGCCGCCAGGCCGAAGCCGCACTCGGAGGGGAGCGGTCGCAATAGCCCGCGCCCGATCGTTGCGGCACCGCCCCCGTCACCCCGAACCACTGGCGAAATGGCGACCGGCCAAACCAGCGCACAGATGGCGCTCCGCGACCCGGACATCCGGCTCATGCTCCGGGTCAGGGGCGACGACGGCGCCGCGTTCGCGGAACTCGTCGAGCGGTTCCAGCACCGGCTCGTCGCCGTCATGCACCACCTCGTCGGGAGCGCGGAGGAGGCCGAGGACCTCGCGCAGGAGGTGTTTCTGCGGGTGTACCGGACCCGCAAGCGGTACACCCCGCGGGCCAAGTTCTCGACTTGGCTGTTTACCATCGCCAACAATCTGGCACTCAACGCCCTCCGGAACCGGAAGCGGCGGCCGGTAATGCCGCTGGAGGTGCAGGACTCCGGCCCGGTTGGGACGCGCCCCGCGGGGGCGTTCGTGCCGACCCGCGACGAACCGCCCAACCACAACCTTCAGCAGCAGGAGCTCGCCGGCGTTATCCGGGACGCACTCGAGGGCCTCAACGAGCGTCAGCGCATGGCGATCGTGCTGAACAAGTTCGAGGACATGAATTACGCAGACATTGCGGACGTGATGGGGCTGACCACCAAGGCGGTAAAGTCGCTCCTGAGCCGCGCGCGCGGCAAACTGCGTGAGGCCCTGCAAGGTTACATTTATATGGATGGCGCCGTTCCCCCCGGGGTGGGAGACGACGACGAAAACACCGAACCGTGAGCGCTTGAGGGAACCTTATGAGCGCTGACCGTACCGAGCCCGACGACGGCCCACCGCCCGACCCGTTTGAGGCCGATTTGGTCGCGTACCTGGACGGCGAGCTCGACCCCGCCGCAGCGCGGCGTGTCGAGGACCGGCTCGCGGAGGACCCGGCGGCCCGCGCCCGCGCGGCCGAGCTGAAAAAGTCGTTTGACCTGCTTGATTACTTGCCGACCGCCGGGCCGTCGCCGAACTTCACCACCCGCACGCTCGAAAAGCTCCCCGCGGTTCGGCCGCCTGCGTCATCGGGTACGCGACCCCGGCCGGTCGAGCCGTCCCCCGTAGGTACGAGGTCCGGAGCGAGTCCGTTCGTTTCGACCTCGATGCCGATTCCACTCGACGACGCAGACCGGCCGCACCGGGGCGCCCGCCGCTGGGTGCCCGGCGCGGCGCTCCTTGCGGCGGTCGTACTCGGCGTGCTCGGGTACCTGACTACCGGCGCGGCGCGGTCACTTCTATCGCCACCACCGCGAGACAAAGAGGCCGAGGAGGCGAAGTCGGACGCCGACAGCCGGGTTATCGCCCTGTTGCCTCTTTACGCGGTCGCCGATGATTTAGCCTTTGTTCAGGAGCTCGCAAAACCCGAGCTGTTCGGAGACGACCCAGCCGTCGATTACGATCCCGTGCTGAAGACGCCCGCACTCGAGTTGCCCGAGAGCCAGAGCGGGAGGCCGCACGGCCCGCTGGCGAAAGCGTTCCGCGGGTTGCCGCCCGCACGGCAGGCGGAACTGTCGAAGCTCGACCGCGACCTGCACGCCCGCGAGCCCAAGGAGCGCGACCGGCTGCTTCGCACGTTGGAGGTGTACGCGATGTGGCTCGACCGGTTGCCCGAGCCCGAGCGCCGCGGGGTGCTCGGCGCGGCAACTCCGACCCTACGTCTCGGGATCGTCCGCGACCTGCGAGAACAACAGTGGGTCGATTCGCTCCCGGCCCCAACGCGGAAGAAGGTCGATTCGCTCACCAACCCGAAAGAAAAAGCAGAACTGCTCGCCCAACTGCGGGACGAGGAGGAGGAACGCCGCGAGCGGTGGCAGTTCCTCCGGGGCCACGCCGAGGCGGTCGCGGCCAACCGGTCGCCCTGGCCATTCGACACCAAAACCGGGCGCGACGAGGTAACGGAGTTCGCCCGCACGGCGTTCAAGTGGGACGACCCGAAGCGGTCGCGGTTGACGCCAGATGAAACCGCCGAGTACCGCCGGGCACTCGCGCTGGCCACCAACGAGCAGACCTGGGTGCTGTACGGCTGGACCGTCTACGAACTGAGTAAAGCACACCCCTATCTGCCCGAGCCGGCCGATCCGAAGTCGATGTTGACTGAGATGAGTGACCTGCCCGATTCGGTGTCGCGCCTGTTGAAAAAGAATGCGGCGTTCCGGCTCCGTTCGGCCATCGGTAAGTGGCCGGAGTTCCCGATCGAGTTGCACCGCGAGTTGAGCGGACCAAAGGGCGCCTCGGCGCCGACACTCGGCCCGGCGCGTGTCGCGGACTTTAAGGAACCGGTGCGGCACTTCGCCGAAAGGGAGCTGTTCCGCCGACTGACCGCAGAAGAAAAAGCGGCTCTGCACAAGCTGGAAGGGAAGTGGCCCGAGTACCCCCGCGAGTTCGTGCGGTATGCGACTAAATACGACCTGTCAGTCCCCGGCGTGATGCTCCCGGGTTCGCCGAGGAAGTGGGAGGCAACCTACAACACTCGACTTGGAACACGAGGCGCGAACTGATACGCGACCCTGCTTTCGCGCGGTGTGGGGACGGGAACGGGTTTCGTTGTAGCTGATGCCAACACCTGGGCCGCCAACCGAAACGTCCCGTGTCCCGTGTCACCTCCGTTCAGCCGGCACGAAGGTTTAGTGAATCTGCCATCGCGGCATTGCTGCGACACCTCACTTCAGCTACGTATCCCCTCACACCCTCGCCCTTACTGCGGAACGCTGCGCACATGAAACAGTTCGTCCTGGGTCTGGCCACCGCCGGCCTGCTCGCCGGCGTCGTCCTGCTCTCGCGAGCCGGAACCGCCACCGACAGCGGCACCCGCGCCGACGACAACAGCGCCGTTAAGATCGAGGCCGGGGACAAGAACCCCTGGACCTCGCTCAAGCTCAACAACGACCCCGACCAGTTCACCTTCGCCGTCGTCTCGGACCGCACCGGCGGCCACCGCGAGAAAGTGTTCTCGCGGGCCGTGCAACAGGTCAACTGGCTCCAGCCCCAGTTCGTCATGTCCGTCGGCGACCTCATCGAAGGTTACACGACCAAGGAAGAGGCCATCAAGGAGCAGTGGGACGAGTTCGACGGGTACGTGAAGCGGTTCCAGATGCCGTTCTTCTACGTGCCGGGCAACCACGACCTCACCAACAAGATTCAGGTGACGAAGTGGGGCGAGCGCTACGGCAAGAAGTACTACCACTTCACCTACCGCGGCGTCCTGTTCCTCTGCCTCTGCTCCGAAAACCCCGACTCGGACGGCATGAGCACCATCGATAAGGCCCAGCAGGAGTGGGTCGCCAAGACGGTGGAAGCGAACAAGGACGTGAAGTGGACGTTCGTGTTCCTGCACAAGCCGCTGTGGGTGGCGAAGGATCTGGAGAAAAACGGCTGGGCCGCCGTTGAGAAGGCCCTGGCCGGTCGCAAGCACAACGTGTTCGTGGGTCACGTTCACCGGTATCAAGTGTTCGAGCGTAACGGCACCCAGTTCTACCAGCTCGCCACCACCGGCGGCGGCAGCCGGCTCCGCGGCCCGCAATACGGCGAGTTCGATCAGGTCATGCTGGTGACCATGAAGAAGGAAACGCCGGTTCTGGTGAACGTCGACTTGGCCGGCGTCCTCCCCACCAACCTCCAGCTCCCGGACAGCGACGAGAAGGGGAGCATCCGCAAGAAGGTGGCCACGTTCCCGGTATCGGGCAAGGTGAAGCTCGACGGCAAGCCGCTCACGGGCGCAACCATCACGTTCCACGCGTTCAACAAGACCACGGAGAAGTACAGCCCCTCCTGCGACACACTCTCCGACGACGCGGGCCGGTTCGGGATGTCCACGTACACCAAGAGCGACGGCGCCCCGGCCGGCGAGTTCACGGTCACGGTCGTGAAGACCGCGAAGGGCGGGTATTACGACGGCGAGATCCCCGAGAAATCGGTGCTCCCCGAGAAGTACGCGGTCGCCACCACGTCACCACTTCGGGTCACGATTAAGGAAGGCACCAACGACGTGGAACTGGAACTGGATTCCAAGTAACCGTGTCGCGCAACCTCGGTCTCGCAGTCAGAATGGGCGGGGCCTGACCAACTGGTCTTTCGAGCGGTGGGCCACCGGCGCGAACCCAATAATTGGGTTCGCGCCGGTGGCCCACCGCGTTACCACTGACGGCGCGGCACGCGTTTCGCTTCGAGAGTTATGCACCGCGCCCGCTTGGGGTGCTGCGTACATGCCGAGAGCCCCATGAAGGTTTTCCACTGCGACCACTGCGACCATCTCGTGTTCTTCGAGAGCGTGATGTGTGTGGTCTGTGAACACACGCTCGCGTACCTCCCGGACCTCGGCGTCACCGGTTCCCTCGACCAGAGCCGAGACGGACTCTGGACCTCCCCACTGGAACGCGCGCGGGGCAAAACGTACCGGCTGTGCCAGAACTACACCGAACACGCCGTGTGTAACTGGGCCGTACCGGCCGATGACCCGGAACCGTACTGTCAGTCCTGCCGGCTGACGCGGGTCATTCCCAACCTCGCGAACCCGGCAAATAAGACGGCGTGGTACAAGCTCGAACTGGCCAAGCGGCGGCTCCTGTACACGCTGATTGCACTAAAGCTGCCCCTTGTCAGCAAGGCGGACGACCCGGCGGGCGGGCTGGCGTTCGAGTTCCTTGCCGACCCCGAAGACCCGTCCCTCCCGCGGGTTCTCACCGGCCATGCGGACGGGCTCATCACCGTCAATTTGGCCGAGGCCGACGACGCCGAGCGCGAGCGGCGTCGGACCCAGATGCACGAGCCCTATCGAACGGTGCTGGGGCACTTCCGACACGAGGTCGGGCACCACTATTGGAACGTGCTCATCCGCGACGGCGGACGCCTCGACTCGTTCCGCGACGTGTTCGGGGACGAGCGCGCGGACTACGGAGCGGCGCTCCAACGGCATTACGCCGATGGAGCACCTTCGGACTGGCAAAACAACTTCATCTCGGCCTACGCGACGGCGCACCCGTGGGAGGACTGGGCGGAAACGTGGGCGCACTACCTCCACATGGTGGACGCCCTCGAAACGGCGGTCGGATGTGGCATTTCGATCCGCCCGCGCCGGGCCGACGAACCGAGCTTGAAACCGGACACGAAGGTCGTGAGCCGCACGCCGTCGGCGTTCGACGCGATGATTGCGAGCTGGCACCCGCTGACGTACGTGCTGAACAACCTCAACCGCGGTCTCGGTCAGCCGGACGGATACCCATTCGTCATTTCTGAGAAGGTGATCGAGAAGCTTCGGTTCGTTCACGATGTCACAACCGCTCCGCAACCGGCTCCGAAGCGGACTCCCCCCGCCGCAGCGGTTGCGGTCGCATGAACCGTGTCCCGAACGGTGCGATTCGAGACACGGTTTCGCTACTTCATCTCGAAGTCGAATGACGCGGTGGCCGCACCGGCCTGGACCGTTGCTTCGAGCCCACTGGTCTTGGGGTCGTGGTACTTTTTCGGGATGTTCGGGTACTCCGCCTTCTTCATGTTCGGCGCGACGTACCCCATTCCCGGCTTGTTGGGCCGCGGCGGGCGCACCGCGACCGCGTAGCGACCGGGCGGCAACCCGACCCCACGAGCCACCTGGAATGCGAACGTGCCGTTCGGCTCCAGGTCCGCAACGTATGTGGACCCGTCCGGACCGTCGAACACGACCGTGCCTTCTGCAACCGGGACGCCGCGGAACGTGACCTTCCCGGTCGCCGCCCCGAGCGGGGGCTCGGAATCGCATCCCGCGCCGAACGCCACGCACGCTGCTACCACGCACCATCTAACCGTCCGCATGTTTCGTACTCCTCTCGTGTGCGCGTGGCTTAGAAGTCGTTCAGCACCTGCCCATCGTCCCGGTCCGCCAGCCGCTTGAGCGTGAGAACCGGGGTGCTCGCGGTCAGCGATCGCACCGACCCGTCCGCCAGGGCGACGTTGACCGAACCGCCGGCGTGGGCCGACTGGAGCGGACTGTTACCGCCGCACTGCCCTCCCGAGTTTGCTAGCGACGCGTCCTTGCTGATCGGATACCGGACCGTCGTCAGGTTGAAGATGCGCGGCTCGCTGGTGCTCGAAAACGACGCCGCGATGCCCATCACGAACCCGGTTCCGCACGAACTGCGGCAGTCCGCCTTGGTGCCGTTCGCCAGGGTGCAGTAGTCCGACTGCTCACCGATTACGACCGTGTTCGAGGTTCCGTCGGTAATTTCGAGCACCCCGATCTGCCGCTTCGGGATCAGCACGCCGCCCGAAGACACCATCCCCGTGTCGTAGTACGGGCCGGCGTAGGTGAACGTGGAGGAGTGGTCCGAGCTGCCCGCGATGCCCACGTAATCGGACACGAACACCTTGGTCGCCGCGGACAGGTCAGTGAGTGGCTGGAACGGACTGGACGGGCACTTGCCCATGTTCAGGACGAAGCCGTTGAGCCGGGTGCGGTTGTACGCGTTGGACGCCCCGTCGCCCTCGTGAATCCACCCGGTGGACTGGTACTGGGTTCCGCTCGCGTTACCGGTCTTGTCGAGCCCCGCAAACAACGGGTCCTGCTCCAGGTACGGGAGCAATGAGAGCCAGAACGAGTGCCCGTACCACCCCCCGGTCGGGCAGCCGACACTCCCGGCCGGGAACTTCTGGTTGGCGTCGTGGTGGTTGTGCAGCGCGAGGCCGACCTGCTTCAGGTTGTTCTGGCACTTGAGACGCGCCGCGGCCTCGCGGACCTTTTGAACGGCGGGTAAGAGGAGCCCGATCAGAATGGCGATGATCGCGATCACGACCAACAACTCGATGAGCGTAAAGGCACGGGAGGACCGTCGCGGTGCCATATGGCCTCGCTTGATGAAAGGGGCGTGTCGGTGGGGAAAATGAGCCAGGAGGTGTTTGCAATTGTGCGCGCGGTAGCGTCCTGTCGCAAGCGCTTTTCGCCACGAGTCGCGAAGTGTCATTGGACACTCATAACTCGAACTTACCACGGGATGAAGTGCGCCCCGGGCACCGATTGACGCAGAGTTCCGCGAACGCGAAACCGTTGCCCCGGCCGGCGCGTATCCTAACCACACGCCGCGCCCGCGTCCGTTCGGGCGCCGTAGCCCTGTGGAGACGTGCGCATGCGTCGGTTGGTCCCTCTCGGCCTCACGGCGGCGGTCATCGCGGTGGTGGCGGGCCTCGTAGGCACGCCCGTGAGACAGCACACCTCGGCGGCTGATCCGCCCGCCAGCACGGACCGGCTCAATAAGGAAATCGACAACCTGAAGCTCTTTTCGGCCGATGGCACGGCCCTTGTCCTTCGCGACTTCGCGAAGGACAAGGGCACCGTCGTCGTGTTCCTGTCGTTCGACTGTCCTGTGTCCAACAGCTACGCCGCCACCCTGACCGAGTTGCACAAAGTGTACAGCGCCAAGGGCATCGGGTTCGTGGCCCTTGTGCCCACCGACGACGCCGCCGAGAAAATCACCAAGAAGGCGGGTGAGTTCAAGCTCCCCTTCCCCGTCCTGTCGGACAGCAAGCTCGTCGCCGCGGAGGCGTTCAAGGCGACCGTCACGCCGGAAGCGTTCGTCCTCGACCGCAACCACGTCGTGCGGTACCGCGGGCGGATCGACAACCAGTATTACGGACGGATGAAGAAGAACCCGCAGATCACCGAGCACGACCTGCGTGACGCGCTCGAGGCGGTGGTTGCCGGGAAGTTAGTGCCGGCACCGGCGACCCGCGCGATCGGCTGCCACATCGACCCGAAAGAGCGAACGGTCACCTCCGACGCCGTCACCTACCACCGCGACGTCGCGCCGATCCTCCAGAAGCACTGTCAGAGCTGCCACCGGCCGGGCGACGCCGGGCCGTTCGCGTTGCTCAGCTACAAGCAGGCGGTGAACTGGTCCGCGGACATCGTCCACTACACCCAGAACCGCGACATGCCGCCCTGGAAGCCGACCGCAGGGTTGGAGTTCGTCAACGCCCGCACCCTCACCATCCGCGAGTTGGACACGCTGGCTCAGTGGGAGAAAAACGGCTGCCCGGAGGGCGACCCCAAGGACGCGCCGGCCCCGCCCAAACTCTCAGACGGCTGGCGGTTGGGCCAGCCGGACCTGATCGTCGAAATGGGTGAAGAGTTCCAGGTCGGCCCGACCGGTAAGGACGTGTTCCGGTGTTTCGTTCTTCCCACCGGTCTCAAGGAAGACAAGCACGTCGTTGCCTACGAAGTGAAACCGGGTAACGCGGCGGTGCTCCACCACTCGCTCAACTACTTCGACACCACCGGGAAGGCGCGGAAGCTCGAAGCCGCCGAAAAGGCACGCAAGAAAGGCGCGGACGAGACCGACCACGGCCCTGGATACCCGGTCGCGATGGGCGTCGGCTTCATCCCGAACCAAGCCGACGCGCCCCGCCCCTCGGTACCGGCCGTCGGGATACTGGGCGGCTGGGCACCCGGGCAGGGCGGCACGACGTTCCCAGACGGCTGCGGCATCCTGCTGCCGAAGGAGGCGGAACTCGTGCTCCAGCTCCACTACCACCGGACGGGGAAAGTGGAGAAGGACCGCACGAAGATCGGGTTCTACTTCGCGAAGAAGCCGGTAGAGAAGCCGTGGCTCATGCTCGGCGTCGGCGGGATGTCGTTCCTGGAGTCGATCCCGGCGAACGAGGCGAACCACGTGCAGAAGGGCTCCGCCTGGATCACTGCGGACGCGAACGTTCACAGCATCATGCCGCACATGCACCTGATCGGCAAGAGTATCAAAATCACCATGACCCCGCCGGACGGGGGGCCGAAGCTGCTGCTGGAAATCAAGGACTGGGACTACAACTGGCAGGAGTGGTACTGGCTCGCGAAGCCGCTATCCGTTAAAGCCGGAACGCGGTTCGACGTGGAAGGGGTGTTCGACAACTCGGGCAAGAACCCGAACAACCCGAACAACCCGCCGAAAGCCGTCTGGTTCGGCGAGGAGACCACGAGCGAGATGCTGTTCGGGTTCCTCGGCGTGACGCCGGCGGGCAAAGAGCGCGTGCGCCTGTCGCGCACCGAGTTGAAGAAGTAGGAACGCACACGAGGCCGGCGGGGGTGTGCGGGTTAAACGACAAGGGCGATTGATCCCGTTCGACAGTCGGCCGTTGCAATGGGTGTTCGCCCGCACGAATCGGCGCGGGCGAACTCTTCTCCCCACCGGTGCCACAAGTCACCACGCTGCGGCTACAATCTACACGGTCCATTCACACGGAGACGCTTCATGCGCTGGCGCACCGCGCTCGCACTCGTGACGTGCCTGGGGCTCGCGCCCCTGCTCGCGTCGCGAGCCGACGATACACCCGCGAAACGGCCGGACCCGAAAGCCGCCGCAAAGGCCGAGACGTTCGAGGTGCCGTACCGCCTCACCGACACCAACCACCTGATGGTGCGGACCAAGATCAACGGCAAGGGGCCGTTCAACCTGATCGTGGACACCGGCGCGCCGGCCGTCTTCATCACGAAGGGCGTGGCAAAGAAAACCAAGGCCGAAGAGGGCGAGAAGGGGTGGGTGTCGTTCGACTCGTTCGAGCTCGAAGGCGGGCTAAAGGTCAAAGACGCCAAGGGCCGCATCGAGGACCTCATCCAACTCGACGGCATGAACGGCATGGGCCTGGCGGGTGTCGAGTTGCACGGCGTGATCGGCTACAACGTGCTCGCCAAATACCGGATCGAGTACGACCTGACCAGCGACCGGTTGGTGTTCGAGCCGCTGAACTTCGACCCGCCGCCCCTGCTCCCGCTCGGCGGAAAGGGTAACGAAGGCATCCAGTCGATGGGGCCGATGGTGAAAATGCTCACCGCGATGCTGGGCATCAAGCCCAACTTCGACACCGTCCCCCGGGGGTTCACCGGGATCGAGTACGAGGAGAAAGACGGCAAAGTGTTCGTCAAGGCCGTGCTCGCGGGGAGCCCGGCGGAGAAGGCCGGACTGAAACCCGGCGACCGGATCACCAGCATCAAGACCGACTCCATCGACTCCGCCAAGGACCTGACCAAGGCGCTCGCCAAGGCCGGAGTGGGCACGAAGTGGCGGTTTTACATCACCCGCGACGGCAAAGACGACGAAGTCGTGGTCGAACTCGGAAAGGGCTTGTAACCATGAAAACCGCCTTCGCACTTTCCGTGTTCGCAGGTCTCGTAAGTCTGGCGCCGACGGCCCGTGGCGACGAGCCCACGAAAGAGCAGCCGAAACCGGTCGTGGTGCCGTTCGAATTGTTGAAGTCGCGCCACATGGCGATTCAGGTCAAGATCAACGACAAGGGACCGTACCGGCTCATCTTCGACACCGGCGCCCCGACGAACCTCGTTAACAACAAGATCGCGAAAGAAGCCGGCATCCTCGGTAAGGGCGACAAGGGCGGGCTACCGCTCTTCGGAGCGGCGCCGGCGCCGAAAGCCATCAAGAAGTTGGAAATCGGCGACCTGAAACTTGAGGGGATGACGACGATGGTGATGGACCACCCCACGGTGGCGGCCATCGCGGACGTGGTCGGGCCGGTCGAGGGAATCGTCGGGTTCCCGTTCTTTGCCCGGTACAAGATGACCATTGACTACGAAAAGAAGGAAATGACCCTGACCCCGAATGGGTACTCCCCAGGTGACACGATGGCGGGGATGATGGACAAACTCATGCGCGTGTCGGGCGGCAAAAAGCCGGAACCGGCCGTGCTCGCACCGGCGGCGGTGTGGGGCTTCGAGGTCGGCGGCGAAACCGATGACGACACGCCCGGTGTCACCGTGACCGCGGTGCTGGCGAAAAGCCCCGCGGCGCTCGGCGGGCTGAAGAAAGGGGACCGGCTACTGACGCTCGACGGCCGCTGGACGGACACCGTGGGCGATACGTTCCGTGCGGCGGCGCTGATTAAGCCCGGCAAGGCCGTTCCACTCGTCATCCAGCGCGACGGTAAAGAACTCAAACTGACCGTAACCCCTGCCAAGGGCCTCTGAGGGCGAACGAAAGCGGGTCGGCGGAGAGCTCCCGGAACTCTCGCCGATCGGCCGCGTCAAAAGGCTGCGCACGCATTTCTTGCCGCGACCGATGCGTCAGCACCGCTAAGCCGTTCGCGAAGGGAAACCGATGGTCAAATGGCTCGCCCGGGTGTTGGGGCTCGGTATTGCGTCCGGGGTGAACCCGCAGTCGCTCGCGCGACAGGTTCGCGCGAGTGATCCCGAATTGCGGCGCCGAGCCGCCGACCAGCTCGCGGCCGTCTCGGAACCGTGGGCGGCCGAGCTACTACTTGTTTTGTTTAAGGACATGAGCGGTGAAGTGCGTGCGGCGGCTCGCGACGGGTTTCGCCACCAAGGAACCGCCGCAACGTCCGCACTCATCAAGGCACTCGAAGACGCGGACCCCAGGGTAGCCGTGCCCGCGGCCGAACTGCTTGGGGAGGTGAAAGATCTCGACGCGGTTCGACCGCTGCTGCTGGTAATGAAGTTCGGCGCCCCCGAGACCCGCGCCGCCGCGACCCGGGCGCTGATCCGGTACGGCCGCTCCGCCATCCCGGGTCTGCTGCTGGCGTGCGACGACCCGGACCCGTGGACCCGCACCCGCGGCGAAGAGGTCCTTGCGGCGATCCGGCTCGCGGAGCACACCGCCGCGACCGTCGAACCGCCTTCGGCCTAACTACGGCACTCGACCGAACCTATCAGGCCCTTGTCTCGAAGCCCTACCACCAGAAACGACCCAGCTCCGAAGAGAGCAGTGACGGCACAGGCCGGGTCATATCACGCGGATCAGTGCTTCCACAGGCGGGCATCGTCGGTGATCGAGTAACGCACCTTCGGCTGTTTGGCCTCACGCTCCAGCCACGAGATTTCGCACCCCGTGCGCGTCGCTCGCACATCCAGACGGTCCGCAATATCTTTTAGCCCGAGATCGGCCGCCGTCGCGAACGCCCCGTTCTTCTTGTGGTGGGCGTGCTGGGCGTAATAGGCTCGGTGCAGCGCGTCACGAACAGGCCAGTCCGGGTCCGGTTTGAAAGTGGCGGTGCCGGGTTTCGCGGTGCTGAACTGCAAATAGCCCCACCGCTCCGGCCGGTGCATGTCGATCACGCCCTGCGGCGCCCACACCCAGTTGTGTTCCGGCCGGTTCTTGACCTTCGTGTACTGCCCCCCGTTGACCTGAATGTCCCACTCGACACGTGAGAAGTTGATGCGCCACTGATCCCCGTCCCGCGGGGCGCCGGTGAACGTGGCCAGCTCCCGAAGCCCCTTCCACGGCCAGCGGACCTCGATCGTCCAGCCGGTGTCCGTGTCGCGCGGGTCGTTGAGCGTCCCCTGCACTTTGACCGCGGTCTTCAGACCGATGATCTCCCACCCATTCAGAGCGCGTCCGCCGTTCTTGTAGGGCTTCGTGAGAAGTAGGTCCCAGGTGGTGTTGAGCGCGTTCAGTTCCAACTCACCGTACGTGTGGTTGTCCCCGTCGGGGTCGAGAAAGATCTCGAAATCAGGGTCCTGAAAGATGACCGCGTCGTGCTCCTTAATGGTGGCCCAGACGTGCGGCTCTTCCAGTTCCGCCGCAATGTACAGTGCCTCGTCGTCCCACAGCATCTTCATCCGCGTGCGGAACTGAGGCTTGGGCCGCTTGTCACCCTCAATGTCCACGAACGCATCGGACCACGGAGCGGCGTCCCACTCCGCCGACTTGAGATCGCCGTCGATCGTGATCGGCCCCGGCGCCCGGTAGCACACGTACCCTTTCGGGTGAGGCCACGCCGCGAGCATGTCACCCGGGGGCACGTCGGCGGCCGGGGAACCGGGGACTAAGGCGAGCGCGGCAATGGCGGCGGCAGCCGCGGCGCGTGCGAGCGTGCGACACATCGGTGTTGGTCCGTTCGAGCGCGGGGCGTTTACGGAGAGGGGGTCAGGGAGTTTTAGTCGGCGTGCTTGAACAAGTCGAGGAACCGGTCCTCGTAGCGCTTGAAAAGGCCCAGCCGGTCGAGTTCCCGCTTCAACTCGAACGCCTTGCCGCGGTCGGTCGCCGCGCGGGCGAACAGTTCCTCGATCCGCTGAACCGCCGACGGAGCCACCGCCTCGTCCGGCCCCTCGTACCGGTATTCAACGCCTTCCCGGGCGACCTCCCCCTCGTTCTCGTCGTCCTCTTCGTCACTCTCGTCTTCGTCGTCCTCCGCGCGCTGGGTCTGGGGGCCGTATTGCTCTTCGACGCGGGCGAGCAGCTCGCCCAGTTGCTCTTCGACCGCCCGCGCCTGGTCCGTCAGTTCGTCCAGATCGACCTCGATGCGGGTGAGCGCCGAGAACGCCTCGAGGATGGCGAGCGACGCCTTCGGGAACGGCACCTGGGTGAACACCTGGGGCATCTCGCCCAGAAAGCAGGTGCCGCGGAGCCCGGCCAGCGCGGCCGCACCGAGCAGCACACCGTTGAGCCCGCCGATGTTCCCCTCCTGCAAAACGGTCACGTCCAGCCGCCGGAGTTCGTCCACCCCGCGCTCGTCGGTGGCCGCGCCGAACACCCGCGACAGGTGCTCGGGGCGCATCTCGGTCGCCATCGCCGCGAACGTGAGCACCCGCTCGACGCCCAGCCCGCGGGCGTACTCGATCACCTGTCGGCAGAAGGGGAACTTCCCGACCGGCGGCTGGGCCTCGCCGAGGAACAGAACCAGGTCGCGCCGCTTCTCGGGGTCGGCCCAGACGAAGAACCGGTTCCGCGGGCGCCGCGCCGGCTGGATCACCCCGCCCTTCACCTCGACCGCGCTCACGTCGAACAGCTCGCCGGCCTCGAACTCGGCCACCGCGGTCATCCCGAGCTTGGCCAGCAGGTACACGCCCGCGTTCAGCGCGACGTGCCCCATCCCGGGCCACACGGCCACGAACCACGGGCGATTCAGCTTAGGTGTCTCTGGCATCGGTGCGGACCCACTCAGTCACAGGCGCGGCATACGCCCGTAACAGGCATCTTACGCCGGGTCCAATTGTTGGGCGCGGCGGATTCTCGCAGCGTCCCGTTCGCGCGCCGCGGGGCTTGACCCGCGGACGGGTTCCCGGATGATCGTGAGTAGGCCGTTTGCAGCACTGCCCCGGGAGCCGGCTTTGTCCCACGACTCGAGCCTGGAACCGATCCTCCGCGCGGTCGAGCCCGCGCTCCGTTTGGTCTCCGAACGGCACCTGCGCCGGGTGCTCCAGTTCCTCACCGACCGCGGCCGCGTGCTCCCGTCGAACCCAGACCTACCGTACTGGTTCTCCCGGGCCGAACTGGCCGCGGCCGACGTGCTCGGCCGCGAGGTGCTGGCGGGCACCGAACCGCGGCTCCTGCTCGTCACCGACCCGGACGACCGGCTCATCGAGCACCGACCTCAGCCGGAGCAGTTGCGTACCTACTGGCGGGTCCTGTTCCGGGCCGCGGTTCTCGCAACGATCGACAACCAGATCGCCGCCAAGTCGCTCACACCCGATCTGTGTGCCGAGCGAATAAACGCGTTCGGACCGAGTGCGGCACGCGAAATCCGTTACGTGCTCGAAACCGAGCACCTCGTGGCAGAGGGTGCGGGCGCGGCGGACCTGTACCGGATGTTCGCGGCGGTGTACCTCGACCTGCACCATTTTACCGGCCACGCGGTCGAAGAGTTCTTCCCCGCCCTGCCCCACGGGACGCAGGTTCGCGACCTGCTGTCGGGCGGGATACCGGTCGAGACGATCGCCGCGGCCACGCGCCCCGCCGGGGCGGCGGACCCCGAACGGGAAGCTCCACCGGACGAGCGCTGGGCCGAAGGCGCGGCCCGAGCCACCGAGGACGCCCCGGTGCAGCCGGGCGACCTGCCGGCACGCCTCCGCGCCGCCCGGGACGCCGAACAAAAAGGGAATCTCGTCCGCGCCGCGATCCTGTACACCCAGGTGGCCCGGTCGGCAACCGCCGGGGCACGGCCGCTGGCCACCTCTGGGGCCGCCGGCGCGGTGGCCAAACTGGTGGAACGGCTCGGAGCGGTGCTGAGCTGGGACGAGCACACACGGGGGGAGTGGCGGCAAGCTCTCGCGCCGCTGCTCCCGCTGGCCGCCGCCGGCATCTGGCCCCGCGCCGCCCGCTGCCTGTACGAACTGCAACGCATCCCCGCGGACCTGAGCCGCGAGGTGTACGCCGTGGACCTCCCGGAGGCCCTCCGCACGTTCGGCCGGCGGCCGGTCCGCCGGGAACTGCCCTACGCGCGCCCGGTGCTGATCCTGATGGCGCTGAACAAGGCGCACCAGCAGCTGCTCCGCGCCGGGCTGGGCGAGCACGAGCAGCTCCGCCTCGACCTGCTCTTGCACCGCGAGCGGGAGCACAAGGAGCACGAGATCCGGGACCGGCTCGGCCCGGTGCTGGCAGACGCCTTTACGGCGTCCGGTCTGGTTCCGAAAAACCGGGTCGAAGAGGTGGCGCGCGACAAAGCCGTTGCCGAACTCCTCGACCGCGTCTGCGACCGCGGGTTCCTGCGGTTCGGCAACCTGCGCGACGCGGTCGCGCGGAACCAGATGAAGCTGCCCGACCTGAAGGGGCCAGCCGAGTTCGCCACCGGTGACCCGCTCCTGCGGGCCGATGTCAACCTCGCCTACGCACTCGACGGGATTTACCGGCGCGGCGAATTTTATCTGCGGTGGATCAACCGGTTCAGTTCGCTGTTCTTCGGCACGCCCTGGGGCCGGGTGCTGACGCTGTACCTGCTCCTCCCGTTCGGCGGCGCGTTCCTAGTGCTGATGAGCGCGTTAGAGGTTCAGCACCTCAGCCACAACATCAGCGCGTTTGTGGCGAAGTCTCTGGCCGCAAAGCCGCGGGCCGCAGCAAGCGAACCGCCCCCACCGCTCAAGGCGGTCCCCGAAACGCCGGTGCTGCCCCGAACCGAAGCGCCCGGTCCGCCCCCGGCCGACGGCGGGGACTTCGACGATGAGGCCCTGGTGTTCCACTTCGACCGCGGGCAGAAGGACATCGTAACCGGGGTGCTGACGTCATCGGCGTCCAGCACCAAGGCCCAAGAAGAGCATCACGGGTACGATTTCGTGACCGCCCCGAATCTTCTCGGGCTCGGCCTGTTTTTCCTCCTGGTGCTCCACGTGCCGCCGGTCCGCCGAGCGGCCTTCATGGTCGCCGCGCTGCTGTGGCGGGTGATCCGCGGGGCGGTTTGGGACTTCCCGAGCGCAATCTGGCGCTCGCCGGGGCTGAAGGCGCTCCGGCTCAGCGGCACGATCCGGTTTGCCCGGCGCCACTTCTTCGCCCCACTGCTAACCGCGCTCCTCGCGGTCGGTGTTCTGTTCCTGATTGGGGCACCGGTGCGGTTCCTGTGGTGGTGGGGGCTGACACTGTTCGCGGTGCTTACGGTCGCCCACAACACGCCCTACGGATGGCTGGTTCAGGAGCGCGTCGCCGAGACGCTGTCGGACTGGTGGCGGCAGGTCCGCGTGAACCTCCTGCCCGGACTCATCGAAACGCTGATCGACTGGTTCCGAATGCTGGGCAACTGGGTCGAGCGGCAGTTGTACCGGGTGGACGAGTGGGTGCGGTTCCGGGGCGGCGACGCCCAAGGCTCGCTCGCGCTGAAAGCCGCGCTGGGGCTGCTGTGGTTCCCCGTGGCCTATGTCACGCGGTTCGGGTTCTACCTGCTGTTCGAACCACAGGTGAACCCGGTGAAGCACTTCCCGGTCGTAACGGTGTCACACAAGGTTCTGGCACCGCTACTAATCACGATGATTCCCGCCCTGTCTGGTGTGGTCGGTGACAAGCTGGCGTACCAAATCTGGTTCTTTACACAGCTCCTGCTGCCCGGGGTGTTCGGGTTCCTGGCGTGGGAGTTGAAGGAAAACTGGCGGCTGTACGCGGCCAACCGCGGGAAAGTGCTGAAACCGGTCATGATCGGTTCGCACGGCGAGTCGATGCGCGGCCTCCTACGCCCCGGCTTCCACTCCGGAACGGTGCCGAAACTGCACCGGCAAACGCGGCGCGCGTCGGAGGCCGGTAACCGGGCCAAGGTCGCTCACCTGCATCACGAACTCGAACACGCGGGCGAAGGGGTTCGGCGATTCGTCGAGCGCGAACTGCTCCCGCTGCTCGCGTGCCGACCCGAATGGTCCGGCGCCCCGGTCCAGGTGGGCGCGGTTCGGTTTGGGGTTCAGCGCGCGGAGGTGGAGCTGCTTTGCCCGACGATCGGAAGGCCGGCCGTGCTGTCGTTCGAGAACGTGGGCGGGGTGATCGAGGCCGGGGTTCCCGCGCCGGGGTGGACCGAAACGCTCACGACCGCCCAATCGGAGAGCCTCACCCTGGCCCTCCGCGGGTTGCTGGACCTGGGCGCGGCGGCCCGCTACGACGGCCAACCGCGCGACGCGGCGAACGGATCACAGACCGGCTCGATGGGCTTGGCCACCCGCGTCACCTGGGCGGAATGGTCGAGCCGCTGGTAACCACCGGCACCCACAATCGCCTACCGCCCGCGGGCCGGGACGCTAAAATCTCTGTACCACCTGTGCCGCACCCGCACGAGTCTTCCGATGCCGTCCGATTCGATCGCCGGGTTCCTGGACACCGCGAAAGCCAGCCGGGTGCTGTTCCCCGAACAGGTGGAACACCTCATCCGCCAACCGGACATCCCACTGTCCAACCTGGCGGCGCTGTGCGGCTACCTTCAGGAGCGCGGCGTCCTCAGCAAGTTTCAGGCGGACGCGCTACGTGAGGGGCGGGCACAGGAACTCACCTTCGGCGCATACCCGGTACTGGACGCCCTCGGCCCGTGCCCCGGTGGAACCGCGTACCGGGTACTCCACCCGTCGCTCCGGACCCCCCTCGTCCTGCGCCGATTCGATCCGAACGGGTTCGCTCCGACGGACAGCCCTCAGGCGGTAGTGGACCGGGCCCGCGCGTTCGGCACCCTCGCACACCCGAACCTGCTGCCGCTGCTCGACGCCGGCGTCCATCACGACCAACCTTACGTGGTGCTCGAGCAACCCACCGACGCGGCCCCACTCGATGCACTGGTGCAGGAAGTCGGCGGGGCCATGCCAGGGTTCCTCGCGGCGGAGTACGGGTGGGCGGTGGCCTCGGCCCTGCGAGTGATCCATGAGCGAGGTGGGTGTCACGGCGAGGTGCGCCCCGGGTTGCTGCTCGTCGGCCCACTGACCACGAAAGTGAACCCGGACGGCACCACGAAACGGCGCCCGGCCCCGAACGCGAGTGTCAAACTGACCGAGAGCGGGCTGATACCCGTGCGTGAACCGGCCGCTTTTAGCCCGCCCCCGGCAGAGGTGTTGGCCTACCTCCCTCCGGAGCGTCTCGATTCATCCGAGTGCTCCCCCGGCGGCGACCTCTATGGCCTTGCCGCCTGCCTTTATCTGATGCTCGCGGGGCGGCCACCGTTCGCAGCAGACACACCCGATGAACTGGTTCGCAAAATCCGCACAGCCGACCCGGCACCGCTCCACGCCGTGCGCCCAGATGTCCCAGCGGACCTCTCCGCACTTGTGACGCGGATGCTCGCAAAGTCGCCCGCGGAGCGCCCTCAAACTACCGACGAGATAATCACAGGACTGGCCCCGTTCTGCCGCCCCGGGGTGGTGCCGGCGGTAGCCCCCGCTCCGGTCCCAATGGCGCTCCCGCTGTCAGGTGTGGATGCCGCTGCCGTTCCCCCCCCCCCTCCCGCTCCGGTTCTTGTTGCGATACCAGTCGATGGCCAGCCAGAGCCCGATGCGTGGGGCATTGACCCGAGCCTCTTCGCGGACGCGCACGACGCCCCGCCTGAGGCACCTCGACAGAAGCGGCGCCGCGGGATGACCGATCAGGAAAAGCGGCGGGCGAAGTTGTGGCTGGTCGTGGGGTTGTGTCTGCACCTGTCGGCGATGGCGACGGCCGCCGCTTGGCTGGGCGGGTGCTTCAACTCCAGCCAGAGCACAGCGCCCCCCGCACGGCCGGCCGGACGCTGAGCCGAAAACAGCCACACGTAACCGCGGCCGAAGGGCTCGTGACCATGACGCCGTGCATCTCTCAGGTAACGACACTCCCCGGTTCCTTCGCGGACGACGCAGCGGATTACCCTGCCGGCGGTTGCCGGGCGCTGGAAGTGTGGCTCACCAAGCTCGAACAGCATCTCGAAGCGGTGTCCGCAGAGGACACCCTCCTGGCGCTCACGGACCGCGGTCTTAAACTGGTCGCGGCCGGGTACCAGGGCGGGTTGCTGCTCTCACAGGGTGAGCAGCGCAAGGCCCACTTCGAGCATTTCAAGCGGCGGCTCGCGCTGTGCGAGCGGTTCGCGATCCCAACATTGCTGCTCGTTGCGGATTTCGCACGGGCGCCCGAAGCGTCCGACTTGGCCCGTGCGGTGGTGTCGCTCGCCCAGGCGGCCCAGTGGGCCGCCGGGTTCGGAGTGCGAATCGCCTTGGAGTTCCGTGGCGCGGATGCGTTCTGCGCGTCGCTCGACACAGCCGTCACTTTGGTCGAACAGTGCGGCGAACCGAACGCCGGTATCTGCCTCGATGTGTTCCACTTCTATAAAGGATCGAGCAAAACCGAAGACCTGGAGAGGCTGACGCCGGCAAACCTGTTCCATGTACAGGTGTGTGACGTGGCGGGCGTGCCCCGCGAGTTGATGACCGATTCGGATCGCGTGATGCCCGGAGACGGCGACTTTCGACTGCAACCGGTGATCCAGCGGTTGAACGAAATCGGGTACGCGGGTCCGGTGTCGCTTGAGCTCATGAACCCTATTCTGTGGTCCCTCAAGGCGACACAAGTCACCGAACTCGGTATGGCTGCTCTCAGCCGGCTATTGACTTGAGCCGGCCGTGAACAAATAAGCCCTCTAACGCGCCGGACCGTTCGCGATCCGCTTCCGATGCTCGCCGAGCACCGCGAGCAGTTCCGTCGGATCGACCGGCTTGGTGAAGTGCAAATTGAACCCGGCCGCCGCGGTCCGGGTGCGGTTGTGCTCGTCCCCGAGCGCGGTGAGTGCGACCAGCAGCACCCCGGCGCCGGCAACCTGTCTGATTCGCCGGGCCACTTCGCACCCGTCCAACTCGGGCATCGTCAGGTCCAGAATGACGGCATCCGGAGTGGCCGCAGAAACAGCGGCGAGCGCGGCCGCGCCGTCGTACCGCACGTCAACACTCGCACCGCAGATAGTGAGTAGTTCGGCGGTCGAGTCGGCCGCGTCACGGTTGTCGTCCACAACCAGCACACGTAACCGTACCGGCAGCGGAAAGTCGGCGGTTCCGCGCATCGCGGACAACGGAAACGGTTCGGTTATCATGGCAACTCCGGTTGAGCTTCGCACCACACGAATATCGATCGTATGGAAATTAGCAATCCCCGTGCCACTTTAATGGTTGACACGATCTTCGGGTCCGACCGGTACCGTCGGGTGCGGCTCACCGCGGAGCCGCTCGATGACCGCGTAGAACACCGGCGTGAAGAAGATGCCGAACACGGTGACCCCGAGCATCCCGCTGAACACGACCGTGCCCAGTGCCTTCCGCATCTCGGCGCCGGCTCCGTCCCCGACCAGCAGCGGAACGACGCCGAGGATGAACGCGAAGCTGGTCATCAAGATGGGCCGCAGGCGCTGGGTCGCCGCCTCCACAGCGGCCTCGAACCGCGGCATCCCGCCCTCGCGCTTCTGCTTTGCGTACTCCACGATCAGGATCGCGTTCTTGGTCGCCAACCCGACCAGCACCACCAGCCCGATCTGGCTGAACACGTTCAGGTCCAGGTGGGTCACGATGAGCCCGATCACCGCACAGAGTAAGCACATGGGCACGATCAGCACGATCGCCAGCGGCAACAACCAGCTCTCGTAGAGCGCCGCGAGCACGAGGAACGCAATCACCACGCTCAGCCCGAACACGAGCAAGGTCGTGTCCCCGCGGAACTCGTACACCCCGGGGATCTCGACCCGCGTGTTCGACGCTTCCTTTTGCTGGAACGCCATTTCGGTCCACTCGAATTTCAACCCCGGCGGGAGGTCGCGCTCCGCGAGCGCCTCCATCTTCTCGATGGCCTGCCCGGACGAGATCAGGGTCGGAATGGTGATCCCGTTGAGATCCGCGGACGGGTACATCTGGTACCGGTTCACCTTGCTCGGCCCCTGGTACGGAGCGGTGCTCAGCAGCCCGGCGATGGGGATCATTTCGCCGTTCGCACCGCGCACCTTAATCTTGGCAAGGTCGTCGATCGAACGCCGGAACGGTCCGTCCGCCTGAACCGTCACCTGCCAGTTCCGGTTTTCGAGGGTGATGTCGTTGACGTACACTTGCCCCATGTACGACTGGAGGGCGTCGTTGACCGCACTGACGGACACCCCCATCTGCTGCACGCGGTCCCGGTCCACCGTGAGGAACACCTGCGGGTTGTTCGAGCGGAACGAGCTGAACGCCACCGGGATGCAGGCCCGCGGGTCGCGGCTCGCCTCGGTCGCCAGCGACCACGTCATCCCCTCGAGCGTCTCCGACCCGACGTTGCCGCGGTCCTGGATCTGCATCTTGAACCCGCCCGCGTTCCCCAATCCAAGGATCGGTGGGGCGCCGAACGCGGTCGCGGTGCCGCCGCGGATCTTGGCGAACTTGGCGTTCAGCTCGTTGGTAATCGCTTCCGCGCCGCGGCCCTTGCGCTCACCGAACGGCTTGAGGCACACGTAGATGCCGCCGTTGTTCGGAATGTTCGCGCTGGAGAAAATCGAGTACCCGCTGATCTCCACCGTGTGGGCCACGCCGTCCGTCGAGAGGCACGCTGCGGCGACCTGCTTCATCACCTCGTCGGTGCGCTCCACCGCCGCGGCCGGCGGCAGTTCCAGGTTCACCACGAGGTAGCCCTGGTCCTGCTGAGGGATGAACCCGCCTGGGACCATCGAGAACCCCTTGCCCGCCACCGCCAGTAGGCCCGCGTACACCAGCAGCACAACGACCGTGAGCCGGATGAGCCACGCGACGGCGGTGCCGTAGAGCTTCGTGCCGCGGTCGAACGTCCAGTTGAAGCCCCGGAACAGCCACCACCCGAACAGGTAGTGGAGCGCCTTGTCGATCAGGTCCTTGCCGGCGTGGTGGTCGCGGAGCAGGAGCGGGCACAGCGCGGGGCTGAGCGTCAGCGAGTTGAACGCCGAGATCAGCGTGCTCACCGCGATGGTCACGGCGAACTGCTTGAAGAACTGCCCGGTGAGGCCCGGAATTACCGCCGCCGGGACGAACACGGCGCACAGCACCAGCGACACCCCGACAATCGCCATCGACACTTCGGACATCGCCTTGCGGGTCGCGTCGAGGGGCGTGAGCCCGCGGGCGATGTGGAACTCGACCGCCTCCACCACCACGATCGCGTCGTCCACCACGATGCCGATGGCGAGCACCATCCCGAACAGGGTCAGGTTGTTGATCGAGTACCCGAGCAGGTACATGACCGCCAAGGTGCCGACGAGCGACACCGGCACCGCGATCATCGGGATCAGGGCCGCCCGCCAGTTCTGGAGGAACAGGAGCACCACGACGAACACCAGCACGATGGCCTCGAAGAGCGTCTTCACCACCTCGCGGACGCTCTCCTCGACGAACTCGGTGGGGTCGTACACGATCTGGTAATCGATCCCGTCCGGCCAGTCCGCGGACGCCCGGAGGGCCTTCATTTTGGCTTTCACGTCGCGAGCCGTGTTGAACGCGTTGCCGCCGGGCAACTGGAACACCGGCAGCCCGACCGACGGCTTGTTGTCGAGCGCGCTGGAAGAGTCGTAGCTCTTGGCCCCGAGCTCGACCCGGGCCACGTCCCCCAGTCGGACGAGCGCCTCGCCCGCCTCGCCGGATTTCAGCACGATGTCCTTGAACTGCGCCTCCGTTTTGAGCCGGCCGAGGGTGTTAACCACGAGCTGACGGGCCTGCCCCTTCGGCACCGGCGGCTGGCCGATCTGCCCGGCCGCCACCTGGACGTTCTGCTTGCGGATCGCGTCCACGACCTCAGACGGCACCAGGTTCACGTCGGTCATCTTGTCCGGGTCGAGCCACACGCGCATGGCGTAATCGCGGTTGCCGAACATGGCCACGTCACCGACCCCGTTGAGCCGGGCCAGTTCGTCCTTCACCGCGTTGTTGGCGTGCCGGCTGACCGCGAGCTGCTGCTGGAAAACCTCGTCGTCGGTCCGGGCCTCTTTCGTGGACACGAGGTTCACCACGAGCAGGATCGCGGTGGACTGTTTTTTGGTAACCACGCCGAGCCGGCGCACCTCCTCGGGCAGTTGCGGGAGCGCGACGTTGACCCGGTTCTGCACCAGCACCTGCGCGGTGTCCGGGTCGGTCCCTTGGCGGAAGGTGATGGTGAGACGCATGGCCCCGTCGTTGGTGGCCTGCGACTCCATGTACAGCATCCCCTCGACGCCGTTCACCTGCTGCTCGATCGGCGCCGCCACGGTTTCGGACACGGTGCGCGCGTCGGCCCCGGGATACGCCGCCGTAACCACCACCTGCGGCGGCACCACTTCGGGGTACTGCGCGATCGGCAACTGCGTGAGCGCGAGGACGCCGGCCAGTGTGATGAGCACCGACAGCACCATCGCGAAAACGGGGCGCGTGATGAAGAACTGCATGGCCGTGTGGGTGCGAGTGTAAAAAATGAAGGCTGCGCCACCGAGTCGGGCCGGGCGGGTTCCTGCCCGGCGCCGTCCCACGGTCACGGTTTCACGGTCACCGGGATGCCCGGCCGCACCCGGAGCAAGTTGTCGGCAATCACCGTATCGCTGGTGGTGAGGCCGGCTCGGACCTCCAACTGACCATCGAACGCGTCGCCGAGTTCGACCTCACGGAGCGCCGCCTTGCCGTCGGCGACGACGTAGACGTACTGCTTGCGCTGCTGGGTGAAGACCACCCCTTCCGGAACCGCGAGCACCTGGCGCGGCGAGCCGGCGGCCACGCGGACGCGCACCGAGTCGCCGCCCGAAAGGTACGTGATCCCGCCCACCGCTTTGTTCGTGAAGGTGGCGCTGATGGTGCGTGTGGCGGTGCCGCGGACGATTTCCGGGTCCACGTAGTTGACGGTACTGTTGCGGGTCGGGTCCTTTGTGTCGAACCCCTTATCACCCTTGAGCCGGATGGTGCAAGTGAGCGGGGTCGCCGGGTTCCGCGGGTCCTTGATCGCACCGGCCAGGATCTGGTCCCGGTACCAGATGGACGTGAGCTCGTCCACCTCCCACACCGCGTCGATCGGGTCGACCGGCGAGATCATAACCAGTTGGGTCTTGTACGCATCCACGAGCGCGCCCTCGGCCACGAGCGCCCTGCGGAGCCGTCCGGTCGTCGGAGCGGTGACGGTGCAGTAGCTGAGGTTCTCTTGGGCCTTCGTCAGGGAGGAGTTGCTCGCGTCCAGGGTGGCTTTGGATACGTCGAGTTGAGCCTCGGACACCTTGACGCTCGCCGCCGCCTTATCGAGGTCGGATCGGAACCCGACGCCCTTCTCGATCTGCTGCTTGACGCGATCGTGCTCGGCCCGGTCGCGGTCGATTTGGGCCGTCCAGTTAGCGATGTCGGCCTTGGCCTTCGCGATGTCCGATTTGGCCTTCTCGACATCCGCTCTAAAGAGGGTGGAATCGATCGTGAACAGCTTCTGGCCCTTCTGGACCAGCGGGCCGTCGTCCGTGAACTCGCGCTTGATGATCTTCCCGCTCACCTGCGGTATGACGGTGACGGGGTCTTTGGTGACGAGTCGCCCGGTGAACTCTTTGGTCGGCCCGTATGACGCATGTGTCGGCTTCAGAACAGCCACCGTCGGCGGCTCCGGTTCTGGAAGAGGTGTGGCGCCCTTCCCGCACCCCGCCAGAACCGTAACGGCCAACCCAAGAGCTAACACCAGCGTCGCACGCACGAGGCGCATCGCTCGCTCCGTTTGATTTAAGGCAGACCGAAAGGAGTGAAGGTATACACTAGCGAGTTAGCCGTTCACGGTCTCGTGGAAGGCTCACCTCGGGTGCGGATTCTCAGTTACTTCTTCGGTGCACCTACTGAGTATGCGTCAGGTATCGGGACGAAGCTCGATCGGGACTGCGTCCCTGTTAGCGGACCCAAGTTGGCGCCCGCGCGCGAGCGGGGACACCTTCGCCGACGATGCCATGTTCACGCCAACTGAGCTCTGCGAAGCGCTTCGCACACTCACGGCGACGGGGTACTGACCATAAAGGGCCGCTGACATCGTTTCGCAGTGGACCTTGACGCGGAAATGGTGTGTGCGGTGCGGCTTTTTCCTGAAGCGGCCTTCCCCCGCGGTAACTGATGCCGGCCCGCGATTGACGTGAAGTACCGCACAGGCACGCGGGCGTGTGGAGCACCGTCAGTTGATGTGTACGGAGAAGGGAAAATGGAGATCGACGCGCGATCGGGCCGCGCCCTGGACCCGAACGTACGGGACCAGGACGTTTGAAATCACTTCAAGCATTGCGAGGTGCGAGACCGCGTGTTCCGCGATCGCGAAAGAGTGCCACGTGCCTCACCGCAGCCCAACCGTGTTCGCCCACACAAATTGTGTCCAAGGACTTCGGGTCAAAAGTCGTCAGGTCAGCACGTCGTAAAGTCACAAGCCGTTATTAACACTGGATTTGCGACTTTACGACTTTTGACGATCGGACTTTTGACCCGAATCCCCAAGAGAGTTCGATCACCTTTGGATAGCGGCCGGTGTTGCGTGAGGCAGGTCGTCTCTAACGGGCCGCAGAGCAGATCGGAGTCACACCCGGTTGCGCGAACTCAACCGAGGCTCGGAACCGGGACGCCCGTTACGCCGTTCAATTCCTTCAGCGGCCCAAACGCGACCATCATGTTTCGGTCAATCGGGTAGGCGTCCAGGTAAGCCCGGATATCCGCCTGGGTGACGGCGTCGAAGCGGGTCACTTCGGTGTCCACGTCGCGGTACTCGCCGGTATAGGTCCACATCGACGCCAGCGCCATCATCCGCCCCATCGGGCGCTCGCTCCGGCGCACGATCCGCGAGACGATTTTGTTCTTCGCCTGCTGGAACTCCTCATCCGTGATCCCGTTCTGCTGAACTTCTTTCAGGATCTTCTCGACCTTCTGGATGTTCTCAGCGGTGTTGTCGGGCTCGCAGGTGAGCGACACGAAGATCGCCCCGCTGCCGTCGTTCTCCGCGTACCCGAAGTCGGCGGACTCCGCGTACCCGGGGTCCACCAGTTCCCAATACAGGCGACTGCCGGTGTAATCGCCTACGGCCAGTGCCAGTGTGTCCGCCGCATAACGCAGACGAGAGTCCGCCGGCGGCCCGCCGCCCACGAACAGTGCGTACTGCTGCTGGACCGTTTCGCGCGTCAGTAGATGGAACCCGGGTTCACCGACCCAGGCGGTGCGGTTGTCACGGCCGACCACGTCCGTGTTCCAGTCGGCACACGCTTTCGTGACGAGGTCCACGAACGTCTGCCAGTCGAAGTTACCCGCGACCGAGACGACGATGTTGTTGGCGGCGTAGCGGCGGGAGAAGTACGCGTACATCTGGTCGCGGGTCAATGCGCCGACGCTTTCGAGCGTACCCAGGACCGAGTTGCCGAGCGGGTGCGACTTGTAGTACAGCCGCCGGGCGTGATCCGCCATCACGGAGTCGGGCTGGTCGTCGTACAGCTTGATCTCTTCGAGAATCACCTTCTTCTCGGTGTCGAAGTCGTCCTGACGCAAGCTCGGGCGGAGCATGTCGGCCAACACGTCCACGACCTGCGGCAGATACTCCGGCAGCACCGCGGCGTAGTAGACGGTGTTCTCCTCGCTGGTGGACGCGTTGTTACTGGCCCCGATGCGGTCGAAGTCGAGGTTCACCTGCTCGGCGGTGCGCCGGGCGGTGCCTTTGAACATCATGTGTTCGAGAAAGTGCGAGACCCCGGCCTCAGCGGGGGACTCGTCGCGGGCACCCGTCTTCACGAAGAACCCGACCGCAACGGACCGGGCCGCGGGACTCGTTTCGCCAATGATCTGGAGCCCGTTCGGAAGGCGGTGCGAGTGGAAAGGCATGGGGTCACCTTGAGTGAGCTCATCGGTAGCCCGCTTGATGACGCAGGCGAACCACAAACGGAAACCGGCACATCTCGGAAAAGAAGGGCATCTGATCTGATGGCCGGTCCGTGTGTCACGTGCGCGTTCGAGCAGGCCTTTCTGCTTACTTGTTTCAGGCGTAACCGCGGAAGTGGTACACCCACGCGAGTGCCGCACCCAGACAGGCGAGCACGCCGAATAGGTACAGGAACACGAGCGGCGCGGCGAGTTCGTCCGGCTCGGGAACAACGGATCGGGCACGGTCCGACATACAGACCTCAAACGGGAATCGTGAGCGGGTTACGACCGAGCGTGACCAGCGTCACGTCGCGCACGGGGTGACGCTCCAGGTGCGCCATCACGGCCGCGGGGGTCAGGGCGTCGATGCCGGCCTGGATCTCGTCGAAAGACCGCACGCGGCCCAAAAAGTACCAGTCGCTAGCAATGCTGCTGGCCCGCGCTCCGGTGGACTCCTCGGCCATGATCAGCGACGATTTCAACCCGGCCTTCACGCGGTCGATCTCGTCGGGGGTCACACCGTCCTTCAGCTTGCGCAGTTCGGCAATAGTGACATCGAGGGTCTGCTGGGCGCGTTCGGGGCCGGTGCCGGCGTAGCCGATCATTGTGCCCCGGTCGCGGAAGGTCTCGTGCCGCACGCCGACCGAATAGCACAACCCGCGCTTCTCGCGCACCTCGGTGAACAGTCGCGCGCTCATCCCTCCGGACAGGACCCCCTCCGCCGCCCGCGCCGCGAAGTAGTCCGCGTGCCCCATCGGTACACTCGGGTACGCAAACGCGATCTGGGTCTGCGCCGAGTCCTTATGCAAGTGTTCCGAGGTCGGCTGGTGCGGTTGGGGAACCACGTCCGGACTGCTGCCCGGTTGCCAACTCCCGAACAGATGTTCCACGCGCGCCTTCAGCGGTCCCCACTCGACGTTGCCCGCGACCGACAAAATCGCGCGGTTCGGACGGACGAACTTCTCGTACTGCTCTCGCACCGCCTCGATCGTCAGCGATTCGAGGTCCTCGATACGGCCGCGGCGGTCCTTATTGAGCGGCGCCGGGTAATAGCGGCGGTGGAGTTCCACCATCACCTTTCCCTGCGGCGAATCCTCGAGGCTTTCGAGTTCCTGAATCGCCAGCGACTGAACCGGCTCCAGTTCCTCCTCGGGAAGCCGCGGGCGGAGCAGCACGTCGGAGTAGATGTCGAGCAGCGGGAGGATGTTGCGTGCCAACGCGGAACCGCCGAGCCGCAGGTTCACCACCCCGGCGCTCTCACTGTGGTCGACGCCCAAGTTATCGAGCGCGAGCGAGAGTTGGCGGCTGTCGCGGGCGCCCGCGCCGCGGGTCAGCATTTCGGCGAGCACGTTTGCAAGCCCGTGCTGTCCGGCGGGGTCGAAGGCGGCGCCTGCGGGGATGAGGAAGTTGACCGCAACCGAGCGCACGTGATCCATGCGCTCCGCTAACAGCACCAGGCCGTTCGGGAGGGTGTGTTGGTAGACCTGTTGTCCCACGACGAGCCTTCCTCTGTCCGTTTCGCGAAAAACCCAGGGCTTGAACCCGCCGGCTGTTCTTGGTGGCGATGCGGGCGTCACAAAGTTCCCGGGATAAAACCCCTTTGGGAACAGCGAGTGCAGGACATCGGCATTCTACGAACCCATGCCTCACAACCCAACGCCGACCGTGTCCGGGTTCGGCAGTTCGACCGCCCGGTACAAAGTCTTCACCGAGCGGAACCCGACGGCGCGGTAGGTGTGGACCGCAGGCGCGTTGGTCGCGGTCACCTCCAGAAAAGCCCGCCTCACGCCGACCGAGCGGAAGCCCTCGATCGCGCGCAGGAGCAGTGCCCGGCCGAGCCCCAGCCCGCGGTACGCGGGCACCACCCCAAGGTTCTGAATCCCGCCCTCCCGTTTTTCATCGAACAGCCCCTGTACGGTGCCCGCGTAACCGTTGGGAGCAGCCAGTAGCCACGTCGCCGGGGGGCAGAAATCGGGACGGTAACGGATCGCAGCCATCAGATCATGGCAACCGGTACGGGTGCCGAGCGAAGGGAACACGAGTGCGTCCGTTTCGTTGTAGAAGCTCTGATACTTCACTTCGGCGTGCGTGGCGAGCAGCGCGTCGCTCCACGCGACCCACGAAAACCCCGCAGGCAGCACCCAAGGGGGCAGCGGGTGCCGCAGGGCGAGTTCCATCCGGTGCCGCTTAAAGTACTTGATGTTCGGCGTGTTCGGCATCGACTCGGCTCCACCTCACGCCAATCGTATCAGCCCGCAGCGGGCGGCACAACGGCTCCAACCGCCGGGCCAGGGAGAGCGGTACGAGCGAAGCAGGTGGACGTGGTGGCAGGTCGTGTTTGCGGGTGCGAGTGCGATCACTATCTTAATATCTTTCGCCGCACTCACAACGGAAGGACGGCCCGTGCTGGCACTCCGCGACCCGGTAAGCTCCTCGTCCCATTTGCTGACTGCGATTTGGGCGGTGTTCGCCACCCTCGTGATGTTCCGGCTGACAACCAACCGTCCCGGGCGGATGCTCCCCGTGCTGGTCTACGGGGCGTCGATGGTCGCACTGTTCCTCGCGAGCGGCACGTTCCACGCGCCGCCCTTCGAGAAGGGCAGTTGGCCCTGGGTCCTGCTCCAAAAAATCGATCAGACTGCGGTATACCTACTGATCGCGGGGACGTACACACCGGTTCTGTCAATTCTGCTCACCGGCGCGTGGCGGAAGTGGTTTCTGCGAATGGTGTGGGCGCTTGCGGCGGCCGGCATCTCGTGTCTGTGGCTGCTGCCGAAAGTCCCGCACTGGGGGGTGGTGGTCATCTACCTCAGCCTCGGATGGATCGGGATCCTGCCGCTGCCGCTGTATTACCGGGCGGTCGGGTGGCGGGCGATGAACTGGATGTGGGCGGGCGCACTGCTTTACACGGCCGGGGCCGTGTGCGAAATTACTGAGTGGCCCAAAGTGATGCCCGGGTTCGGGTTCCATGAGATTTTGCACCTGTGTGACAGCGCCGCAAACATGGTGTTCTTTCTGTTCGTCGTGCGCTACGTCATTCCCTACCAACCGGCGCCCACGCCTGCTCCTCCTTCCGCAGCCACTGGGGATCTCCTGGCGCCGGCAAAGCCGGCACCCGTTGTAGGCTAAAGCTCCACAACCAGAACGAATTCTCGCGAACGGCACTCGAACCCGGAACCGAAAGCAGCCGCACGATGGGCATCCTGTTCCAGATCAGCAACGCGCACAAGAGTTACGGCGATCAGGTGCTGCTCGACGGCGCCACCGCCACCCTCAGCGACGACACGAAGGTGGGGTTCGTCGGGCGAAATGGTGCCGGCAAGAGCACCCTGCTCCGCATCCTGCTGGGTGAGGAGGAACTCGACAGCGGCGAGATCGCCCGCGGGACCAACTTGCGGCTGGGCTACCTGCGCCAGCACGACCCGTTCTTGCCGGGCGAGACGGCGATCGAGTTCCTGATGCGCGACAGCGAGCAGCCGGACTGGAAGTGCGGTGAGGTGGCCGGGCAGTTCGAGCTGAAGGGCGCATACCTCAACGGCCCGATTGCAAAGCTCTCGGGCGGGTGGCAAACGCGGCTCAAGCTGGCGGCGCTGCTCCTCCACGAGCCGAACCTGCTCGTGCTCGACGAGCCGACCAACTTCCTCGACCTGCGAACGCAGATCCTGTTGGAACACTTCCTGAAGGAGTTCCGGGCAGCGTGCCTGATCGTCTCGCACGACCGCGCGTTCCTGGCCGCCACCTGCACGCACACACTCGGATTATCGCGCGGGAAGCTGACGTATTTTCCCGGCAAAGTAGACGCCTACCTGAACTTCATGCAGGAGAACCGCGAGCGGGTCGAGCGTGCCAACGCCGCGGTCATTGCGAAGCGCAAGCACCTGGAAGACTTTATCGCGCGGAACAAGGCCCGGGCGGCGACCGCCGGCCTCGCGCAGTCGAAGGCCAAGGCGCTGGAAAAGCTCGAAACCGAAGAGGTGCTGGGCGACGAGCCCACTGCGCACATCCGCGCGCCCATTGTGGAACCGCGCAAGGGGGTCGCACTGCGGTGCCGCGATGTCGCCATCGGCTACCCCGACCGCGAGATCGCGTCGGATGTACAGATCGAAATCGACCACGGCACGCGCACCGCAATCGTCGGCGACAACGGCCAGGGGAAAACGACCTTCCTGCGCACAATCGTCGACTCGCTGAAACCGCTCAAGGGAGACGTGAAGTGGGGACACGGGTGCAAATTGGGCGTCTACGCTCAGCACGTTTATACCACCCTGCCGGATAACGAAACGGTCGAGGGGTACCTGCAACAGAAGGGTAAGGGTCGGAAGATTCAGGAGGTATTGGAAGTCGCAGGCGCGATGCTGTTCCGCGGCTCACACCTCCAGAAGAGCGTCAAAGTGCTGTCGGGCGGCGAGCGGGCGCGGCTCTGCCTCGCGGGGCTGCTGCTCAGCGATTACAACGTGCTCATTCTCGACGAGCCGGGCAACCACCTCGACGTCGATACCATCGAAGCCCTGATGGACGCGCTGGACGAGTACAAGGGTACGGTGATCTTCACGAGCCACGACCGGCACTTCACCTCGCGCGTGGCGAACGGCGTGATCGAGGTGCGCGACGGCAAAGTGCTGATGTACAGCGGTAAGTACGAGGACTACCTCTATCGCGTGAACAAGGAGATCGAGGCCGGCGAGCGCGAGATGGCCGCGAACCGCCCCAAGCTGCCTGACCAAGTGCGTAACGCCCCGAAGGGGGGCCGCGGCGCCCGGAGCGAAGAGAGCATCCGCCAGGAGATGGTTAAGCTGGAACAGACGCTCACAGCGCTCAACGAGAAGCGGAGCGCCCTTGAGGTGCGCCTCGGCGAACCCGCAGAGGACGACGAGCTTCAGCGGATGTGCGATGAGTTGGCCGAGGTCGCCGAGCAACACGACGCGGCCGAGCAAAAATGGCTCGCGCTGCAAACCGAACTTGAAGCGCAATAGGTTGCGAGCGGGTGACTGGCTAACGCACCAGTTGCCCGCCCCACGCTGACCCCGCCTCTCAACTCTTCCGCGCTATCGCACGACAATTTCAGTTGACTTCGCCCAGCGGGAGGGTGAATACTCAGTGAGCGGCGCGATGCTCGGCACAACCTCCCGAGTGCCACCCGAACCGCACACGCCCATCTCACTATGGGATCTGAATCCCCTCTTACCCGACCGCGGTCGCGAGGGTTCCGCTCATGCTCCGATTTCTCGGCTCGGCCCGTCGGTTTTGCGACGGGCACACCCGCCGCGATTTCCTCCAGATCGGCGCTTTCGGTTCAGGTCTGACCGTGGCCGACGTGATGCGGCACCGCACGGCGAGCGCGGCCGGTGCCAAGAGGCAGACAGGTACGGCGCAGAAATCCGCGATTATGATCTACCTGCCGGGTGGGCCGTCCCACCTGGACATGTACGACCTAAAACCCGACGCTCCGGCCGAGTTCCGCGGCGAGTTCAAACCGATCAAGACGAACGTCTCCGGGGTCGAAATCTGCGAGCACTTCCCGCTGCAAGCGAAGATGTGGGACAAGCTCGCGTGCGTCCGCTCGGTCGTGTCCGTCGACGAGCACTCGGACTCGCTGGTGATGACCGGCTACCCTGAACGGGTCAACCGAACTGCGGACCACCCCAGTTTCGGATCGGTGATCTCAAAAGTGCGATCTTCAACCGGAGGGGCAGTCCCGCCGTTCGTGAGTCTGCGTGGGATGAGCCGGGGCACCGAACCGGGTTACCTCGGCATCGCGCACCGACCGTTCACACCGGGCGGCCAAGGGAATGCGAACCTCCGACTCGCTAACGGCGTCAGCGCCGACCGGCTCGGCGATCGCAAGAACTTACTCGACAAGTTCGACGACACCCGCCGTGAAATCGATGCCACCGGCACGATGACCGGAATGGACGCGTACAATGAGAGAGCCATTGAGATGGTGACGGCCGGGGTCGTCCGCGACGCACTCGACCTCAGGAAGGAAGACCCGAAGGTCGTCGACCGCTACAAGGGAGTGGAGGCGTTCCTGACCGCCCGGCGTCTGATCGAGGCGGGTGTCGGTTGCGTCACGCTCTCGGTCGGCGGCTGGGACACCCACGGGCAGAACTTCCAAACTCTCAAGCGGCAACTGCCGGTCGTCGATAAGGGCATCGCGAACCTGATCCAGGACCTGCACGACCGCGGGATGCAGGACGACGTGGTGACCGTGATGTGGGGCGAGTTCGGCCGCACACCGAAGGTTAACGCGAGTGCCGGCCGCGACCATTGGTCCCCGGTGATGAGCGCCCTGATCGCCGGCGGCGGCTTGAAGATGGGGCAAGCAATCGGCGCGAGCACTGCCAAGGGCGAGCGGCCGAAAGACAACCCGCTGAGCGTACCTCGTCTGCTCAGTACCATCTACGGCGTTCTCGGGATCGACCCCGGTATGACCTTCGCCAACGGCGCCGGCCGTCCGATGTACGTCCTTGATGAGCGCGAGCCGGTGAAAGAGTTGGTCGGCTGATGACGGCGAGGGATCGGTGCGGTACGGTATAACGGACGGATCGTATTGCTCCGTTCGCATCGCGCGGGCCACCAACCGACGGCCTCTTGCAGGTGTGCCCTTATGCCCATCCTCTCACGTAACGCCGCGTTCACCCTGATCACCTTTGCGCTGCTCGTGACGGGGTGCGAGTCGCACAACACGGGCAAGATCGTCGGCCAATGGAAGGCCGCCGACGGCGCGATGTTCGAGTTCACCGCCGACGGCCGGTTCATCGCCAGCGGCGGTGCAACGATCCAGGGCCGATACAGCCTCGGATCCGGCGACACGGTGTACCTCAACGATCTCGATCCGCCGTTAAAAGGAGCCCGCCGGACCCGCGAGAGGATCTGCATTGCCGGCGACACGATGAACCTCGCCGGTGGACGGAGCACACCTTCCAAAACCTTCACCCGCGTGAAGTGAGCCGAACACCCCACATGACGCCGCACCCGCGTGCGCACCGCCTGCCCCCACGCCAGAGACGTCCCAATGACCCGCCGCGCGCTCGCGCTTCTCGCCCTCTGCGTCGCCGCTCCAAGCTCCCGAGCCGCCGACGCCCCGATCACCGCCATAGTTACACACCCGACGGGCTTCAACCTGAAGGGCGCGGACGACGCCCCCCAGCTCCTGGTTACCGGCATCCGCACCGACGGCCGCTCGATCGACCTCACCGGTACAGCCCAGTACGCTGTCGGCGACCCGAAAGTTGCCCGCGTCGAGCCGAACGGCCGCGTGTTCCCACTCTCCAACGGCGCCACAGAGATCACCGTTCGGGTTGCAGGCAAGGCGCTCAATGTGCCGGTGGTGGCGGGGAAGATGGAGACGCCGCTGCCGATCAACTTCGCCAACCACGTCGTGCCGATCTTCACCAAGTTGAACTGCTCGTCCGGCGGATGTCACGGAAAGATCGCTGGGCAAAACGGGTTCCGCCTCTCCCTGCTCGGATTTGACCCGCCGTTCGACTACGAGAACTTGTTGAAGGAGGGTCGCGGGCGCCGCGTGTTCCCGGCCGCCCCGGACGCCAGCCTGCTCCTCACAAAGGCGATCGGCGCGGTCCCGCACGGCGGCGGCAAAAAGATGGAGAAGGACAGCGAGGAGTACAAGATCGTCCGCCGGTGGATCGCGTCCGGGCTGCCCTACGGCGACAAGAATGACCCGGCTGTCACGAGGATCAGCGTCTCCCCCGAGAGCCGCGTGCTTGACCGCAAAGGGCGGCAACAACTCGCGGTGTACGCTCACTACTCCGACGGCTCGGCGGAGGATGTGACTCGCCGCGCGCAGTACGAGAGCAACGACACGGACATCGCAACCGTGTCCGAAACGGGACTGGTGAACACACTGAGTATCACCGGGCAGGCCGCGGTAATGGCCCGGTTCAACGGGCAGGTAACCGTGTTCCGCGCGACCGTTCCACGCGCGGGAGCGGCTGCGGCGTTCGACTTCAAGGAACAAACGGTCGTAGACCGTCACACCGCGCAGAAGTGGAAGGAGCTGAACATCGTCCCGTCGGGGTTGTGCAGCGACGAGGTGTTCATCCGCCGACTGTATCTCGACCTGACCGGCACCCTGCCGGAAGCGGAAGATGTCCGAGCGTTCGTCGCCGACAAAGGCGCCAATAAGCGAGACGCCCTTGTTGACCGGTTGCTCGAAACGCCGGAGTACGCATACTTCTTCGCAAACAAGTGGGCCGACATCCTCCGCGTCAAGCGCCGCAACCAGCCGAACCGCGCATACGGCACGTTCGCGTTCCACACCTGGATCCGCGAGGCGGTCGCTGCGGACAAGCCCTACGACGACTTCGTGCGCGACATCCTGTGTGCGATCGGCGACGAGACCAAGTCCCCGCCGACGGTCTGGTACAAGGAGGTCAAGACGCCCGAGCAGTTCGTGGACGACGTGAGCCAAGTGTTCCTGGGGCAACGCCTCGCGTGCGCGAACTGCCACCACCACCCCTACGAGAAGTGGTCGCAAGACGATTATTGGGGCGTGGCGGCGTTCTTCGGACGCGTCGGGTTCAAGAGCGTGCAAACGCCCGGCGCGTCGAACCAGAACCAGCAGAACCAGAAGCAGGTTCTGTTCGTGCGCAGCGCCGGCGCCGTTCAGAACAAGCGCACGGGTCAAACCGCGCCGATGAAGGCGCTCGACGCCGACCCCACAACCGCCGCGAGCGACGAGGACCCGCGGCAGAAGTTCGCGGACTGGATGGTGTCGCCCAAGAACCCGTTCTTCGCGAAGACGGTCGCGAACCGATACTGGGCGCACTTCTTCGGCCGCGGCATTGTCGATCCGCTCGACGACATGCGCGTGACCAACCCGCCGTCCAACCCCGAACTGCTCGACGCACTGGCGCAGACGCTGATCGACAACAAGTACTCGCTGAAGACCCTGGTTAAAACCATCTGTAAGAGCCGAACCTACCAGCTCTCGCCCGAACCGAACGAGTTCAACACCGGGGACAAGCAGTCGTTCGCCCGCTACTACCCGAAGCGCCTCCAAGCCGAGGTGCTGTTCGATGCGGTGATGAAGCTGACCGACAGCCCGACGAGTTTCGCCGGGCTGCCGACCGACAAGTTCGCCCCGACGCGGGCGATCATGCTGCCGGACGAGTCGTTCCAGTCGTACTTCCTGGACGTGACCGGCCGCCCGCAGCGGATCAGCGCGTGTGAGTGCGAGCGGGTGAACGAGGCCAGCCTCGCCATGACGCTGCACCTGCTGAACAGCCAGGAAATACAGGACAAGATCGCGCGACCCGGCGGTCGCGCGGACCGGCTCGCCAAAGACAAACGGTCCGACGCCGAGAAGGTCGAGGAGCTGTTCCTTCTCGCGACCGGCGCGAAGCCGAGTCAGGATAAGCTGGCGCTCGCACTCGATCACATCGCTCGGCACGAGAAGAGTAAGAAGACCGCCTACGAAAACGTCATCTGGGCGCTGCTGAACTCGAAAGCGTTCCTGTTCAATCAGTAACACGCCGCGCCGTTTGTTAAGTGCCGCACCGTCCACGTCCCGCTTCGGTTATGTGATCTCGAAGCGGGACAGGCTGTGGATCAAGAAGAAATCAGTTCTTCCCGCGACCGATCCCGTAGTACGTGAACCCGGCTTCGAGCAGGTGATGCTCCTGCTCGGCGTAGAGATTACGTCCGTCGAAGATCACCGGCGCCGCGAGCCGCTTCTTCACCTCGACGAAGTCGGGGCCGCGGAACTCCGGCCACTCGGTTACCAGGACCAGGGCCGTGGCCCCGTCGAGTGCCCCCAGCGGGTCGGCCGCGTACTGCAACTTGTCACCGTAAATGGCCTTCACGTTCTTTGCGGCCTCGGGGTCGAACGTCTTTACCTTCGCCCCGGCGGCCAGCAGCGCGTCGATGAGGGTCAGCGCCGGGGCCTCGCGGATGTCGTCGGTCTTCGGCTTGAACGCGAGCCCCCACACGGCAAACGTCTTGCCCGCGAGTTGACCGCCGAAGTGTTTCGTAATCTTCCCGAACAGCACCTTCTTTTGCGCGTCGTTCGCCTCGTCGACCGCCTCGCAGACGCGGAGCTTCACGCCCATCCGCTGCGCGGCGGCGATGAGCCCCAGCACGTCCTTCGGGAAGCACGACCCGCCGTACCCCGGGCCAGGGGCGAAGAACTGGAACCCGATCCGCTGGTCGTGGCCGATGCCCTTCCGGACCGCGTTGATGTCGGCGCCGGCGGCGTCGCACAGGTTCGCGACCTCGTTGATAAAGCTGATCTTCGTGGCGAGCACCGCGTTCGCGGCGTACTTGGTCATCTCCGCGGACTCGGGCGCCATCACCAGGAACGGCCGGTCCACGGTGCAGTACGGCGCGTACAGCTCGCCGAGCGCCTCGCCGACCAGTTCGTGGCGCACGCCCACGACCACCCGGTCGGGGTTCATGAAGTCCTCGAGCGCGGCACCTTCCTTGAGGAACTCGGGGTTGCTCGCGACCGACACGTGCGAGCAGCCGTTGGCAATCACCCGCTCCGTGACGGCCCGGTTCGTTCCGGGCGGCACCGTGCTCTTCAGAACGATGATCCGGTCACCGGGCGCGCCTTTCGGCAACTCCTTGAGGGCCGCACACACGCCGTCAACGACCGCGTTCACGTACTTCAGGTCCACGTCGCCGTTGGGCAGTTCCGGTGTGCCGACGGCAACGAAAATGAACTTCGCGCCGCGCACGGCCGCGGCGAGATCGCCGGTGAAGGTGAGCCGCCCGGCCTCCCGGTTGCGCTTCACAAGAACGTCGAGCCCAGGTTCGTAGATCGGGATACCGCCGCCCTGAAGCAGCGCGAGCTTTTCGGGGTTGTTGTCCACACAGGTGACGGAATTGCCGGTCTCGGCAAGGCACGTTCCAGTAACCAGTCCGACGTACCCAGTGCCAACGACAGCGACGTTCATGCGGGCTCCGAATCCTGTTGCAACTCAGGGACAAGCGGCGGTGCTGATGTGGTACCTGCGAGCAATCGGGTTTCAAGAGTTACTTGGCAGGCTGGGACAACTTTTTGCGTGGTCTCACGCCCCGCGGCAGGAGTGAGATCGCGCAACGACGTGTTTTCAACTTATTCAGCATTTCACCGGTCCTTCAACATTTCGCGGGCGGCATTGAGTCCGCAGGCGCCCATCACCCCGCCGCCCGGGTGCGCCGCCGCGCCGCACAGGTACAGCCCCTTCACCGGGGTGCGGTAGTTGGCGTAACCGGCCGCCGGGCGGAAGCTGAACATGCTCGACAGGCTCATCGCCCCCTGCATGATGTTCCCGCCGGTGATGCCCCACATCCGCTCCATGTCCGGTGGCGGGATGACGATGCGGTGCAGCACGCTCGATTTGAACCCCGGCGCATACTCCTCCAAAATGTCAAAGCACCGGTCCGCAAACTTGTCCTTTTCCACCTCCCAAGTCGTGCCCTTCAAATGGTACGGCGCGTACTGCACGAACATACTCAGGATGTGCTTACCTTCGGGCGCGAGCGTGCTGTCGAGGGCGGTTGCCATCGTGCATTCGAGCATCGGGTTCTGGGACCAGCGGCCGTACTTCGCGTCGTCGAAGGCGCGCTCGATGTAGTCCTGGTCCGGGCAGATGTGCATCGTGCCGTGGTGCTGCGGCCCGACCTTCCCGTCGGACGGAAGGGCCTTCCAGTTCGGCGGCCGGTCCAGTGCCACGTTGATCTTTACCGTGGCCGACGAGTAGTCGATCTTCTTCACCTGCGCGGTGAACTCGCCGGGCAGGTCCTTCGGGTCCATCAGCTTCAGGAACGTTACGTTCGCGTCCGCACAGGAGGCCACCCGGCGCGCGCGGAACTCGGTGCCGTCTTTCAGCGCCACCCCTTGAACGACCCCGTTGTTAACCAGGATCTTGCCCACCTCGGCGTTCGTGCGGATCTCGGCGCCGTAACTCTTCGCGGCCGACGCGATGCTGTTCGAGATGGTCCCCATCCCGCCGCGGACGTACCCCCACACACCGCGCACGCCGTTGCACTCGCCCATCACGTGGTGGAAAAGTACGTAAGCCGTGCCCGGGTGCGACGGCGGCGCGTAGGCCCCGATCACGGCGTCCGTCGCGATGGTCGCCTTCAGTTCCTCCGACTCGAACCACCGATCCAGAATGGGGCGGGCGGCGCCGGTGAGGATCTCGACCGCCTCGGTCGCGGTGGTGCGGCCCAGGCGGCGGAAGCCCATTCCCAGTTGCCCGAGTTTCCAGAGCGATCCCACCCCGCCGAACGGGTCGGGCGGGGTTTGTGTCAGCATCGGCTCCAAGAAATCGGCCACCCGCGTAAGCATGTCCTCGTACTTGGGATACGCGTCCGCGTCCCTCTTCGAGAACTTCGCGATCTCGCGGTGCGTCATCTCTTTGTCCGGCCCCATCATCAGGTACCGCCCGTCCGGGAACGGGGTGAACGACGAGGGGCTGCGCGGCAGCATCTCGAACCCGCACTTCTTGAGTTCCAGGTCCTTAATGATTTCAGGGCGCAACAGGCTGTTCACGTAGGCCGCGGTGGACACCTTGAACCCGGGCCACAGTTCTTCCGTAATGCAGCACCCGCCGACAATCTCGCGGCGCTCGAGCACCAACACCTTGTACCCAGCTTTGGCGAGGTACGCGGCCGTCACCAGCCCGTTGTGCCCCCCCCCGATGATGATCGCGTCGTGGGTGTTGTTCGCCATTCTGCCGCCTCAAGGTGTGCTCGTGGTGGGAGTTATTCTAGGTGAACCGAGCCCCGAGCCCCGCGGAAACGAGCCGCAACGATCACGCGCCGGGTTCCGGAGCCGCCCACCGCGTTGGAGCGATCAACGTTGACCACAAGAGAACAAGGTCGCTCATTCACAGAACCGCCAGCACGTGTGGAGTTAAAACGCCCGCTGATGGCTTTCGCGTTCCCACCACAGGGCACTTCCGGAAGTCCCAACCGTTTCGCCCATCGCTTTTGGCCCTGATCGTTGTTCGAGTACGAGGAGCGATCTCCAGAATTCGCTCGCCACAAGATATTCCATTACAACCATTTGCGACACAAGGACCGAACCGATCTCTGTTCGCCTGCAAGCCGCATTCGGTGCTCCGGCGTGAGATTTCGTGGGTAGTCGCGACCCAGCGAACGGCCAGTCCGCGACCAGTCAGACGGCAGCACTTGTCCAGTCACAGGCCCATCGGCTGAGCCCAGAACAGTGCGACACCGCGCGGGAAACGCGACGAATTACTCGAGTAAGTTCGGTCGCCGTTTTGTGGGAGAGGGTAGTGCTCCGGGAAGCACTTCGCAGCGCTCGCCGGTAGTCCGGAACAGGCGTCGCGGTACTGGTTACGCACAGCATCCCGGATGCGGGGCTCAATCGCTGGAGAATGCGCGGCCCGATGACGAACGAAACAGACCCACCCCACACACTAAACAGATGGCACAGCACCTCCGACGCGCGGAGCGAGTGACGGGGCTGGTCAGCCGTTCGAATCGCTTTATTTCTTCTCTTCCTTATCTTCTTTATCTTCCTTCTTGATGGTCCACAGGTAAATGGTGTGGGTCCGGTCAGCCTCAACCTTCTCTTGCTTGTCTTCCTTCCACTCGTCCATGTCGAAATCGTGCGACACGATTCTCGCCCCAACTTTCAGCCCCTTCTTGAGGACGGGCATCAGGCGCAGGTTCACTTGGGGGTACAGGTAGAGCGTCACAACGTCCACGTCCTTGAAGTCCTCGGGCGTCATCTTCAGCACATCGCCGCGCTTGAACTCGAGCTTCTTGACTTGTTCCTCGGTAAGTTTCTCGTCCTTCACTCGCTTCGCGCAATCTTTGAGCCGTTCCGGGTTGAAGTCGAGCCCCAGCCCCCGTTTCGCCTTGAACTCCTTGACCGCTGCGATCGTGATCCGACCGTCGCCGCAGCCGAGGTCGTACACGGTGTCATTTTCCTTCACGTTGGCCAGTTTCAGCATCGCCGATACGACCTTCTCATGTGTCGGAACGTACACGACCTCGATTTCCGGCTTGATCTCCTTGTCATCCTTCTTGTCGTCGGCGATGACCGGACTGAACGCTGCGAGGGCGGTGACGGACGCCGCGAACAGTGCGAGTGCGAGCAACTTGCGCATGGCGCGACCCCTCCCAGGACTGACGGAAACGCACGAACCCGACCCGTGCGATTATCTCCGCTGGAATAGCCGTCATAAAGGAGATAGTTACGAAAAGCGGAAGAGCCAGCGTGCCCTGTGATTTGCTACCGCCGCACGGTCAGGCCGAGGTCCACAAGGCTTGACGGAGAGCCGCCATCAAGGAATCCGTTAGGGCTTCTCCAGCACTGTCGTTTCCGTAACCGTCTCCATTCGAAGTTACTTTTCGCCGGCGATCGTTCGGATCGCGTCGCGGGCGGCCAAGGCGAGTTCGACCTCGCCCGAGTCGAACAGTTGACGCAGTTCGGGCAGCGCGTCGCGAGCGTCTGGGCCGATCGCCCCGAGCGCCGAGCAGGCCGATTTGAACTCGTAACCCGGAAACGCGTCGAGCGGTTCCTTCGCCCTGCGCAACACGTTCCGCAGGGCGGGCACGGCGGCCTTCGCTTTCGGCCCGTATTTCTCCAACCCGGCCATCAGTACCGTTAGGTCGCCATATCGTTCGAGGCACCGCGCAGCGACCGGAACCAGTTCCGGGAAGTCCGGCGGGAGGCGCCCGAACGCGGCAGCCGCAATCCACGCCCCCGGGCGTCCGCCGACAAACGGTCCGGTCGCCGTGTCGGGCTCCGGCTCTCCACACAGAACGAGCCAAGGGGCCGAACGCCCGCTGGCGAGCCGCTCCAGTTCGCCAGCCATCAGCCGTCGCAGCGCGGGGGTGTCGCCGGTGATCCGGGCTAGCGCGTAAGCCGCCGCGAACCGCAAGTCGGCGTCCGGGTCGAGTAACAGTTTCCTCAGCGCGGGTACGGCATCTTTTGCAGCCGCGCCGCGGTCGCCCAGATCGAGCGCAGCCCCGACCCGCTTCGCGTCGTCCACCGCTCGCAGCACGTCGATCAACTCCGGAACGCCGGGAGGGCGCGGCTCGTGTTCCGGTTCCAATTCCGGGATGAACTCGCCCGCCCCGTTGCGGTCATGTTTTCGTTCGGCCAAAGCGCGTGCCGCGGCGGACCCTTTCGGCGCTCCCGCCCGAATCGCCCAGGCGGCGGCCCGAACAATTTCCTCGTCCTTATCGTCGAGCAGGGGAACAAGCGCGTCGAGGTGCGGCACGCCGACCGGCCCGAGCCATTCCAGACGAGTTGCGGCGTCGGCGCGAATCTCAGGGTCGGCGCTGCGGAGGAACCGCCTCCCCGCGAGGGGTGCGGCGTCTTTCGGGTCAAAGCTCAACCAGGCGGCCGTGTACGCCGCGTCGAGCGCCAGTTTCATGTCCGGTGTACCGGCCAACGTCCGTAGCTTCGGAAGAGCACCCGCCGACCACCGTCTCGCCCCCCGGAGCTGCGCGACAGCAAACGTGCGCATGTAGACCGAGTCCGAGTCGAGGAGCGCGGTGAGCGTGCGGAAGCCCGGCCCGCCGAACCGCCCGATGCGGGGGAGAAGCCAATACCCCTCATACTTTGTGAGCAGCTCTTTGACGGCCGGATCGCGAAGCAACTCGATTATCGCGTCCCGGGCGGCGACGGGAACCTTGGTCGGGTGATCACACAAGAAGTCAGCTGCGATCAGTCGATCTTTCAGCTCCGGGTTCTTGAGAGTTGCGACCAGCCCCGGCACGAACGGCATGACGTCCAGCGCCGGCGCGTCCGGGCGGTAGAAGTGCGGGAAGCGCCCTTTTGAGTGGTAATCGTAGTCTTCCAGCGCCAAGACCAATCCGCCCTGCGCGTCCGTCTCCTTCGCGAGCAGTTCCGCGAACGCCTTGCGCCCGGTCGGCCCAAGACCGAGCAGCGCCTGCCCAGCATCCTTCCGATACAGTCCGCCTTCACCCTTGCGGACGATCGCGGCCAACGCCGGAACGAGCGGCGCCCCCGCCTCCCCGAGAACGCTCAGGACGTCAGTGGTCGAGCCGCCGGGACCGGATTCGCCGGTCTTCAATTCCTCGGCCAGGACCGGGAGGATCTTGTCGGTGATCGCCGGAACAGCCTTGGGACCGATCCGCACGAGTGCCAGAACGGCCGCCACGCGCGGCGGCGGGGCGAACCGACTCGACCCCACCAGATTCTCGTCGTGCTTGTTCGTGGGCTTCAAGAACAGCGCCACCAGTTCAGGAATGGCCTTCTCGGCGCCGGGTCCGAGTTTTGCCAGAATTCCTGCGGCAAAAACCCGCATGTCTTGGCTGTCGTGAGCAAGTAACTTTGCCAGAGCGGGAGCGACCGGGGCCGCATCTTGACCGAGTTCGGCGATGAGCCAGACCACCTCTCCGTGGATTTCGCCCTTCTGATCCACCATCAATTCCATGAGCGCGGGCGCCGACTTCGCCCCGATCCCCACGAGCGCATCGAGTGCGGCTTGGTACAGGCAACCGCCGGCGCGTCTCGTTTCTGGGTCGCCCTCGCTCGCCAAGCGCCGAGCGGTCTGTGCGGCGCGCGATAGCGCCGGGATCGCCTCGGCTGCGGCCGGCCCGAGATCGCCGAGTTGCTCGGCCGCGATGACCCGCTCCCCGGGCGCCCCCGACTCCAACTGCCGCACAAGGTCCGCGACCTTGGGCAGGTCCGCAGCGCACACGGGACCGGCAAAGAGCAAACCGGCGACGGTGAAGACGCAGCGCAGCATGAGACCTCCCCGACGAGTGATGCGGCGGCATGATACCCGATGAGTGTGTAACGGTCTATCGTGGCGGGTGTTGGCCTCCGGATCGGTGATCTCCGCTCGGAGCTTAGCGGCAGAGAGTCGCCGCCGCGGCGGACCACAAGGCCCCGTTCCTCATGCCCGTGAGCGTAACTGGCCGTGACCGTGATGCTTGCTGTGGAAAAATGAAACGGCGGGTCGCAGGGGACGTACTTCTCCCGAGGGTCAGAATGCGGCAGCGGCCCTCCGTACCCCGAACCGCCGCATGGGGACAGGCGACATGCTTCGAGCGCTGATGGTACTTCTTCTTTTCGCGCCGGCGGCCGTGGCGGCGGACGGCAAAGTATCCGGAACGGTGACGGTAAACGGGAAGCCACTGGCAGCAGGACGCGTGATCTTCCACTTGGACGGCGAGCAGTTCGTCGGGTGCAAAGTCAAGGACGGGAAATACGTGATCGACCGGGTGCCGACCGGAACCCGTCGTGTGAGCATTGAGGGGAAAGGAGTCCCCGATACGTTTGGTACCGAGGTCAGTCCGCTGGTGGTTGAGATCCGGGAAGGCCAGAATTCGGAGCAGAACTTCGATCTCAAGTAGACCACGAACTCCTGGAGCGGGGTCGTTCCGATCGGACTACGTCGATCAACAGGTGACAGGACCGTTCGCCGGTGCGGCGGCTTCGGCGTTAGCACCGGTCACCTGAACCGCCCTCACATCCCCTCAAGGAAACGAGTGAAGAAGAACGGGTGACCGAATGCCCCCCGCTTAAAGTAACGCTGCGCCCCGGGGAGAGAGGGGTCACACCAACACTCGATGGATGCGGCCAGACAATTTTGACAGGATCGACAGGATGAACAGGATTTTAAACCGGTCGGTCTTTGATCCAGTCAATCCTGTCGATCCTGTCAAAATGTGTTTTCGTAAACGCGAGGCCCGCGTGGGGCGGGACAAGACCCCAACTGTCCATCCCACCACCGTCGCTAAACGGTATAAATGCTCCCTGCTCTGCATCTTCGCCGGTTTGGGTAGTTGTGTCCGTTCAAACCCGAATGATGCGGATTTGGCAGTGATACCGTTTGCAGTGTTTTCGTTGCGAGGAGGGGTGACGGTTCAGCGCGTTCCGAGCCGGAACCCGACCAGCGCCAGCACCGCGCCGAGCATGAGCGACACGTGGTAGTCGCGGAACGGCTCGACGGTACGAATTCCGAACTGGTGCCCCGCGATCGCGACCGCGGCCCCGATCAGCGCGAACGCACTCATGAGGTTCCCGCGGAAACCCAGCGATGCGACCAGCAGCAGCCCGGCTAGCCCCACATTGAAGCTCTCGACCCATGCCAGCGCCGGCCCGGGCACCCCTGCAAGGCTCAGCGGCGCTGTGACCCGCATTGCTCCCGGAGGGGCCACACCCTCCGCACCGCTTTGCGATCCAAATATCAGGCCGTTCTGGTTCGCCCACAGCGCGCACGCCGCCAACAGCACAGCCGCAGTGGTCGCGCGGACGTGTGGCCCGACGAACAGTCCGATCAGCACCCCCAGCGTGTCGCGGCTCCGCCCTGCCCCGCGAGCGAATGCGCCCGGTTGCTCGGCGGCCCGGACCAACGTCCGCACGTCCGCCAGGGCGGGCGCGGACGGCGTAGCGCGGAACCCCGGGCGCGCGACCGCCGTCTCCGCGTTGCGAATCTCGGCCGCGGCACGCACCATCGCGTCCGCCGCTGCCTTCGCGTGGTTCTCCGCACTCTCGGCGCTCGCACCGGCGGCGAGCAGGTTGGCGCGCTCGACGGCGAGCAGCAGGTTCCGCGCGCGGGACTCCTTGCGGCCCTTCTCGATCCGCTCCATCGTCGCGATCAGCGGCTCCCGCCAGGCCGCGTGCTTGTCGCGCGCCCCCGCCACACCGCCACGCAAGAGCACCGCCCGCGCCGCCAGCTTCGCCTCGTACCCGAACAGCGCCTCGAAGAACTCCTCCCACTGCCGGCCCGCGAACTTCGCCACGAACTGCCGCAGTTCCTCCTCGTCCAGCCCGCGCGCCCGCATCCGACGCAACTGCCGCTCGACCCCGTCCAGCACCGCCTTGCGCTCGTCCGCCAGCGTGCGATCGACCCCGTATCGGAGCACGAGCGCAAGCCCGACCCCGAGGAACCCGAAACCGAGCCAGATCCACAGCACCTTCAGCAGCGCGAGCAGCACGCAGAACAGCGCGAACGCGGCCAGCCCGATGGCCCAGTCCGCGACCCCGAGCCCCGTGAGGAACCGTTGCGTGCAGGCGAACAGGTGCCCCTTCCGGGTGACCCCGTCCAGCACGAAGTACGCCAGCGTCGCCTCCAGCGCCAGCGCGAACGTCCCGAACGCCCACGGGATCTTCCCAAAGAACGCGAGCAGAACCGCGACGAGCGCCACGGCGCCGAAGAACCCCGAAATGAGCCGCCCCCGGAGCTGCACCGCGCCGCACGTGTTGAACTGCAACACGGAGGATTCCAGACGCGAGATCTGCTCTTCCTGGGGCGAAAAGGTGCCCGCCCGGTGGACCCCGAGCCACGCTTCGAGCGTGCGGATCACCTCGCTCATGTCCTGGTACCGGTCCTCCGGCGCTTTCGCCATCATCCGCTGGATGACGCTCGACACCTCCTTCGGCACCCGGCTGGCGATCTGCTCCGGCGGGACCAGTTGGTCGTAGGCGTGCTTCGACATCAGCCCGATCGCGGTCGTCGCGTCGAACGGGGGCTGGCCGGTGACCAGCACGTACAGGGTGCAGCCCAGCGAGTAGATGTCGGCGCGGTGGTCCACGCTGGCCGCGTCCCGGCACTGCTCCGGGGACATGTACGCCGGCGTGCCGAGGGCGATCCGGTCGCCGGTCACGTCGGGCGGGAGCGTGTGGAGCCCACTCTGCGAGTTGGACGCGTTGGGCCGGTCGTCGGCCGGCGGCAGCGCCGGCGTCTTCACCAGCCCCAGGTCCGCGACCTTGATCACGCCCTGCTCGTCGAGCAGCAGGTTGTCGGGCTTCACGTCCCGGTGGATCATCCCGCGGTCGTGGGCGTGTTTCAGACCGCGCGCGGCCTGGAGCACGTACCCCACGGCGGTCTCGGGGTCGAGCTTCCCCGAAGCCCGGACCACCTCCGCCAGCGACCGGCCGCGGACGTACTCCATGCTGAAGAAGCGCGCGCCGTCCACCTCACCGATGTCGTAAATCTGCACGATGTTCGGGTGCGACAACTGCGCCGCGGCGAACGCCTCGCGGGTGAACCGCGCCACGAACACCGGGTCGTTCGCCCACCGCCGGCTCATGACCTTCAGCGCGACGGGCCGGTCGAGCGAGAGCTGCGTCGCGAGGTACACGGTGCCCATGCCCCCGCGCCCGAGTTCGCACGCGATCGAGTACCCGCACACCTCCGTCCGCGGCGGCAGAGGGGTGTCTTCGGGTTCGCCCGCTCCCGGACCGGGGGAATCGTCCGCCCCGCGCGCTCGTGTCCGACTCATGTCCGCGACCGCGTGTGCCCCCTGCACTCGCAAAGCGCCCTCGACCCGCTCGCCGTCCGGCGGGCACGCGAGCGCGAACCCGACCGCCGACGCCGGCGTGCCGGTCGCGTTGTCCCGCACCTCCGGCCCGTCCGCGCGTTCGTCCGGCACCCACAGCAGAAACGGCTTCGCGCAACCCGGGCACTGGGGCCGGTAGCGCCCCGGCTTCATAGAGGTGAGCGTCATTCGGTGCTGGCAGTGCGGGCAGGCGATGGCCACAGCGGGCACCCTCGCGACGAATCGGGCGGGGCGTGCGGGTGCGGCGCCGCAGGTCCGGGAACCTGCGGCGAACAGCCCGCTGTGAACGGTAGGTCACGATCGTAGGATGTGTGGCACCGATTCAGGAGGCCGCGCGGCGTTCAGCCGCGGGCTGAAATGGCGGCAAAAATGCAGAGCCGAGCAGGCCGTTTTCAGGCGTGAACGAAGGTCACCTTACACCGGACGAGTGCCCATCCCGACGGACTGCCGCACCAGTTGCAACGTGATCTGCGCCGCCGCACGGGCCTTCCGGGCGCCGGCGGTGAGGACCTCCTCGACGTACCCCGGATCGCGTGCGAGTTGCTTCCGGCGCTCGCGGGCCGCAGCGAAGTAAGAATCGATCTTCGCGAGCAGCAAAGTCTTGGCATCGCCGTAACCGAACGGCCGGCCCCCGCGCCCCTCCGCGCCCTTCATCGGGTTGCGGTACAGGTCGGCCATCTCGGCCTGCTCGGCCGCCGTCGAGAACAGCTTGTACAGCGCGAACGCGTTGCACTTGTCGGGGTTCTTCGGCTCCTCAACGGGCGTCGAATCGGTCACCACGCCCATCACAGCGTTCTTGAGCGGCTTGCCTTCAGCGAAGATCTCGATGGTGTTGCCGTAAGACTTGCTCATCTTCTGGCCGTCGGTACCCGGCACGACCGCGGCTTCGTTGTACACGCCGTCCGGGAGCGGAAAAACCTCCCCGTAAGCGTTGTTGAACGCGCCGGCGACATCGCGGGTCATCTCCAGGTGCTGCTCCTGGTCCTTGCCCACCGGCACAAGGTGCGAACGATAGATGAGGATGTCGGCGGCCATCAGCAGCGGGTAGGTGAACAGCCCGACGCTCGGGGTGATCCCACGCGCGACCTTGTCCTTGTAGGAGTGGGCACGTTCGAGGTGAGCCGTTCCGAACACCGACGAAAAAAACCACGCAAGTTCGCACACCTCGGGCACGTCGGACTGGCGGAAGAAGCTCGCTTTGGCGGGATCGAGACCGAGTGCGAGGTAGTCGAGGGCGACATCGCGAACGTTTTCGGCCAGGATCTGCCGTGCGGGCCGGGGACTGATGGACTTGTTCTTTGCGGCCGCCCCGGCTTCCTTCTCCTCGGCCTCCTTCAGCGACGTGAGCGCGTGGTAGTCGGCGATGAAGTAGAAGCACTCGCCCGTGTCCTGCCGCTCGATGTGCTGCTTGATCGCGCCGAAATAATTCCCCAGGTGCAACTTGCCCGACGGCTGGACGCCACTGAGGATGCGCGGGCGGACGGAAACGGTCATCGTCAAAACTCCAATCGGCGCAACGTTTCACGCCCGGTGTCACAAGAGCCAGCGGTGCGAACGCCGGGCTACGAAACGATCGCCCTGAGAGGGTTCAAAGCGACCGACCGCCAACACAGGAAGTCGCCGCGTAGGTCGCGGTTAAAGCCGCGGTGTTCGGAACCCAGGCAGGGGTGCGAATCCCTGGTCCGCCTTGGGCTTTTCTTCTCGGTACAGACACGGTTACATTACGCGCGGTTCGTTCCGAAACCACGGGTCCACGCATGGACGGCCCCAACCCGACCGCCGCCGCCGCGAGCGACCCGCGCCGCACGGAACTGCTGCTCGAAGCCCTCAAGACCGCCATTCACACCCCCGGCGAACACCGGCTCTTCCAGTCGGGCAAGCTGCCGGGGCTGTTCCCGTCGCGCGCGGGCCTCTCCAACGAAACGGCCCTGCTCGCGCTCCGCGACGGGCTGCTCGAAACGGTCCGCACCGAGGCGAAGGGCAAGCTCATTACGGAGTGGGTCTGCGCGACCCCGAAGGCGGTCGGGTTCGTTCACGATCACGACTCCCCGCGCTCGATCCTGCGCGAGCTGAAGGACGTGCTGCTGACCACCCGCACGGGGGTGCCGCAGTTCATGGCGGACGCGCGGGCCGAACTCGCCGCGCTGTCCGCGAACTTCGAGGAGAAGGCGGCGACGATGCTGGCACGGCTCGACGAGCTCGCGAAGCGGTGCGAAGCGGCCCTCCGCCGCGCCGAGGCGAGCGGGCAGGTGATCGCCGCGCCGGTGGGTCAGCTCGTGCCCTGGGCGCTGAGCGCGCTCGAGTACCTCGACAAGCGGGCCGAATCCGGGGTCACGCCCCCCTGCCCGCTCCCGGAGCTGTTCCACGCGGTGTGCGTGAAGTTCCCGCAGTTGGTGCTCGCCGAGTTCCACGACGGCGTGAAGCGCTTGCACGACGTGCGGGCCATCAAACTCATCCCGACCGCCGCGATTCCAGAGCCCGAGTATGCGGTAGTGGTCGAAGGAAAACTGATGTACGCCGTGGGAAGGTAAGGCAAGCAGTTTGGCCACACGCAGTTTGGCCACAAAAAAGCACAAAGGGCACAAAAGGAAACCAAAGAGCAAAACGAGAGCAGAGTTTTTAAACACACTCTTCTGTCTTCGTTCTGGTTTCCTTTTGTGCCCTTTGTGCTTTTTTGTGGCCAATCTGCCTTACTGCCTTGATCAGAACGGCCACGCACTCCCCAGCGCCGCTTTCTGCGCGAGTGTGATCGCCTGAATACCGGCCTCGCCCAGATCGACCAACCGGTCGAGTTGCTTGCGCGTGAACGTGGCCTCTTCGCCGCTGCCCTGCACCTCGATGATCTTCCCGGACCCGGTCATCACCAGGTTCATGTCAACGTCCGCGTCGCGGTCTTCGACGTATTCCAGATCGAGACGCTCCTCGCCGTCCAATAGCCCCACGCTGACCGCCGCGACGCTATCCGTCAGCACATCTGTAACGGGGACCGTGAGCAGCGACTTGATGGAGTTGATCGCATCGACCGCCGCGACGAAGGCGCCGGTGATGCTCGCGGTGCGGGTACCGCCGTCGGCTTCGAGCACGTCGCAGTCGATCCAGAGCGTGCGCTCGCCGAGCTTGTCGAGGTTCACGACGGCCCGCAGGCTGCGCCCGATGAGCCGCTGAATCTCGACGCTGCGCCCGTCCACCTTCCCGGCCTTATCGCGCGGCTTTCGCGTGTGCGTCGAGCCGGGGAGCATGCCGTACTCGGCGGTGAGCCAGCCCTTCCCCTTCCCGACGAGGAAGTCGGGCACCTTCGGCTCCACACAACACGTACAGAGAACAGTAGTGCGGCCCATCTTCACCAGCACCGACCCCGGCGCCGGGCGGGTATACCCGCGCGTAAAGCTGAGTTCGCGGAGCGCGGTCGGGAGGCGGTCGTTCGGACGGGGCATGAAGGAGTTCACCACGAAGACACAAAGATCAACACAATGGGCCGCGAGAAACTCAGCACCCTGCGCGGCGGTGAACACTTTCACTTCAACAACCATTCCAGCACGGCCTTCTGCGCGTGGAGGCGGTTGCCGGCCTGCTGGAACGCGGCGCACGCCGGGCCGTCCATCACCTCGTCGGTGATCTCTTCGCCGCGGTGCGCGGGCAAGCAGTGCAGCACCTTGCAGTTCGGTGCGGCCTTCGACAGGAGCTGGGCGTTCACCTGGAACGGGGCGAACTTTTTCAGCCGCTCCTCGCGCTCCGCCTCCTGCCCCATGCTGGTCCACACGTCCGTGTAGATCACGTCCGCGCCCTTCACCGCCGCGAACGGGTCATTGAACTCCTTCGGCGGCTCGCCCCCCACCCGCGCGGCATAGTCGGCCTTGAACGGTTCGTCGAACCCGTACCCCGGGGGGCAGGCGAGCACGAAGTTGGCGCCCAGTTTACCGCACCCGACCGCCAACGACCGGGCCACGTTGTTCCCATCCCCCACGAACGCCACCGTACGCCCGGCCTCGCTGCCGAACAGCTCGCGCACCGTCAGCAGGTCGGCCAGCCCCTGGCACGGGTGCGACCAGTCCGACAGCCCGTTGATGACCGGGACGCTCCCGGTCGCCGCGATCCCGTCGAGCGTCGAGTGCTTGTAGACCCGCAGAACCAGCGCATCGACGTAGTTGGAGATGGTGCGGGCGAAGTCGGCCAGGCTCTCGCGCCACCCCAGCCCGACCTCGTTCCCGGGCAGGTACAGGGCGGTCCCGCCGAGCTGGGCCACCCCGCTCTCGAAGCTGACCCGGGTCCGCAGCGACGGCTTCTCGAACACGAGCCCCACCACGCGACCGGTCAGGCTGTGGGCGGGGATGCGCCGCGCGTGCGCGTCCTTCAGCCGCGCAGCCTCGCTCAGGAGGTGCCGCAGCTCGTCGCCGGTCAGGTCGATGAGGTTCAGGAGGTGTTTCATGTTTTCGAGTCCCAAGTCAACAAGTCTCAGGTCCCAAGTCGAGTATCAGCGCGGTGCCCACCGGCTGACTTCTGACTTGTGGACCTGAGACTTGGGACCACTTCGATTTACGGCTTCAGGCCCAGCAGCACGTCGGCGATGATGTCGCACCCGTCCTCGAGTTGCTCGTCGGACAGTGTCAGCGCCGGCAGCAGCCGCAGCACCGTCTGGTGCGTGCAGTTGATGAGCAGCCCCTTTTCGAGGCACGCCTGCACCACCGGCGCGCCTTCGACGTTCAGCTCCACGCCGATCATGGTGCCCTTCACCCGCACGTCGGTGACGAGCGGGCACTTCTCCTTCAGCTCTGTGAAGCGCTGAAGGAACCGCGCACCGAGTTGCACGCCGCGTTCGAGCAAGCCTTCTTGCTCGATGGTCTCGATGGTCGCCAGCGCCGCGCGGGCGGCCAGCGGGTTGCCCCCGAAGGTCGCCGCGTGCGTGCCGGGCTTCAGCTTCTCGGCCACCTCGGGCCGGGCCACGAGGGCGCCCATCGCGACCCCGCCCGCCAGCGCCTTCGCCAGGGTGATGATGTCCGGCTTCACGTCCCAGTTCTGGTAGCCGAACCACTTCCCAGTGCGTCCCATCCCGGTCTGCACCTCGTCGAGGATGAGCAGCAGGCCGTGCTGGTCGCAGAGGGCGCGGACCCCTTCGAGGAACCCCGCCGGCGGCACGTTCACCCCGCCCTCGCCCTGGATCGGCTCGAACATCACCGCGCAGGTCTCGCCGTCGATCGCCTTCGCGACCGCGTCCAGGTCGCCCCACGGCGCGTAGTTGAACCCCGGCAGCATCGGCTCGACGCCGGCGTGGTACTTGGGCTGCGCCGTGGCGGTCAGCGCGCCCATCGTGCGGCCGTGGAAGCTCCCCGTGAGCGTCACGATCTTGTACTTGTTCTTCGGCTTCCCGTTGAGCCGGGCCAGCTTGATGGCGGCCTCGTTGGCCTCCGTACCGCTGTTGCAGAAGAAGCTGATGCCGCCGAAGTCCGTGCGCTCGCCGAGCGCCTGCCCGAGCAGCGCCTGCGGCTCGGTGTACCACGTGTTCGGAACGTGGATCAGCGTCGCGACCTGTTCCTGAACCGCCTGCACGACCCGCGGCGGGCAGTGGCCGAGGATGCCGCAGCCCCAACCCGGGAAGAAGTCGAGGTACCGGTTCCCTTCGGCGTCCCACACCCACGAGTTGCTGCCGCGCACCAGCGCGACGGGGTACCGCGTGTAGTTCTGCGTGAGGTGCTGCTTCGCCAGGCTGATGACCTGCTCGCTCGAAAGCGTGTCGGATGTCGTCATTTCGGCAGGGAACGTGGGTGAGGGAAACGGGTTAGTCGCGCGCGGGAAAGGGGTCACCGCGTGATGACGGTGCCGGTGAACGTATCTTTTAAAAACACGTCTAAAAGTGAGTAGGGAACACGTCCGTCGAGTATGAGAGCCGATTTGGCACCGGCCTCGAGCGCCTCGAAGCACGCTTCCACTTTCGGGACCATTCCGCCGTCAATAACGCCCGACGCGATCAGACCGCGGGCCTCGGCTTCGGTCAACTTCGAGATGAGCGATTTCGGGTCGGAGCGGTCACGCAGCACGCCGGGCGTGTCAGTGAGGAATACGGCCATGTCGGCCTTCAGCGCACCGGCAACAGCGGACGCGGCGGTGTCGGCGTTGATGTTGAGCCACCCGCCGGCGGCGTCCCGCGCGAGCGACGGAAGAATCGGCACGGACGGGTCGCGCCCGTCGCTCGGCTCAAAGGCTGCGCGGAGTGCGTTCACGGCAACGCCAGTAACGGTCCCGACGTGACCGAGATCGACCGGCGCACCAGTCGGGTCGGTCAGCGAGAGGCGCGCGCCGGTGAGTGGCCAGCCCGCGAAGTCGCCCGAACCGGCACCGTCGTCGTAATACCCACGAAACCGGGCACCGATGCGTTCGGCCCGCTGAACGAGGTCGGCGTTGATCTCGCCCAGCACCCGCACCACGACCGCGAGGGTGTCGGCGTCGGTGTACCGACGCCCGGCCACTTTCCGCGGCGTCAGCCCGGCAGCGGTCATCGCGCGGTCGATCGGCTTGCCGCCCCCGTGCACCAGCGCGACGCGAACGCCGAACCGGTCCAGCACATCGACCGAGCGTAAGCAGGCGTCGGTGGCGGCCGGCTCCTCCATCGCGCTGCCGCCGAGTTTGACCACCACCGTGCGGTCGCGGTACGCGGCCAAACGGCCCGCAGCGGCAGCAAACGACTCGGCAGTCAGGCTCGGCTCGGACATCCGCGGAGGCCCCAGATTCCAGCAACGGCTTGAGGGAATCGAAAAATCCATCGTATGCCGCAAGCTCTGGAGCGTCAACGGCTCACGGGAAATTCACAACGATTGGCCGAGCGCGGGTCGCAGGCGTGCCTGCTACTTCACGGGTTTCGCGTAATCGCCGCGCATGAACCCGCTGTCCGCGGGCGGGTTGTATCGAATGTCAAGGTCCGGCGTTTCGAGCCGCTTGGACTCTTTCACGCGCGCCTCGAGCGCGTAATCGAGGACGCCGCCGGTGAGCTGCGTGCGCTCGACCGGGTACGGCGCCTTGCCCGTTGCGAAGAAGGTCTCGGTGTGCGAGGCCAGCGCCTCGAGGAACGCCGCGCCCGGGGGCGGCGGGAGCCAGAACAGGCACGACGACGGCTTCTTCTCGCCCTCCACCCGGCACGCGAACGTTTCGTCCGCGACGTGCCCGTCGAGTTGCAGCACGGTCGCCTTCAACCCGTCGGCGTACTCCACCACGAACGCGATCGGCCCTTTCACGAAGTTGCCCCAGGTGGCGGGGCGCGGGAACCGGCGGCAGTTCGCGCGAATGTCGCCGGCGTTGCGCGAGGTGCTGCGCCCGAGGGCGTGTTCGAGCAGCTCCCACGACCACACCCCGTCGTCCCCGGCCTTCCAGACGGCGTCGCCTTGCAAGCAGGTCACGGCTTTCACGCCCTGATTGGCGGGCTTCGGGTCCGCCCCGGCGAACCGCCTCTCGACCATGCACTGAAGGGCTTCGAGCGCGTGGATGCCGTAGATCTCGAGTTCGCCGCGGGACACGAGTAGCGCTTCGGTGATCTTGGTCCCGAGCGCGAACTCGAGTTCGGGCCGGCGCCAAGTGACCGGCAGCGACGAACCCGCCATGAGCGGGAAGCTCATCTTCTTCGCCGTGGCGACCATCTCGGCCGCCTTCGTGCGGTCGTAGCTCAGGTGCTTGTCGCAGAACACCGGAACGGTCCTGCCGCTCTTCTCAAACGTTGCGGCGATCTGTTTGAAGTACTCGTACCGCGGATACAGCTTCTGGCCGCGATCGTTGTACTTGTAGTCGCCATGCTCGCAGATCAGCAGCACGCCATCGACGGCGAGTTTCCCGGTTCCCAGAGTGAGCGCGTTGTCTATGGCTTCCGAGAGCCGGAAGCTGTGCTCCTTGGCCAGCTCGCGGCTGAGGTCGTTACCCTTCACCTGCTCGGCGTAAACGCTGGCGATACCGAAGTCGGGGAAGTGGTGCTCGTCGCCCTTCATGTACCCGTCGAGGTAGCGGCCCGCGATGTGATACGCGTGCGACAGGTAGTGGTACGTAGAACACACCACCGCCAGCTTCTTCGCCGCCGGTTTCGCGCGTTTTGGGGGTTTCGTGCGCGGTGACTCCGTGCCTGCGCCGCGGGGCAAGCGGGCACCCCAGGCGCTCGCGGCGAAGGCGGACGCGGTCAAAAACGAGCGGCGATCGACTGGCAGCATATTGGGACCTCTGCGGTGGGACCGAGTGAGTGTACCCGCAGCGCCGGGCGCGTGAACCAGAAAAGGCAAAGCCCGGGATGTCCCGGGCTTCCAAACAGGAACGATCGCGCCACACACGACTACTTCTTGGTGCCCCTAATCAACTGAACGGCACTTTTCGCAGCGGTGTTGAGTTGGTTGAGTGGACCCTTTTTTTCACCCTTGGTGGCTTGCACTACTTCTTGGAGCGCGGGAAGTGCGGCCTTGGCAGTCATTCCCATCGCGGCGAGCCCCTTTGCCGCCCCGATCTTCACCCCGGTCTCTTTGTCGTCTTTGAGCATCTTCACCAGTATATCGCCGGCTTTATCGTAAGGTTCGTCGGCCTTCCCGAGTGTCTCCGCGGCGGCAGCGCGCACGCCAGGGTCTTTGTCTTCCACGGCCTTATAAATGTCCGGCAGCGAGTCCTGCACCAGCGACTTCTTGATCTGCGCCAGTTCGCCGAGTTCCTGGAGCGCGGTAATGCGGGCCTTCGCGTCCTTGCTCTTGCGTAGGTCGGCGGTCAGCTTCTTGACCCGCTCCTCCCTCTCGCCCGCAAAAGCCTCATCCTTAACGCACAAAAACAGTGCGCCGTTGAACAGGGCGATCGCGCACATCGCCCGCGCCAGCTTGGTGGCTCCCATACACAACTCCGCGAAGGGTTGGTCCGGACTCGCGGCGCGCTCGGAACCGGAGGCGCCCTGTTATGTCTAACACTACAACGGAATTCTCGTACCGTTTCGACGCATCCGTGTGGATTTTCGTTCCTCGAACGCGCCCCGTGTGCTTGAACGAACCTCCCGCCGCCCCGACCCGCTGGCAGGAGAACCGAAGTGCTCATCGGACCCGCGATTCTCGGGCTCGTTCGCCCGGGCGTTCTCCGCCGGTGGTACCTCCGTCCGCGGGACGAAGCACCTGTGCCGCATCAACACGGGTCGGTAGCCCCGAACCGGTCGGGAACTTCGCGCGGATTGCTACAAAACACGTTGTTACAGCGATACAGTAAGGGGCAAGGAGGCCGTGCATGTCCCTTGCCGATGAGTTCCCGGAAATCACGAAGCGGAACGAACCGCTCGCCCCGTTCACGCACCTGACGATCGGCGGCCCGGCCGAGTTCCTCGTGCAGCCGCGTTCCGTGGACGAACTGAACGCCGTGCTGGCCGCCTGCCAGCGTGAGAAGGTCCCCGTCCGGATGCTCGGCGGCGGGTTCAACCTGCTCGTCCGGGACGAACCGGTTCCCGGCGCCGTAATTCGGCTGACCGCCGAGCCGTTCACGTTCCTCCGACGGGACGGCAAGAAGGTCACCGCGGGTGGCGGTGCCGCGCTATTCGACCTCATCGCGTTCGCCGTCAAGCACGGGTTGGGCGGGTTGGAAACCCTCGTCGGCATCCGCGGCACCGTGGGCGGTAGCGTGCGGTGCAACGTCGGGGACCGCAGCGGCGAGATCAGCCAGGCGGTCCGCAACGTCACCGTGCTCACCGACGCCGGCAAGGTGCAGGTTCGCGGTCGCGACGAGCTCACGTTCCGCGAGCACGACAGCGACATCGACGAGGCCGTCATTCTGTCGGTCGAGTTCGAACTTGAGACCGAACCGTCGGAGCAGGTGCTCAAGAAGATGCGGAAGGCGTGGATCCAGCGGAAGACTTCGGAACCGCTCAGCTTCCAGAAGTACGTGCGCCTGTTCCGCAACCCGCCGGGCAACACCGCCGCGGCGCTGATCGACCGCGCGCAGCTCACCAAGGCGCGCACGGGGGCCGCAGAGCTGAGCGAGCGGAACTCGAACTACGCGGTGGCCCACCCGGGGACCACCGCGCGCGACATCATCCAGCTCGCCGATCACGTCCAGGCGAAGGTGAAGGAGCGCACCGGCGTGGCCCTGGAGCGGGAGCTGCACGTCTGGTGAAACGCGCCAAGAAGGCCCCGCCCGCCCCGCCATCGCCGCACGGCGGGCGCCCGGTCCTGACCGTCCTGCTGACACTCGGCTTCGCGGCGGCGCTGCTGTTCGGTTTGTCGCTGTTGGGCGATCAGGCGAAACGCGGCATCGGCCCGCGCGACCGCTATTCCGTGCCGTTTGCGGACATCCGGTGCGACCCGCCGCCGGGCACAGACCGGGAAACGTTCCTCACCGAAGTGCGTTACACCGCCGACACCGGCTCAGCGTTCCAACTGCTCGACCCTCAACTGAAGGCGCGCCTCACGGCAGCGTTCGCCGCTCACCCGTGGGTGATGCGCGTCGATTCCGTCACCATCGAACCGCCCGACGTGGTTGCGGTCGCCCTGACCTTCCGTAAGCCGGTGCTGCGCGTGCCACAGGCCGCAGGCAAGCGCGCCGTCGATGCCAAGGGGTTCTTGCTGCCGCTCACCGCGCCAACCGACGGACTCCCGGAACTGTTGGGCGCCCCGGCGCTGCCGTCGAACGCCCTCGCGGGCCAACTTTGGCCCGCGGAAGTGGTGGCGCGAGCAGCCCCGGTTGCGGTCGAGTACAAGCCGAAGACTCTGGAACGCACACCGCAGGGCTGGCAGCTCATCATGCCCGACGGTCGAAAGTTGCTCGTCGCGAAATGAACTCACTGTAAGCGCCTTGGCTTAAGATTCTGAACCGACGCCGGGGCACAGGAACAACGCCGCTCCGTTTGGGAGCGGTCGGTGTGGGGGAGGTTCCGAGCAACGGTACCGTATCCTTTATTACAGCACTTCCAGTGTGAACTGTGACCACGTCTCGAACTGCGCGGCCTCGCGGAGCAGGTCGGCCAGGGGCGCGAAACCGCTCTCGGCGAGCGCGTCCTCGCGCGCCCGCGCCGCCGGCGCCTCCAAATCGAAAACGTGTACAACCCCCAGATGAACGCTCCCGACGGGCGTGCGGTCGTCGTTGATGAACCCGACGCACCGCTCGCGGTACGCGCACCCCAACTCGACTTCTTCCGTTAGCTCGCGCAGCATTCCCGTTCGGTAGGGGTCGATCCCGCCAGCGGCGTCGGCCTCGCTGATGTGGCCGCCGATGCCGATCGAGCGCAACGCCGCGAGTCGCTTTTCGGTTCCCGCGGCGCCGCGGCGGTAGTGGAACACGTGCTCCCCGCACCTAAGCACGATGTACGGGATCAACTGCTTGAACGAGGGGTCGTTTTCCACCTCGGCGCGAGCCGGGAAGCTGAACCGAGTGGGGTCGAGGATCGCGGACCGGTACGCGTCGTCCGCGGGTCGGAACCCGTGGAAGTACCCGGCCGCCCGGAACCGCTCGGTCGGAATCACCAGCACCTTTTCGTCCAGCGGCATGACGCCCCGTTCCCACGCGCGGAAGGTTTGTAACGACCGGATGATACCGCTATCTGGCCGGCCGGTGGAAGCCGAACCCCCGGGTCCGGACGGCGTCCGTATACTGACGCTCAACGTCGATACCATTGCCGGGAGAACCTCATGGCCGAGTGGCAGCGGACACACACCTGCGACCAGCTCCGCGAAGAACACGTCGGGAGCACCGCGACCCTCAACGGGTGGGTGCTGGCCGCGCGCGACAACGGGCACCAGGTGTTCATCGACCTGCGCGACCGCTACGGCCTGACGCAGGTGGTGTTCCGGAAGGCCGACGACGCCGAGCTGTTCGCGTCCGCGCAGCGGCTGAGGGCCGAATGGGTGCTGTCGGTAACCGGCACCGTGCAAAAGCGGCTCGAGGGCGCCGCCCGCGCCGACATCGCCACCGGGGCCGTCGAACTGGAAGCCAAAACGCTCCGCGTGCTCAACGAGTGCCCGCCGCTCCCGTTCCAGGTGGACGAGTTCGGCACCGAACTGGCCAACGAGGACCTGCGCCTCCAGTACCGCTACCTCGACCTGCGGCGCCGCACGCTCCAGAAAACGCTCGTTCTGCGGCACCGGCTGTGCAAGGTGATCCGCGACTACATGGACGCGAACCACTTCCTTGAAGTCGAAACCCCGCTGCTCGGGAAGAGTACGCCGGAAGGGGCGCGCGACTACCTCGTGCCCAGCCGCGTGTTCAACGGCGAGTTCTTCGCGCTGCCGCAATCGCCACAGTTGTATAAGCAGTTGCTGATGATTTCGGGCTACGACCGCTATTTCCAGATCGCCCGCTGCCTCCGCGACGAGGACCTGCGCGCCGACCGGCAACCCGAGTTCACGCAACTCGATGTCGAAATGTCGTTCGTCGAGCGCGAGGACGTGCTTTCCGTCATGGAGAAGCTCGCCGCTGACATCTTCGACAAGTGTTTGGGCGTGAAACTCCCACTCCCCTTCCCTCGCCTGGGCTACGCGGAGGCGATGGCGAAGTACGGCTCCGACAAGCCCGACCTGCGGTTCGGCCTCGAAATCGTGGACATCACCGACATCGCCGGGGCCAGCGAGGCGCAGTTCCTCAAAGATGCCGTCGCGGCCGGTGGGGTGGTGCGGGCGATCAACGCTACAGGCGGTGCCGCGGCGTTCAGTAACACCGCGCTGAAGCCTGGCGGCGAGCTGCCGAAGGTCGTTGAGACCTACAAGGCAAAGGGTCTCGCGTGGATGAAGGTCGAAGGCGGCAAGTTCACCGGCGCGACCGAGAAGTTTTTCTCCGACGAGCTGAAGGCCAAACTGAAGGAGCGCCTCGGCGCCGCCGACGGCGACCTCCTGCTGCTGGTCGCGGACAAGGAAGCGGTGGTGTGCGACGCCCTCGGCGCGCTCCGCATCCACTTGGCGACCAAGCTCAAACTGTACAAGAACTGGTGGGACGAGAAGGCCGAGCACGACAAGGCCGAGAAGGATAAAGCCGACGCCGCCAAGAAAAAGAAAGAGGTGTACGCCCCGGTCCCGTTCCAGCCACGGGCCGAGCATTTTAACTTCGCCTGGGTGCTCGACTTCCCGATGTTCACCTGGAACGAGGAAGAGAACCGCTGGGACGCGATGCACCACCCGTTCACCGCACCGATGGACGAAGACCTGCCGAACTTCTGGCAGAACGAGAGCCTTGGGAAGGTCCGCGCAAAAGCGTACGACATGGTGCTGAACGGGTACGAAGTGGGCGGCGGCTCGATCCGTATCCACCGGCAGGATGTCCAGAGCCGCGTGTTCGAGATTTTTGGCATGACGCCCGAAGACGCTCAAGGTCGCTTCGGGTTCTTGCTGGACGCGCTGAAGAGCGGCGCCCCGCCACACGGCGGCATCGCGCTCGGCCTCGACCGCTGGGCAATGGTGATCGCCGGCACGACAAACATCCGCGACGTGATCGCGTTCCCGAAGAACCAGAAGGCCCGCGACCTCATGACCGGGGCGCCGGCGGCGGTTGACGCCCGGCAGCTCAAAGAACTCGGCGTAAAACTGTCGTAAGTTCAGAAAGGTGAAGATTTTTGGCGGGTTGAACGGATCAAAGGGCGGCACAAGCGTGTCTTCAGCGCGGCCGATCCTGTGCATTCCGCCAAAAACCCTACAACCCTGCGCAAGTTCTCTCTGTTCGCGCATTCCATCGACTGAACGGGACTCTGAGCGGGCGACCGCTCCGACTTCCGCTCACAGGCACCACTCTTCCCCAGAGTGAAGCCCCGGCGGGAGGTCCGCCGGGGCTTTTTTGTTTACACAGCTATTCAATGCACATGCGCACTAATGACATCTTGGGCAATTGACCGCTAAGGCAGTACAGCGCCCCTCTGAGGGCGGTGGTTGGGTGACCAACTTTTGCTACCATCGATTGCCGGAATAGCGTGGTTCACATCACCTAAATGACATAAAAATATGATCGAATGACTGGACTGACAACATGACATTCCCCACGCAAAGACCGTTTCCGTTTGCGGGCGGCGCCCCCTTCCAGCCAGCGCGATTATCCGGCCGGCGATGATGCATAGACCGGAGCCGGAGCGTGAGTGGCCGCCACAGTAACAGAAGTAATTGCCCTGTGGACGACCGAACCACAACCACAAACCTGAGCCCAGAGTTCGGGTCCTCCGAAGTTGGCTCACGCCCGTGTGAGGGGGCGAATTGCGTGAACTTCGCTCCCCGGGTTGCCGGCGTCACCGACGCGGCCAGCACAAGAGCACCAGATCTAAAAACAAATCCAGCGCCCGGTCCAGTACCCGCGCCAGCACGCGCAACACGAGCCACGACGCCAGTTGCGCCAACACAAGAGAGCCGTAGGGCGCGCCCCGGAACCACCGCCGCCCGAGCGGTTCGCTCACGCCGAATAGCACCCCGACCAAGCCGAACGCCACCACCGCCGCCAGAAGTGGACTCGGCCTCCAGGGCTCCAGCCCCGTCTGTCCCCCACGAGAGGAGACCAACTCAGGACCGGGCCGCCTCACTTCTTCAGCGTGCAGGGCTTCGCCATCACCGCAATGATGAGTTGTTCGCCCGCTTTGGTGCGGTGCGGCGTTACAACCGGAAAGAACTTGTCGCACGCGCATGCGTAGGTAACCGAGTCCATCGCGGGCGGGTTGAGGGTCATACTGATACGCCCGTTCGCGTCCTTCGCCTTGTCCACTTGGATCTTGAGTTCCTGCTTGTCGGTCAGCGTGATGACCTCGGACGCACCGACCGGGATCGACTTGCATTCGGTCGCGACCAGTTTGAAGCCGGTCAGCTTCGGGTCGCGCTTCTGCACTTCCTTCGCAAGGTCCTTCAGCTTCGCATCGACGACCGCGTTCTGGTTTGTCGCCAGAACGATCACGACCGTGACGCGCACCGGCGGCTCGGCCTGGCACGTGATGAACAGGAGCGCGGCCAGCACGGCGGACATGAGTCACCTGGGCTTTGATGCGAAAATCACCGGCGCGTCTCCGGGCGATGGCGTCACCTGGGACCACGTCGAATCGGGATAGTCCAGTTCGATGTCCTGGTTGGTTGCCAGAACAATCGCCGCCGGGAGGGGGTCATGTCCGACGGGGAGCCAACCGGAACCGGGCACACGGTGCAGGTCCACCTCTTCGGCGCTCGCCAACGGCAGTACGTCGAACCCTGCCAGCGGGTCGGCCGGCGGTTCCGGACGGGCCGGAACCACGGATCCCGATTTGGTGACGCCGGCCGGGTTCACCACAGGCGCGAACGAGACCCACACGACCGCAGCGGCTACCGCCGCGAGGGCCGCCGCACCGGCCGCAAGCGCGGTGCGGTGCCAGCGCGGGGGCGCGACACGAGCCGGCTCGGTAGCGGCGGCGAGCCCCACGCGCACACCGCCCAGCACGGCGCGCCACTGGTCCTCACTGGGTTCGTCCGGGCGAACGGCGTCCACCGCCTCGCGCGCGCCGGCAAGGTACCCGCCGAACGGGTCCGGGCGGTTCGGGTTGTCGTTCGGGACGGTGGTCATGGCTGTTGGTAACCCGCGAGCAGTTCCTTCAACTTCTGGCGTGCGTAAAACAGGCGGCTCATCACGGTGCCGATCGAGATCCCCAGCGCGTCGGCCACTTCACGATAGGTCAACTCGCCCTCGACGTGCAAGACGAACGTCTGCCTTTGAACCTCCGGTAGCCGGGCGAGCGCCGCATCGAGGATCCGGCGCAAATCGGCCCGAACCAGTCCGCCGTCGGCGGGGGGCAGGTCGGCCGCCCGGAGCTCATCGAACGAGAACTGAGCCGGCGCTTGAGGCACCCGCTCGTTCCGCTTGCGCTGCCGGCCGATGTCGTGGGCGGCGTTGCACACCACCCGCAGCAGCCACGTCTTGAACGAGCTGCGGCCCACGAAGCGGTCGAGGTGTGTGAGCGCGTTCACGAACCCGTCTTGGACCGCGTCGAGCGCGTCGGCCTCACACCCCAGCAGCCGATACGCCACCCGGTGCGCCACACCCCGGTACCGACGGAACAGGTCGTCGAGCGCCGAACGGTCGCCGGCCGCGAACCGCGCCAGCAGCGCGTCGTCGGTCGGTGCGATCGCGGGGGCGTGGGGCGCGGCGGGTGCCATGTCGGGGGTACGCGTGCGGGCAAGGTCGGACCGGACGCCGCGTATTCTACCCGGACCAGAGCGGCGACTTACAAGGCGTTTCTCGCGCCCGCGCCGTTCCCCGCGCCGCTCCATAGGAATCTAGACGCAACCCGGGCCGTGCCGATTCAGTTATTCGCATCCGGAACCCCATGATCACCGTCCGCCGTTGGAACGGCTCGTCCTGCAAGGAAACCGGCCCCGAGGGGCTGCCCGAATCGGCCGCCGGCATCGCCGCGGACGAGTTCGTTTGGGTCGACCTGAGCGCCCCCACGCCCGAGGAAGAGGCCGCGGTCTTCCAGAAGTTTCTGCCGGTTCACCCACTGTCGCTCGAGGACGTCACCCGCATCCGCCGCGAGCCCGACCGCGGCGCGCACTTTCCGAAAGTCGAAGAGTTCCCGGACTACCTGTTCGTGATCGTCAACCCGCTCCCGCCCGGGCTGGTCGCGATGGCCGCCGGCGCCGGGCGCCCGCTCGGCGCGGAACGGCTGCCGTCGGCGTCCCGGCTGCTGCACCGGCACCGCCCGCAGCTCAGCGCGGTGCTGTCGCGCAACGTCCTCATCACGCACTCGCTGGAGCGGCTCGCCTGCATCGAAACGGCGCACCGGTACCTGGCGCGGCACGGCGACTCCGCCCGGCGCGGCCCGGACTACGTGTTCCACATCGTGCTCGACGCGATGGTGGACGAGTACGCCCCGGTGGTCGAGTGGGTGGCGACCAAGCTCGACCACCTGGAGGCGCGCATCTTCACCAACCCGTCGCCCAAGCTGATCCACCGCATTCTGCGGCTCAAACGAGTGGTCACCGGGATGCGGAAAACGCTCATCATCGAGCGGGAGGTGCTGGCCCGGCTGATCCGCGGCGAGTTCGAGCTGGTGGAGGCCCGCGAGATCGTCTACTACCGCAACGTGTACGACCACCTCGTGCGGTACACGGAGCTGATCGAGGCGGCCCGCGAAATGGTGAGCGACATGGGCGAAACGCACCTCGCGGCGGTGTCGAACCGGCTCAACGAGGTCATGAAGGTGCTGGCCATGATCTCGACCACCATACTGCCCCTCACACTGATCTCCAGCGTGTACGGCATGAACTTCAAGCACATGCCGGAGCTGGAGTGGGAGTACGGGTACCCGCTCGCGCTGGCGGCGATGCTGGCCACCGGGCTGGCGTCGGTCGTGTTCTTCCGCTGGAAGCGGTGGATCTGACCCGCCCCGGCAGGGGGTCGAACCTTGTCAGTTCCCTCACCGTCACTTAGCTTAACGGTTGCAATACGAATTTCGTTCGGAGGGGCGCACATGGCGAGGGGTCGGAGCCGGAAAGACCTGCGGCGCGAGGCCGAGGCGCTGGAGGCGCGGCAGCGGGAGGAAGAAACCGAGGGCACAGAAGTCGAAGAGGAAGAGGAAGACGAGGACGAGGACTCTGAAGACGCGGAGGTCGACGCCGAAGCGGAAGTCGATGCCGACGCGGACGTTGACATAGACGCGGATCTCGACAGCGACGCCGGCGGGGACGACGACGCCGGGGACGATGACGACGAAAAGCCGAAGAAGAAGAAAAAGAAGGTCGCCAAAAAGGCCGCCACCAAGAAGGCTCCCACCAAGCGCACGCGGGTCGCCAAGGAGGTCCGCACGCGGGCCGTGTGGGTGGTGTTCGACAACGGCAGCAAGGTGGTCGAAAAGTTCCCGTACAACCAGAAGGTCGAAGCCGAGGCCCTACTGGCCAAGAAGGTCGAGGAGAAGAAGGGTACCTTCTACATCAACTTGGTGAAGGAAGAGATCAAGGAGTAGGTAGAAAGCAGCGAGTGAAGCGGGTAGCGGTGAACAGACACGGGCGGCGCGACCACGATCGCGCCGCCCGTGTTCGACTTTCTGGCCGGCCTCAAGCCGCCACCGTGGCCTTCTCGGCGAGCAACTGCTGCACCTCTTCGAGCCGCCAGCCGATCCAGAGCACGTTAGGGAGCCGGATCGTCTCCTTTTCCGCGCCCGACGTCCGCACGATCAGGTCGCCGGAGAAGAACCCGAGCAGCCAGTGGCGGAACATGTCGTCCCGCTGCTTCTCGAACGACAGCCCGGTGGTGTCGAAGGTGCGGATCGACGCGCCCACGTGCTCGCACACCCGGATCTGCCCCGGGGTCACGATGATGTAGGTGCGCTGGTCGAACAGGAACACCGACACGGCCCACAGGATGAACACCACTGTGGCGATGAACAGGTACCCGGCCATGTTGATGTAAATGTGCAGCCCGTTCAGCGTGCTCAGCAGCTTCTCCCAGCCGTCCGGGATCAGGGTGATCAGCAGCGCCACCACCAGGATCAGGAGCAGCACGAGGAACGACCACAGGCCGCGCAACTGCACGTTGGTAATGACCACCGTCAGCAGCAGCACCACACAGAACAGCGGCCCCATCCACGCGTGCCGCGACACGCGGGTGCGGAACGACGGCTCGGCGCCGGCCTTCTCGGTCGCATCGCGGGCCTTCTCCAGCGACTGCGTGGTCGGGTTCTTCACCGAGATCTTATACGCCGTCGTATCGGATTGCGGGCCGCCCTCGACGATGGTGACCTTCGAGCCGGGCGGGACGATCGCCAGCCGGTGGTCCTCGTTCCACGTCCAGACGGCGAACAGGAACCCGAGCAGCCAGATGGGCCACCAGTAGAACAGCATCGAGTGGCTGATGAGCTTGATCTCCCGCTTCTTGGGGACCGGACGGGGGAGCGACCCGACCGGCGGGGAGGATTCCGGGTTCGTGGAGCTGGACATCTTGGGACGGCTCTCGGTTTGGGACTGGGGTGCGCGGGGCCGTGCGGCGACTTGCAGATACTTCGCCCGCGACGGGACCGAATTTTGGCCTCGGAGCGCGATCAAACTAGGATGCCGGCAACCGCGTGTCAAGCAGCCACCGCTACCGGTCCTCCGGAAACGGGTCCACCCGCACCCCCACCCGGAACGACTGGTGGCACCGGTTGCACGCGTTCGCGACGCCCGCCAGAGCGGCCCGCGCCGGGAGGTACTCCTTCGCCGCGCTGGCTCGAGCGAGCGCACCCGCCCGTTCACGCAGGTCCGCGGCGTGCGCGAGCCACGGCTCCTGCCCCTCTTTCGTCCGCGGCGGGCGCATCAGTAACAGGTTGCCCAGTTCCGCCAACAGCAGCGACTGTCCGCGGGCGAACGCCCACGCTTCCGCGTCCTTCGGCTTGGCCGCGAACAGCTTGCCGAGCGCGCGGGCGTTGGGGTCCGCCAGACCTTCCATGAGCAACTTGGTGTCGGCGACCGGTTCGAGCTTCGGTGCTGCCTTTTTGATTTGTGCGGGCTGTGCGGGCTGTGCGGGCTGCGACTGCGCGACCGGCACGAACGTGCACGCCGGTCCGAGCACTACCGCCGCGAACCAGAAGCGTGCGCGTCCCATGTGTCCCCCCTCGGTCACGAACAAAAGCTGGTCAATCCGGCAGTTCCAGTTGCACGCTGTCGCCGTCCACGTGAACCGGGTACGCCCCGAGCCTCACCTTCGGGTTGTCGGCCCACGCACCGTCGGCGAGTTTGAACCGCCAGTAGTGCCACGGGCACGTCACGCACCCGTCCTCGACGAACCCGCCCGACAGCGACGCGCCCATGTGCGGGCACAGGTCGTCCACCGCGAAGAAGGCGCCCTTCACATTAAAAATCGCGATGTCCGTCTTGCGGACGTTCACGACGATGCTTGAGCCGTCCGGGATGTCCGCCACTTTCGCGACGCTGATCTTGTGTGGCACGCCTCACGCTCCTGCGGTTCGCGGATGTCCGCCCCTACTGTACCACTAATATGTTAGCCAGCGGGAGCGCCCCCAGAGGCTTGAAGGGTCACATGCTCGAAGTCGAAGTGAAGTACCGGAACGCCGACCGCACCGCGGCCGTCGCCACGCTCCTCGAATGGGGGGCCACGCTCGCCCAGGATCGCACCGACCTGGACCTGTACTTTCAGGCGCCCGACCGCGACCTGAAGGCGTCCGACGAGGCGTTCCGGCTGCGCCGCATCGGCCCCAAGAACTGCCTCACGTACAAAGGGCCGCGGCGCGACACCGAGACGAAAACCCGGCCCGAGATCGAGGTCCCGCTCGGCGACGGCGACACCGCCGCCGCGGACATGCAGCGCCTCCTGGTGGCGCTCGGCTACGCGCCCGTAACCACAGTGAAGAAGAAGCGCCGGGTGTACCAGTTCGCCCGCGACGGCTTCGACCTGGAAGCCTGTTTCGATACGGTCGATGGGGTGGGCGCGTTTGTGGAGCTCGAAATTCTCGCCGACGAGGCGCAATACGACGCGGCCAAGACCGTTCTGCTGGCTGCGGCGGCCGAGCTCGGGCTGACGGAGCAGGAGCCGCGCTCGTACCTCTCGATGGTTCTCCAGGCGCAGGGCTCGCCGCTCGCCTGATCGATTCGCGCACGGGTGGACGGCCCGGACCACGAGGCACAAACCATGCTAACGCCCATCGCACCGACCATCGCCGACGTGCGGCACGCCGTCGCCCGGGCGCGCGCCGCCGGCAAGACCGTCGGATTCGTCCCCACGATGGGCGCGCTCCACGACGGGCACGCGGCCCTGGTTCGCGCGGCCCGCGCCGCGACCGACTTCGTGGTGGTGTCGATCTTCGTGAACCCGACCCAGTTCGGACCGAACGAAGACTTCGCCAAATACCCCCGCACCCTCGAAGCCGATCAGCGGGTGTGCGCGGGCTCCGGCGCCGACCTGATTTTCGCCCCGGGCGTCGCGGAGATGTACCCCGCGGGGGCGGTCACGTCCGTGGACGTGGCCAAGCTCGGCGACCACCTGTGCGGGGCCGCCCGCCCCGGGCACTTCCGCGGCGTGTGCACGGTCGTGCTGAAGCTGTTCAACATCGTGGCGCCGGACGTGGCGTTCTTCGGCTCAAAAGACTACCAGCAGGCCCGCATCATCGTGCAGATGGTCCGGGACCTCGACGTGCCGGTCCGGGTCCGCGTCGAGCCGACCGTGCGCGAGCCGGACGGACTCGCGCTCAGTTCCCGCAACCGCTACCTGAGCCCCGCCGAGCGCGCCGTCGCGCCGCGCATCCAGCAGGCCCTCCGGGCGGCGCGCGAGCGGGCGCGGGCCGGCGAGGTCGACGCCGCCCGGCTCGAATCGGCACTTCACGCCGAACTGTCCGCGATACCGGGCGCGCGCGTCGATTACGCGCGCGTCGTGGACGCCGAAACGGTCCAGCCCCTCGCGCGGTTGGACCGCCCCGCGGTCGCGGCGGTCGCGGTGTTCCTCGGCACCACGCGGCTCATCGACAACCTTTCGCTCGCGGAACGCGGGACGCGGGACGCGGAGTAACGAACCGCACCCGACCCGGCCTTCGTTCCGAGCCTCGCACTCCGAACTCCGCACTGGTGCCCGATGGTTCACCCGCTGTTCAGCCCCGAGATCCGGATGATGCTCGCGGAGAAGAACGCCGCCGGGTTGCGGGAGTTCTGCGAGGAGCTGCACCCCGCGACGGTGGCCGAGGCGCTCGACGACGAGTTCAGCCCGGAGCAGATCTGGGAGGTCATCAGCAACGCGAACATCCGGACGCAGGCGTCGGTGTTCGAGTACCTCACCCCGGCCCAACAGGTCCTGATGGCCGAGAAGGCCCGCCCGCAGATGGGCGAGCTGCTCTCGAAGATGTCGCACGACGACCGCGTGGACCTGCTCCGCCGGCTCCCGGGGCGGGTGACGGAATCGGTCATGCGGCTGGTGGCCGAGGCCGACCGCAAGGACATCGCGACGCTGTTCCAGTACGGGGAGAACACGGTCGGCGCGCTGATGACGACCGACTACGCCTGGCTGCCGGGCACGCTCACCGCCGCCGAGGCCATCGACCAGCTCCGACAGGAAGCCCCGGACCGCGAAACCATTTACTACATCTACGTCCTGGACGACCCGAACCGGCGCGGCGACGGCTCACTCGCGCCGCGCCGGCTGCTGGGCGTGGTGTCGCTGCGGGACCTGATCCTCGCCCCCCGGCACGCGCTGATCCGCGAGCTAATGGAAACGGACCTCGTCACGCTCCGGCACGACGAGGACCAGGAACAGGTCGCGCAACTGTTCGCCCGGTACGACTTTCTGGCCGCGCCGGTGGTGGACGAGCAGTTCGGGCTCCTTGGCATCGTCACCCACGACGACGTACTCGACGTGGTGCGCGAGGAGGCCACCGAGGACTTGCAGCGTCAGGCGGCGGTCGGGCCGATCGAAAGCGACTACCTGAACGCCAGCTTCTACCGGGTGTGGCGGAGCCGCGTCCAGTGGCTCGCGGTGCTCTTCGTGGCCGAACTGGCAACGTTCACGGTGATGGAGTTCTTCGAGGAACTGATCGCGACCGTAGTGGTGCTCGCGCTGTTCGTTCCGCTCTGCATCTCAACCGGCGGCAACTCGGGCACCCAGGCCGCCACACTGGTGACACGGGCGATGGCGCTCGGCTTCGCCCGCCCGCGCGACTGGAAGCGGGTGCTGCGGCGCGAGCTGCTGATGGGGCTCGCGCTCGGCCTCACGCTCGGGGTCATTGCGTTCGTGCGCGGGTCGCTCACCCCGAGCGACACGCGGAGCGGGCCGCGTAAGGTGAAAGAGGAGTTCACCGTTCACGTTCCGGCGGGCACGGAACTGCCGGCGCAAGAGGTGGCCTCCCTTTGGGGCGGAAAGAGTTGGGACGTGTCGCTTGCACAAGGCACCCCGCAAACCATCACGCTCGAGAAGAACGCTCGCGTGCGGCTCCCCGAGGGGGTTAAAACACTCACGCCGCCCGAACCGGTCGGGGGTGAATGGGTGTACCGGTTCCCGACCGAGTGCGAGGTGCGCACCGAGCCCGTGAGCCGGTGGCGGTTGGGACTGACGGTCTCCATCGCCGTACTCGGCATCTGCTTGTGGGGCACGCTGATGGGGTGTCTGATCCCGCTCGTCTTGCAGCGGTTCGGGCTCGACCCCGCTGTCGCCTCCGGCGCACTCGTGGCGACCCTCGTGGACGTGAGCGGCATTTTCATTTTCTTCTCGGCCGCCTGGCTCATCCTGCTCTGAACATTGCGGCGGTAATGTGGTCCGCGCAACAGCCTGTTGCCAACCGACCACAGTCGTGCCGCCGGAGAACGCCGCGGCGTCAGGAGCTGAAACTTCCCGGAACCCAATTTCGGCGCCGCGGCATCGAATATGTACACAGGGCCGGTGTGCAACCGCGCTCGGGAAGGAAAATCACCACTATGTTTAGCTCCTTAAAATTAGGAAAGGTATTCGGCATCGACCTTTACGTTCACGGAACGTTCTGGCTCTTGCCGCTACTCGTGCTGTTCTCCGGTCTCGACAGCAGCGTCGGGGAACTGGTCTTCGAGTTGCTGTTTGTGTTCGCGGTCTTCGGGTGCGTGGCCCTGCACGAACTCGGTCACGCGCTGGCGGCCGCGGCATACGGCATCCGCACCCGCGACATCACGCTGTACCCGGTCGGCGGGGTCGCCTCGCTCGAACGGATGCCGGAACGCCCGGGCCGCGAAATCGCCGTCGCTCTGGCGGGGCCGGCCGTGAACGTGATCATCGCGCTGGGGCTGTTCATCGCACTGGTGGTCGGCGATTCGGCGTTCGAGCTGTCCTCCGTATCTGGCGGCGACGTGATCGGCGCGTTCCTGGGCCGGTTGCTGATCGCCAACGTGTTCCTGACCGCGTTTAACCTGCTGCCGGCGTTCCCGATGGACGGCGGCCGCGTGCTGCGGGCGCTGCTCAGCACCCAGATGCCGCGGGTGCGGGCGACCGAAACGGCCGTGGGCGTGGGCACGGTGATGGCGGTTCTCTTCGGTGTCGCGGGCCTATTGCTCCCGAAGCTGAGCCTACTCGCAGTCGCGGTCGTGGTGTGGATGCTCGGGCAGGCGGAACTGGCGCACGTGCGTGCGGAAGGGCGCCGGCGGCGCATCGAGCGCCAAGAGCGCGACTTCTTCAGCGAGCCAGCACAAGCGAGCGCCGATGACGACCTTGCCGACCGGCGGTTCACCGGTTTGGCATGGAACACGACCTACGGGGTCTGGGTTCAGTGGGTTAACGGCGTGCCCGTGCGTGCTCTGCCGCGGTAAACGTGTTCACGCTTCAGGAGTGCGACTGAGGCGTGAACACGTTTGACCTGCCCTTTCGCTCCCCGGCGCGTTACAGTCGCGTTCATGTTGCTGTTCCCATCACGCGCGCAATTGGCAACCTGGGTCGAGTCGGGCACCGAAGCCTCGATCGCATTCGGCGACTGGTGGCTGTTCGCGTTCAGGTCTCTTGCGGGTATTTTCGGCCGGGCGTTCCGGGCGCGCGAGTTCCTCCGGGTCGCTGTCGAGGTGGGCACCAACAGTGTTGGGGTGGTGGCCATCACCGGGACCTTTATCGGGATGGTGCTGGCCGTTCAGGCATACGGGCAGTTCCACACCATCGGAATGGAAACGTCGCTCGGCGCGGTCATTCACATCTCGGTCGTCCGCGAACTCGGGCCGGTGCTAGCCGCGGTGATGCTGGCGGGCCGCGTCGGCTCGGCGATGGCGGCGGAACTCGCCACCATGCGCGTGACCGAGCAACTCGACGCGCTCGCGTGCCTCGGCGTGGACCCGGTGAAGTACCTCGTCGGCCCGCGGCTGCTCGCGTGCTTCCTACTACTACCCCTGCTCACGGTGCTTGCCGACGTGATGGGCCTGTTCGGCAGCTCGCTCATCTGCCTGCACGTGTACCACATCGACAGCCACCACTATTGGCGCCACACGCGCGAGTTCGTGAAGCTGTGGGACGTGTCGGTGGGGCTCATGAAGGCGTTCGTTTTCGGCGGGGTGCTGTCCCTGATCGCGTGCCACCGCGGGTTCAACAGCAAGGCCGGGGCGGCGGGCGTCGGCCGGGCCGCCACCGAAGCGTTCGTGATCGCGTTCGTCGCGATCCTCATTATCGATTTCCTGCTCGCGATGCTGGCGAACTCGGCTTACGCTCTCCTGTGGCCGCCCGCCGCCGCGAAGGTGATGTGAGCGGTTCCAAGTTGGCTACATTCTGGTCACCGGTTCTGAACAACCTGGGACTCGGAAACTGGACCCCGGAACTCCCTCATGACCACCCCAGCCTACTCTCCCGGCCTTGAAGGTGTGATCGCGGGCGAAACGGCCGTTTCGACCGTTGAAAGCGGTTTGAGCTACCGCGGGTACGGTGTCGGCGACTTGACCGAGCATTGCTCGTTCGACGAGGTGGCTTACCTCCTTCTGCACGGCGAGCTACCGACCGACACTCAGCTCCAACAATTTCACGCGCGGGTCGCCGCGGCGCGGCAACTTCCCGCTCCCCTTACGGGGCTGTTTGCTTCACTGCCCCAGGGCACTCTCCCGCTCGACGCGCTCCGCACGGCCGTCAGCGTGATGGGCCACTTCGACCCGGAAGCCGCCGACTCCTCGCACAACGCGAACTTACGGAAGGCCGAACGGCTACTCGCCCAGATTCCGGTGGCCATCGCGTCCCACCACCGAGTTGTGAAGGGCCTGCCGGTCGTTCCCGCGCGCCAGGACCTCGGCCACGCGGCCAACTTCCTTTACATGCTCCGCGGGTCGGAGGCCACGCCCGCGGATGTGAAGGCGCTCGACGTGTCCCTCACCCTGTACGCCGAACACGAGTACAACGCGAGCACGTTCGCGGCGCGGGTGATCGTGTCCACGCTGTCCGACCTGCACAGCGGCGTGACCGGCGCGATCGGCGCGTTGAAAGGCCCGCTGCACGGCGGGGCCAACGAAAAGGTGATGGACATCCTGCTCGCCGCTGGCGGCCCCGAGAACGCGGAAGCCTGGGTCCGGGCGGCGCTGGCCCGGAAAGAGCGGATCATGGGGTTCGGCCACCGGGTTTATAAGGCCGGCGACGTCCGGGCGGGCATCCTCAAGAAGTACGCCCGCGCGGCGGCCGACGCGGCCGGCACCCAGAAGTGGGAAGAGGCGGCCGACATCATCGAGCGGGTGATGGCCGCCGAGAAGAACATGTACCCCAACCTCGACTGGCCGGCGGGACGACTGTACCACGCGATGCAGCTCGAAATTTCGCTGTACACACCGATCTTCGCAATGGCCCGCATTACCGGTTGGGCGGCGCACGTCGTCGAGCAACTCGACAACAACCGGCTCATCCGCCCGCGCGGGCTCTACAAGGGACCGGCCGCCCGGAGCGTGGTGCCTTTGGCCCGCCGCTCCTGACCGAACCCCGCCCGCCGGTCAAACTCTTCTCGGCCCCGGATCGAGGTTTGGTGCCCGCCGCGCCGGACGGGGATCGTTCCGCCGCGCCTTCTCAAAATACTTGGGCGGCACGATCGAACAACGAATACGGACGGCTCGACGAGTTGGGAGCTTGGCACTTCCGGCCGCTGGCTATTGTCGCCGCGTCGGCAGTTTGGCTGGTGCTCGGCGCCGGCATTTGGTGAGGCGTTTTGTTCGGAGTGGAACGGTCGGCGCCGTTTCGATATTTACCAGTTTAAGCAACGCAGTGTGGGCGGTTGAATCGATACCGAGGGGTGATCGCAATGCGGCGGTCTTTCGACCCAAGTGATAACGCGTGCGATCAGGTGAAGAATTTAGACGGGGGCACGATGGTGAACATAAACAGCGGGTGCCTCGCGCCCGCAGTGCCTACAGCGGCGGCGCGTGGGAGGGCCGGCTGTGAGTGAACCGACGGCCGCTCTGCCGCTCTCGCACGCGGCCCCCCACCACGCCGCGCATGCCGAACATGCCGACCACCACCACGCGGCGCACATGCCGCCGTTCCGCCGGCTGCTGGGCCTGCTCCGGCCTGAGCGCGGCGAGCTGTGGCTGGTGCTGCTGTTCGCCGTGTGCGTCGGGGCGCTGACGCTCGCCACCCCGGTCGTCGCGATGGCGGTGGTCAACACGGTGGCGCTCGGCACACTGATCCAGCAGTTGGTCGTGCTCTGCGTGGCGCTGTTCGTCGCGCTGTCGCTCGCGGCCGGGCTGCTGATCCTCCAAACGGTCGTGGTGGAGTTCATCCAGCGCCGCGTGTTCGTGCGAGTCGCGGCCGACCTCTCATACCGGCTGCCGCGGGTCGACCTCAGGGCGTTTGACCGCCAGAACGGGCCGGAACTGGTCAACCGCTTCTTCGACGTGCTGACCGTGCAGAAGGCGTCGGCCACGCTTCTACTCGACGGCATCACGCTCGCACTCCAAGTGTTCATCGGGCTGCTGCTCCTCGGCTTCTATCACAGCTACTTGCTCGGCTTCGACCTGATCCTCATCGGCGCCCTCGCGTTCTTGTTCCTGGCCCTGGGCCGCGGGGCGGTGCGGTCGGCGGTGCGCGAGTCGGTGGCGAAGTACCAGGTCGCGGGGTGGATGGAAGAGGTCGCGCGGCACCCGATCGCGTTCAAGACGGCGGGCGGTCCCGCGCTGGCCGCCGCCCGCACCGACGAACTCACCCGCGAGTACCTGGACGCGCGAGCCGCACACTTCCGGGTCCTCATGCGGCAGATCGGGTTCGCGCTGCTGCTCCAGGCGGTCGCCAACGTCGCCCTGCTCGCAGTCGGTGGGGCGCTGGTGATCCGCGGCGAACTGACCCTCGGCGAGTTGGTCGCGGCCGAGATCGTGGTGGCGCTGGTGGTCGCGACGTTCACCAAGCTGGGCAAGCAGTTGGAGGCGTACTACGACCTGCTGGCGGCGGTGGACAAGCTCGGCTACCTGCTCGACCTGCCCCTGGAGGCCGACGGGGCGGAGGCACGGCGGCCGGCCGGCGGCGGGGCCGCGGTCGCGGTGCGGGACGTATCGTTCGCTTACGACCAGCAGCCCCGCGCCGCCCTTGCCGGGCTGTCGCTCGAGCTGGCGCCCGGCGAGCGGGTCGCGCTGGTCGGGCCGAACGGGGCCGGCAAGAGCACGCTGGCGGACCTCCTGTACGCGCTGCGCACGCCCGACCGCGGGTGGATCGAGTTCGACGGCGCCGACCTCCGAACGCTCCGCCGGGAGTCGCTCCGCGAGCAGGTCGCGCTGGTCAAGGGCGTGGAGGTGATCGAGGCCACGGTGCTGGAAAACGTCCGCGTCGGCCGGGCCCACGTGACCCACGCGGAGGCCCGCGCCGCGCTCCAGACCGTCGGGCTCCTCGAGCCGGTGCTGGCGCTGCCCAAGGGGCTCGACACCGTCATGTGGTCCGGCGGCGCGCCGCTCTCGCTGGGCCAGGCGAGCCGGCTGATGGTGGCCCGGGCCATCGTCGGCCGACCGCGGCTGATCGTTCTGGACGAGGCGCTCGACCACATGGACGCCGACATCCGGGCGACCGTCCTGCCCGCGCTCCTCGGCCCGGGAGCGGCGTGGACGCTCCTTGTCATCACCCACTCCGACGAAGTCGCCCGGTCGTGCGACCGCGTCGTTCGGTTGGACCGTTCGCCGGAGGTGCCTTATGGGAACTCCTAATGCGCCCGCGCCCGCACTGCCCTCCCTGGAGGCCGCGCAGACGCCGCGCATCGTGCGGGTTCTGGCGTTCGCCCTGCTCGCGGCGCTGCTGCTCGCGGTCCCCGCGCTGGCCGTCAGCCCGTGGACGCAGACCGTCCACGGCACCGGCCGGGCGATCGCGTTCAACCCGGTGCAGCGGGCGCAGTTCGTCATTTCACCCATCGAGGGGCGGGTCAAGAAGTGGCACGTGGTCGAGGGGGACCGGGTCAAGGCCGGGCAGTTGCTGGTGGAACTCGTGGACAACGACCCGCTGATTCTGGAGCGGCTGCGGGAGCAAGAAACGCTCGCCCTCCAGCGGCTCGCCCTGGCCGACGGCCGGGTGCTCGATCAGCAGAACCGGCTGGAGTTCGTGAAGGGGGAGCGTGAGGTGCTGGTAGCGGAGGCCGGATACCGCGTCGAGCAGACCGAGGCGCAGGTGCTAGTCGTCAAGCAGGAGCTTCAGCAGTCGGCCTTCAACCTGCGGCGCGAAGAGCTGGCCTACGAGCGGCTGAGGAAGCTCAGCAAGAGCTCGGTGGGCGAGGTAGTCTCCGGGGACGCGGTCGAAGAGGCCGAGCGCAAGCGCGACCTCGCCAAGGCACAGGTTCCCCTGGTCGAGGCGCGGCTGAAGCTGGCCGAGCGGACGCTCGACGGCGCCAAGGCGCAGCGGGAGGCGACCGACAAGCGCACCGCCGGACTCATTCAGACCGAGGAAGCAGCGGTGAAGGCGGCCAAGAGCGAGCAGGCATCGGTCCGCCAGCAGTACAACATGATCCGCACGCAGGTGGAGCGGCAGTCCAATCAGCGAATTCACGCCGCGGTCGACGGCGTGATCTTTCGTGTCCTGGCGAACGCCGAAGCCGGTGGGCAACTCGTGCGCGCCGGCGAGCGGCTGGCGGTGCTGGTGCCTGATGTGAAAGCGGTCACTCCCGACTTGACGGGCGATTATCACCCCGGTATCGTCGCCGAACTCACGATTGATGGAAATGATCTGCCGCTGGTCCGTGTCGGCGACCGCGTGCTGCTTCAGTTCGAGGGTTGGGCCGCCGTGCAGTTCGCGGCCTACCCGGAGGCAGCGGCGGGGACCTTCGAGGGTCGCGTGTACCTCGTGGACCCGACCGCGGACGGAGTTGGCGGCGGGTTCCGCGTGCTGGTCGAACCGGCGCCGGGGGCGGCATGGCCGGACGAGCAGTTCCTGCGCCAGGGGGTTCGCGCGCAGGGCTGGATCGTGCTGAACGAGGTCCGTCTCGGCTACGAGGTGTGGCGGCTGCTCAACGGCTTCCCACCGGTGCGCGAGGTCAAGACACAGGACAAGCCGGCGCGCCGGCCGTTCGGCCCGGTAACGAAATAGGTCGCGAGCAGTCTGGGGGAAACGAGATGCGGCCACGGACGGCCCTTGCATTGGCGCTCACATTCTCAGGGGCCGGGTGCGCCACGCGCTCGCCGCTGCCGGACGGTGCGTTCGTTCGCGATCCCCTCCCGGCCCCCCAGCTCCCGCCGGCGCCCAAACCGCAGCCCCTTCCCGCCCCCCCGGCGCTCGCCCCGAGCGCCGACTCGCCGCTCCAACTGGCCGAGGTGCTCAAGAGCATCGACGCCGCGTTCCCGCTGCTGTACGCCATCGAGCAGGAGCGGGTGATCGCGGCCGGTCAACGGCTGGCGGCGGAGGGCCAGTTCGACCCGACCGTTCGTGCCGGCGCGGTCGATCAGTCGGGCACCTTTTCCAGCACCCGGCTCGACGCCGGCGTTCAGCAAGCCACCCCGTTCGGCGGGGTGACCACGTTCGCCGGCTGGCGCCAGGGTTTGGGCAACTTCCCCATCTACTACGGCGAGCGGAAGACGGCCGAGGGCGGCGAGTTCCGCGCCGGGGTAAACGTGCCGCTGCTCCAGAACCGTGACATCGACGCGCGGCGTGCCCGCTTGCGGGCCGCCCAAATCGCCGAGCGCGCGGCCGATCCGACGATCCGCCGCGCCCGCCTGGACGCGTTCCGGGCCGGGGCGCAGGCGTACTGGGCCTGGCAGACGGCCGGGGCGCAGTATCGGATCGCCAAAGACCTGCTCGCCCTGGCCCAGAAACGTCAAGCCCTGCTCGACGAGAGTTTCAAAGCCAAAAACATCGGTGAGGCGGTGCCGACGCTCAACCGCCGGCTGGCCGCCGGCCGCGAGGAAACGCTCCTCGCCGCCGAGCGCACCTTGCAGCAGGCGGCGCTCCGCCTCTCTCTGTACCTGCGCGACCCGGCCGGGGACCCGGTGGTCCCCCAAGCGGAATGGCTGCGTCAAGATTTCCCGGAACTAATCCCGGCAAGCCCCGCTCCGGCCCAACTAGGGGCCGACATCGCCGCGGCACTCGCCCAGCGCCCGGAACTGGTCCAGTTCCAGTTGGAGAAGGAGCGCCGCGCGGTCGAACTGCAACTGGCGACCAACCAGTTACAACCGGCGCTGAACGCCTACGCACAAGTCGCTCAGGATGTGGGCATCGCGAAAAAGACGTTCACCGGGAGCGGGCCGTTCGACACCGACCGCACGGCGGCCGAGGTCGGCGCCACGTTCGAGGTGCCGCTGCCGTTCCGCAACGCCCGCGGGCTGAGCGCAACCGCCCGCGCGCAACTGGCCCAGCTCCTGGCCCGCGAGCGGTACGCACGTGACGACGTGACCGCACAGGTTCAGGACGCGGTGAGCGAGCTTCAGCAGGCGTACCTCCGGGTCGGCAAGGCGCGCGAGGAACAGCGTCAGGCGCAGCGGGTGCTGGAGCTGGACACTGAATCGTTCAAGGCCGGAAATACGAGCCTGATCGACCTGAACATTCAGGAAATCGCGGCTGCCGAGGCGCGGGTGAAGGTCGTGACGCTGCTCGGCGGCTACTTCCAGGCGGTCGCCAACTATCTCGCCGCGCTCGGCCTGGACGCGACGGGTCCGCAGGGGGGCGCGGTGCTCCCGAACCCCGCACCACAGGCACCCCCGAAGCCGTAACCGCTCGGTATCACGATCGAGCGGCGCCGGCGCGTACGAAGGACCACGTGCTTCACCGCGCCTCCATCCGCACGGCGAAACGCCAACATCGGTCTCATCAGCGGAATTCGTCCCGGCGTGCGACGAGAACCGCGAGAACACAACCCGCTGGGACACCGAAATAAACCGCGCCGCACGGGCTCCGCACTCCGACCGCGAGCCCGTAAATGAGCGTAAGGCTGCAAATGACGACCGACGCATACCACGCACCGGCCCAGCGCATCTGGATGCCCAAACCGACACCGGCCCAGATGAACGTGCCAACTCCCACGATAACCAAAAACGCCAGCGCCCGGGCCGTAACACCAAGATCTCCGGCGACGGAAGCGAAACCCGTACCGACACAGATCCCGCCCGCGGCCATCAGGAAGTGAAGAGGCGCGACCACGGAGACGACTCGGCTTCGCGCACCGGTTGGTTCCGCCCACGGGCGCACCGGCTCCGGTGCGAGTGGTGTCGGTGTATCGCAGTTCGGACACTGTGGGACATCCGGGGGAGCACGCGCGGCGGCACGTACGGGGCGCCACAACCCGGACAACGAATACGAATGAGCAACTCCCCAATGAGTTGGGAGTATCGGCACCCGCTGCGGTGGTGTCAACCGCTTGATTCGACACCCGGTTGCGGCTAACTTGTCTGATGACCGGACACGCTCCTCACGTGCGGGTCACCCGCCACATTTGGATCCCCGCAATGGCGTCCGACGCGAACCTGACGAACGAGTTCTTCCAGGTGAAGCGCCACGGCGACGTGGCGGTGATCGTCCCTTCCCCACAGATTGAAGACCTGCCAGAGACGCTGCTGCAACCCGCGGCAGAAATGGTGCTGGCGCCGCTCAAGGAAGACCCGCCGAACAACATCATCGTGGACCTGTCGGCGGTAACGTATTTCGGCTCGGCGTTCATCACGTTTCTGCTACGCTGCCACCACTTGCTCGCGAGCCGCGGGAGCGAACTGGTGCTGGCGGGTGTGAACCCGAACATCCGCGAACTGCTGCGGATCACCAACCTCGAAATGTACTGGGCGCTCTACGACAACGCAGCCGAAGCGATCTCCGCCCTGAGCGGCACGGATTGAACGGAATGAGAGGCGTGTTGCTTCGCGGGCTGTTGCCGCACAACACGCCGTGTTTATTCTTCTGCGTCACTTCACGCGCTCGAACATGACGGCCCGCTTCCCGCGGCTCACCTCGCGCCACCTCTCCGTTGCGCTCATTAAGTACTGCTCGATCGGCGGTTTATCCAGAGTGGGCGGGTTCGACAGCACAATGGCGCGGTCGAACTTGTACCGCTCGGCCCACCCCTCGAACACCGGCCCGAGTTTTTCCGGCGTTTCGCCCAGTGCGTCGGAGTACGCACGAATCCACTCGTCGCCGTACAGTTCGCACCGGTCGTCCATGAAGATCTTGAGCCGCGGGGCGTGGTAGATGAGGTAGCCGCCGAGGTTGGCGTCGTTGAAGATCGGTGTGCCGGGGGGCACGCTCGCCGCATATTCGGTCACCTCGTGCGTCAGGTCGGACGGAACGAAATCGGGATCGAGACGCGCCCACCCGCAACCGACCACCGGCGCATCGACACCACGGACCTGGAGCGTGAACACGGCCGCGACTAGCACCGCCGGCAGCACGCACGCGGCCCACAACGGCCCCCCCCGGTTCGTCGCTTCGGTCGCGTTTGCGGTATCCCATGCGGTGGAGCCGTCGCCGTGTTCGACCAGCAACCGGTGCCAGACGGTGTGTTGCCACAGGTCCGCAATGGCCACCCCGGCGCACACCGCGAACAGCGGCCCTTGACGGATGCCTTTGAAGCTCAACACCAGCCACACGAGCGGGACCAACCACGACACCCGCAGCGCACGAGGCAGAGTCCCCGCCAGTAACACGAGGTAAAAAATGCCCAACCCGATCACCGCCAGTCCGAGCGCCGACGACGGGTCCAGCGGCATGTGCTCGTTGACGACTTCCGGGAGCACCTTCGACGCCACGATCCGCTGCCAAATGCGAATCATCTCCAGGCCGTGCGGGTTCACGAACGGCGTGAGTCCGCAGGCGGCCACGATCGCGACCAGTAGAAACGCGGTGCGCCAGGAACGGATGGGGGCCGCCAACGAGATTTGCGTGCCTTGATTTGGGACTTGCGACTTGAAGACCTGTGACGTCAGAAAGATCAGTCCCCACCCCGCAACTGCCAAACCAAGCGTCATGGTGCCGCCGAGGACACCGCCGTGAAGGTTGGTCCACACAATGAAAAGCGGAATCAGTCCCGCGAGCCGCCATTCAGTGCAGCGCCCGCGCTCGTAGTCGATGACACACATCATCGTCCAGCCGAGGAACGCGATGGTGAACATGTGCGGCCGAACGAAGTAGTGGAACGCGCCGACAAACAGCACGCCGCCCACGATCACGCCGGCCAGAAGCGGCCCCATCCCCCCCTGCACCGCCCGCCGGAAGATGAGGGCGAACAGTGCCGCAACGCCGGTCGCGAACCCGAGCAGCATCGCGTCGAGTCCGCCGGCACGGTGCGCAAGGGCCATCAGCACTTCGGCCCCCCACTGCTGGGGAACCCAGCGCTGCCCCTCGAACGTGTAGCTAAACGGATCGGTTTGCGGCATTCCGCGGTCGATAATGATTTCACCGACCTTAACGTGCCAAAGCGCGCCGGGATCGTAGAACCCTCGGTCACGGAACGCCAGCATTAGGCCGAGCCAGGTGAGCAGGAAGAACACTGTTTCGGGACGGACCAGCCGTTTCATATCGCGCATCCGACCGCCTGAGAGATCACGTCGGAAGCGTAGAACAGATTTCAGGCCGGTGTAGAGAGGTGAGACGGGTCACCGAACCGAGCTGTTGAGGAGTCACCCGAATTACTCGGGCGATCCAGGCTTGGTTCGACAGTAAAGTTCTTCAGTTGGAGTCGCCCCGCGCCGATTAATCGTTACATGTCCCCGTTTCATTACAGCCCGACTTTCTCGAAACGCCTTGTGTTGCCAAACGTCTGATGAGTGCATTGTTCGTAGTTCTCGGGTCCGTTGTGAGTTTCGCGAGGTTGCGAATGTTACGCGACCAACAAAACGGAGATAAGCTGCGGAGGCCGGGATGCGAGTGCGGCGTGCGACGCTGACGCAGAGAAGTTCAAAAGCACAGCACCAGTGAGACACTGCACGAGATTTCCGTCAAGAGCCCTGGGTCGTCAAATCGGTTACCGGCGCAGCTCGCCGGACCGAACCACGTGGCCCGACCGTGGAGCCCTATGCGAGCGGTGGTATTACTCCTGGCTACGTGTCTGTTCTGCGGTTGCAGTCGCAGCCATTACCGCAACGCCGCCGATCGGGAGACGTACCCGATCGTGGCCGAACGGTCTGCCCTCGGCCGCGGGTATGACATTGGTCGGCTCCGGTTGGAGCCCGCACCGGGATCACGTCTGGCCGACCCGTTCGACCCGGACCGCCCGCCCAAGCCCCCGGACGACCCGGCCGCCGCAATCCTCATGGACCACCCGTACAAGTTCCGCGGCTCGAAGCGCTGGGGCAAGGACGGGTACGCAGACAGCATCGAACCGATCGGATGGGAGACGGCCCTCGCCCCGGACGACAAGGGCGTCGTCAAACTCGACCAGAATAAGGCCGTCGAGGTCGCGCTGCTCAACAGCCGCGAGTACCAGACGGCCCTTGAAAACGTCTACCTGACGGCCCTGGGGCTGACGCTCAACCGGTTCGAGTTCGACCTGCGGTGGTTCGGCCGCAACGCCACCACCTATACCCACACCGGCAACAGCTCGCTCCCCACCGAGTCGAACAGGCTGGCCTCGACCACCGACGTCGGGTTCGAGCGCAACCTCGCCGCCGGCGGGCAGTTGCTGGTCGATTTCGCCAACAGCGTCACCTACGAGTACACCGGCGGGGCGGTCGGCGGGGTCCGGTCGAACCTGCTGCTCAGTCTGACCCAACCGCTGCTCCGGAACTTCGGGCGCCAGGTGCGGCTCGAGGGGCTGACCCAGGCGGAGCGGGACGTGCTGTACGCGGTCCGCGACTTCGCCCGGTTCCGCAAGCAGTTCTATGTGTCTGTCGCCACCCAGAGCGGCGGGTACCTCAGCCTCCTGCTCGCCACCCAAACGCTCCGGAACTCGCAGGCCAACCTGAAGCGGCAGGAGGAAACGTACCGGCTGTACAACGAGCTGTTCCGCGGCGGTCGGGCGTCGGTGGTGGAGCTGGACCAGTTCTACCAAAGCCTCCAGGCCGCCCGACAGGATGTCATCGACACCCGCACCTCACTGGAGAACGCCAAAGACCAGTTCAAACTCACCCTCGGGCTGCCCCCGCGGCTCCCGATCGATCTGGACGACAGCCCGCTCGACCAGTTCATCCTGGTAGACCCCGCGCTCGAACGGCTTCGGGAGCAACTGGAGGAGTTCCAGCGCGTCCGTCTGCGCGAACTGGACGCGCCGCCGTCGCTCGACGTACTCCGAAAGGCGTTCGCCGACCTGCGCGAGCTGGCGGGCGGCGGTCCGGCGGCGGTCCGGTCGGCGGCGGCCGATCTGGACGCCTTCGGCCGGCAGCTCGACCGTCCGGAGCGACCGGGCGATGATCCCGAGCAGCGGGACCGGGACAGGGCCACGTACACCAGCCTGAAAACCGCTCTGACCGAAGCCGGCGACGACCTGGCGAAGTTCACCAGGAGGATCGAGAAAGACAGCACAGCCGTAACCGAAGCGACCCGCAAGGAGGGGTGGGAGGCAGTGGTCCAGGACGCCAAGTTCCTGCTGACCGCCCTCGACGGGGTGATCACCGTCCAGACGCAATCACGGATCTACCGGATCGAGCTGCCGGAGATCGACATCCTGGAAGAACCGGCAATGGCCTTCGCGAAGGCGAACCGCCTCGATCTCCAGAACCGGCGTGCGCAAACGACCGACGCGTGGCGGAAGGTGACGGTCACCGCGAACGCCCTGCGCGGCGGGGTGAACGTGGTGGGCACCGCCAACCTCGTCACCGACGCGGACCACGACAAGCCGTTCAACTTCGCGGGCGAGGCCAGCTCGTACAGCGTCGGCCTCCAATTCGACGCACCGCTCAACCGACTGGCCGAGCGGAACGCGTACCGCGCGAGTCTGGTCACGTACCAGCGGTCCAAGCGCGAGTTCGTCGCGCTGTCGGACCAAGTGGAGCTGCAAATCCGTCAAGACCTGCGGGAACTGGCTCGGCTGCGGCCGTCGTTCAGCATCGCCCGGCAGCAGGTACTGTCTGCCGCCCGGCAGTACGAGAACACTCGGCTCACCCTGCTCGGCCCGGGCGGCCGTAAGGGCCCAAACGACGCGACCAGCTTGCAGCTCCTTCAGGCCCTGAGTACCCTGTTGGCACAACGCAACGCGCTGGCCGCGAACTTCATCCAGTTCGAGCAACGGCGGCTCCAGCTCCTCCTGGACCTGGAAGAGCTCCAGCTCGACGACCGAGGCTTCCCCACCAATGCGCAGCCCAGACCCCCTGCCCGCTCCGGCGACCGCGACGGCCGCGGAACCCCTTCCCCCGGGCTCCCTGCCGCCCCCGCCCCCCGGCCGCTCGCTCCCCGCGGCCCGGTCGTCCCGTAAGTCCGGCCGGCTCGCGCGTGCGGCCCGGTACGCGGCGGCGGCGGCGGTCGTCGGGGCGGTCGCGTGGCTGGCGGTCCGCCAGTTGCTGCCCGGCCGGCACATCGACGAGGTGCTGGCCGCCACCGCAACCGTTGGGGACCTGGAAATCGTGGTGGCCGATAAGGGGGAACTGGAAAGTTCCGAGTCGGTTCAGGTGATGTGCGAGGTCGAGGGCGGGGGCAAGATCACCACCATCTTGCCCGAGGGCACGGTGGTCAAGCGGGGGGACGTGGTCGCCCGGCTCGACACCGACGCGCTTCAAAAGGCGATCAACGAGCAAGAGGTGAAGTGGGAGCAGGCCGAGGGGAAGGTGAAGGCCGCGATCAGCGAACTGGAGGTGCAGCGGAACAAAGCCGAGGGCGAGATCGCGAAGGCCGAGCTCGCCCACGTGCTCGCGGACATCGACCGGGAGTCGTTCCTGGAAGCCGAATATAAGGGCGAGCTGGACAAGAAGAAAGCGGCGCTCGAGCTCGCCAAAAAGGAGCTGAAGGAGGCCGAGGACAACCTGGAGTTCACCCGCGGGATGGTGAAAAAAGGGTTCGCCCAGTTGGAACAGATCCGAATCGTGGAGCTGACCCACGAGCAGAAAAAGTACGCCGTCCAACAAGGGAACGCGGACCTGCTCCTGTTCACCAAGTACACCAAGCGGCGCAAAACCACCGAGTTGGAAGCCAAGGCCAAGGACGCCATCCGCGACCTCGACCGGACGAAGAAGAGCCAGGCCGCGGCGACCGAAAAGGCGGCCAGCGAGGTGACCGCCGCCCGCAAGACCGCCGACCTGGAGAAGCGGCAGTTCGAGCGCATCCGGGACCAACTCGGCAAGTGCGAGGTGAAAGCCCCGGCCGCCGGCATCGTCATCTACTTCAAGCGGCCGTGGGACGAATCGGCCCGCATCCGCCCGGGCGGGCAGGTGTTCTTCCAGCAGCCGATCTTCACCCTCCCGGACCTGAGCCAGATGAAGGTCAAGATGAAGGTCCACGAGACGGTGGTGAAGAAGGTCAAGGCCGGGCTGGGCTGCACGATGAAAATCGACGCCCTCCCCGGCCAAGTGCTCCACGGCAAGGTCGTGTCCGTCGCGACGCTGGCGCAGGGTGACGACTGGCGCGGCGGCGGGGTGAAGGAGTACGAGACGACCATTTCGATCGACGACATGCCGACCGAAGCGGGCTTGCGCCCGGGGATGTCGGCCGAGGTCAAGATCCTGGTCAAGACGGTGCCCGGTGCGCTAACCGTTCCGGTCCAGGCGGTGACCGAGGCCGGCGGCCGGCACGTCTGCTACATCGCCACCGGCGACAAGGTCGAGCAGCGGGAAGTGACCGTCGGCGACGGGAACGATCAGCTCATCCAGGTGGTCGCCGGGTTGTCCGCCGGCGACCGGGTGGCGCTCGACGCCCGCAACCGCGCCGCGGCCGAGTTGGGCACACCGTCCACGCCCACGCCACCCGCCGCGCTCGGATCACCGGCCCCGAAGTGACGGCCCCGGGCGGGCACAAAGAACCGCGGAGTTTACACCCGCCAGCCCACGCAGGCCGGTGTAAACTCATCAACGAGACTGCGTGCGAGATGGAAGCGGCTCCCGCGCAATGGGTTCCCTGCCGTTCTCAGTTGTGTGAACTGTTCGGATCCGTCTCTCGGGTGGCCCGAGACGCGACTGACTCGCGTTGCAACCTCCGCGTGCCCTCGCGTTGAGCCGCCCTTATGGTCCCCTCTCGCTTCACCCACCCGCTCAAACTCGGCCTCAGAAGTCTTGCCGCCCACCGGCTGCGGACCCTGCTGACGACGCTCGGCATCGTTCTCGGGGTGGCGTCCGTGATCGTCATGCTGGCAGTCGGCGAGGCGGCCCGGTACCAAGCGATCAAGCAGCTCGAAGACCTCGGTGCGACCACCATCCTGTTGCGAAGCGTCAAGCCGACCGACGAGCCGACCCAGCGCCAGGGGGTGGACCTGCTCGCCTACGGCCTCACGTTCCGGGACCTGGAACGCATCCGCACGACCGTCCCGACCGTGTCGAACGCGACCCCCATGCGGGAGTACCGAAAGACCGTCCGCCACCTGGACAAGAAAATGGAAGCGCGGGTGATCGGGGTCACCTCCGATTTTCTCCGCCAGCACAACGTCCGCATGGCGGCCGGGCGGGGCGTCGAAGCGGCCGACGAAGAGGCGTTCGCGCCGGTCGCGGTCCTCGGGTCCGCCGCGGCCGAGGCCCTGTTCCCGGCCCAGAACCCCCTGGGACAAGCTCTCACCGTGGAGAGCCCCGATCGGCAACGGTCGTTCACCGTCATCGGGGTGATCGCCCCGAAAACGCTCGCGGCCGGGGCCGACGGCGGGGACGCCGATTTGAACAAGGTGGTGTTCATCCCGTTCCAGACCGACCGGGTCCGGTTCGGGCGCGAGCTGATGACCCTCAAGGCCGGATCGTATTCGGTCGAGCGGCTCGAGATCAGCCAGATGACCATCACGGTCGGGAACGTGGCCGACGTGCCGCGGACCGCCAAAGCCATTCAGTCCCTGTTGGACCAGTACCACCCCCGGAAGGACGTGGTCGTCACGGTCCCGCTCGACCTGCTGCGCAAGGCTGAGGAGACGCAGCGGCTGTTCACGCTGATCCTCGGGTCGATCGCGGGCATCTCGCTGGTGGTCGGCGGGATCGGGATCGTGAACATCATGCTCGCCACGGTGACCGAGCGCACGCGGGAGATCGGCATCCGCCGCGCGCTCGGCGCGAAGCAGCGCGACATCGCCGCGCAGTTCCTGGCCGAATCGGTCCTCCTGTCGTGCTGCGGCGGTATCGCCGGGGTCGCACTCGGGATCGGCCTGTCGTTCGCGATGAGCGGACTGATCGGGTTACCGGCCATCATCCGCGTCTGGTCCCCCCTGCTGGCGTTCGGGGTGTCGCTCCTGGTCGGGTTAATCTCCGGGGTGCTTCCGGCCCGCCGCGCCGCCCGGCTCGACCCGGTTGAGGCCCTTCGGCACGTCTGACGTGCGACTGGCCTTTGACGAACCCCGACCACACCTTCTGGTGCGTTCGGCCGATCACGGGGATAGCTCTCAGGTTTTCCGGCGTATCCTATCCGAGGTACCGAACTTCGGAGGTGAATTGATGAGTGCGGGTCCGCCGACGCGCCCCAGCCTCGTCGGTCGGCTCCGGGACCGTAACGACCGGGCAACCTGGACCGAGTTCGTGGGGCTGTACGCGCCCGTCGTGTTCGGGTTCGCCCGAAAGGCCGGCCTGCAAGACGCGGACGCCGCCGACCTCACACAGGAGGTCCTCCGTTCGGTGGTCGGGGCCATCACCCGGTTCGATTACACCCCCGCCCGGGGCGGCTTTCGCGCCTGGCTGTTTCAGATCACCCGCAACCACGTCCACTCCTTTCGCCGGGGCACCGCCCGCGCCGCGCGCCTCACCGCGCGCGCCCCCGGCGCGCCAACGGTACCGCTCGAAGAGGTCCCGGCGCACGAGGAAGCTCTCGAAGCCGCGTGGGAGCAGGAGTGGCGACGGGAGCTGTTCGCCCGCGCGTGCGGGCACGTCCGCCCACTGGTCGAGCCCGCCACCTGGGAGGCGTTCCACCAGACCGCGGTGCTCGGCCGCGCCGGGCAGCAGGTGGCGGCGGAACTCGGCCTGTCGGTGGCCGCTGTGTACCTCGCAAAGAGCCGGGTGCTGGCGCGGCTGCGGCAGTTCGTCCAGGCCGCCGAGGAGGAATGACATGGTCGATCGGCTCGCGTGCCCGGAGTCGGCCCGGCTCCCGACACTCCTCGACGGGCGCGATCCGCCCCGCGACCTGTTCGAGCACCTGGCGCAGTGCCCGCGGTGCCAGCACGCGCTCGAGTGTTTCGCGGCCGGGGACTGCGCGTGGCTCCGGTCGCCGCCGGCCGCGGACGCAGACCGCCCGCCGCACCTGCGGCAACTGCTAGACGCCCTCACGCGGCTCACGACCGCCGCCGACCTGTTCGCCGTTCCGCCCCGCAACCTGTCGCTGGACTTCCTGCTCCCAACGGATCACCCCGAAGCGCTCGGGGCCGTCGGACCGTACCCGGTGCTCGAGGTGGTCGGGCGCGGCGGGATGGGGGTGGTGTTCCGCGCGTTGGACCGCGCGCTCAACCGCGTCATCGCGGTCAAGGTGCTGGCCCCGCAGTGGGCGGCAAACGGCACCGCCCGGCAGCGGTTTTTGCGCGAGGCCCGGGCGGCGGCGGTCGCCCACGAGCACGTGGTGAGCATCCACGCGGTCGACGAGTCCAACGGGCTGCCGTACCTCGTGATGGAATACGTACCCGGCCCGTCGCTCCAGGAGCGGATCGACCGTGACGGCCCGCTGGACCCGAAGGATGTGGCGCGCGTCGCGCTGCAAGTGGCCGCGGGGCTGGCCGCGGCCCACGCCCAGGGCCTCGTCCATCGCGACGTGAAGCCGGCCAACATTCTGCTCGAGAACGGGGTCGGGCGGGCGCGACTCACCGACTTCGGGCTGGCGCGCGCGGTCGACGACGCCGGCACCACCCAGCACGGCACGATCGCCGGCACGCCGGATTACATGGCCCCCGAACAAGCCACCGGCCAACTCGTCGACCACCGGGCGGACCTGTACGCACTCGGCTGCGTGATTTACGCCGCCAGCACCGGCCGCCCGCCGTTCCGCGCGGCGACCTCGCTGGGCGTCATGCACCTCACGGTGACGGCCACGCCGGCGCCGATCCGCACGCTGAACCCGGACATTCCGCCCGACCTGGCAGCCGTCGCGCTGCGGCTCCTGGCGAAAGACCCGGCCGACCGGTTCCAGACCGCGGAAACGGTCGCGGCGGAACTCCGGGCAGTGCTCATCCGGATGCAACAGCCGGACCTCGCGCCGCGCCGCAGCAAATTGCGCACTCGGGCTGTAGCCGGGATAGTTGTTACCCTCACGCTGATCGCGGCCGTCCTGGCCCTTCGTCCGCGGAGCGATCCGCCGGAGATCACGGCAACCGATCCGGGCGACGGCCCGCAACCACTTTCACCAGTGGCCCCTTCAACCCTGCCCGGTGATCTGGCCCCAGTGATGGCCTTTGAAGGGCACCGCGGAACCATTCCGGGCTTGGTGGTCCACCCAGACGGAGCGCGGTTCGTGTCCGTAGGCAGCACGTTAACGCGGGACGACGGCACCATTCGCCTTTGGAACACGGCATCCGGAAAAAAGACGCACCAGATCCGCGCCGACGGGGTCCGAGCCGAGTGCGTCGCACTGACACCCGACGCGAACACGATCGTTGCCGGGTTCATCGACGGAACGGTGCGGATCTACGAGTGGGATTCGGAAACGGAACTCGTGCGACTGAAGGCCGACCGGGTTCCTATTACCTGCGTCGCGTCCGAACCGGCCGGCCGGCGGATCGCGATCGGCGATGCCCGCGGGCGCTTGCGGATATGGGACCCCGCCACCGGTCGGGTCGGGCCGACGATCTCGGCACACGAACCGCGCCCGTGCCGCGGGGTGGCGTTCGCGCCAGACGGCAAGATGGTGGCCAGCGTCGGCCTCGACGGGGCGCTGCGCACCTGGGACGTGAGCACCGGGTACGAGCGCCTCGCGGTCATTCTTGGCACAGACCTCGCATGGGGGGTGTCGTTCGCGAGCGGCGGGAAACAGCTCGTTACCGCGGATCCGTTCGGCGCGGCAGTTTGGAGCGCGGAAACCGGGCACCGGCTCACCGAACTCCGCGACGGCCGTGTGACGCCCTCGACCGCCGTGGCGGTATCAGCGGACGGCACGGCCGTCGCAACCTGTGGACCCGACGGGTTCGTGCGCGTGTGGCACACCCGCACGAGCGCACTCGCGCTGCGGGCGGCGGCAGGCGGCCCCGCGTGGTCCGTGGCCCTGACCGCGGACGGGAAGCACGTGCTGGCCGGTTGCGGCGGGTCGGGCCAACGAGAGCCGCCCGAGGCCGGCAGCACGTCCGTAATTCGGATGTGGCCGGTCCCCGCACCACACGGCCGATAACCGACCGGTACGGTTTGTAGCGGAACGGATTTTACACGATAGGTTCTCGCGGACGGAACGTATTGGGCTGGGCGGCGCGTACCGGGCCTCCGAGATCGACCTACCAGGGCGTTCCGATGAAATACGGCGTGGTGTGGCTCGCGGTAACGTTCGCGGTCGTATTCCCCTCATCGGCACAGGACGAACCGAAACAACCCAAGAGCGCGCCCGCCAAAGCGGCCCCCCCTCCGACCAGAGCACCGCGATTCCACCCGACACCGGTGCCGCTATCTGGGTCGAGCGGTGAGGTTCACACCCTGGCCGTTTCGCCCGACGGAAAGCGGGTCGCCTACGGCGGCGCGACGAGTTTGGCGGGCGGGTTCGTCGCGGTGCGAGAACTGGAAACCAAGAAGGAGCTTTTCGACCTGGCGCTGCGGCAACCGGCCGGTTCGGTCGCGTTCTCGCCCGACGGGCGACGCATTCTGGTCGCCGGAGCCGACCGCGAGGCGCGACTGGTCGAGGCCGACACCGGTAAAGCCGTCTTCAGCCTCAAGCTCAACGGCACCGCCCGTGCCGTGTTCAGCCCCGACGGGAAGATTATTGCCACGGGCACCGCGGCCGGAGCCGTCCAACTCTGGGACACCGCAACGGGCGACGAGTTGGTGAAGCTCCCCGGGTCTACGGGGCGGTTGTCGGGCGTGGCGTTCTCCCCGGACGGCAAAAAGCTCGTCGCGTGCGGCGCGGAATGGGCCACGAACGGCCCCAGCCGAGGTGTGGTGTTTGTCTGGGATGTCCGCACGCAGAGGCTAACGACTCAGCTCGAGACCGGTCCGGGGTTCGTCTCAGCCGCCGCGTTCACCGCCGATGGCAAAGCACTCGCCACCGGCGGCGGATCGGCCCAGGTGCGGCTGTGGGATCTAGCAACGGCAAAGGAACGGGCCGTTCTATCGGGACCCGGCCAGCCGGTAACGGCATTAGGCTTCGCCTCTGAGAGTAATCTACTCGCCGGGCTGTTCGGTGACGAAACGGTGCATGTTTGGGACACGGAGGCACAACAAGCGCTCGCGACCGTGATTACACCCCCGGGAACCTGTCGCGCGATAGCACTCACTCCGGGTGGCAAAACCCTCGTGACGGGAGGAGCGCGGCGAGCGGTAAAGGTGTGGGACGTGGCCGCAGGAAAAGAACTCGCCACACTTCACCAGGACCCGCTACCGCGTGACCTGCCCGTCCCGCTCGCCTTGGCGACCGCACCGAACGGTTCGATTGTCGCGGTCGCGACCGAGGAGCAGGGCATCACCCTCCGCGACGCCCGGACCGGTGAACACCGGGGCGGTCTGAAGGGCCACGAGGACGCCGTCACCTGTCTCGCGTTCTCTGCCAACGGAAAAACTCTCGCTTCGGGCAGCGCCGATAAAACGGTCCGGCTGTGGGACGCCGAAGCGCGGAAGGAGCTTGCCGTCCTGAAGGGTCACACCAACTGGGTTTACGCCATCGCGTTCAGTCCGGACGGCAAGACCGTCGCAACAGGCGCGTACGACAAAACGGTTCGCATGTGGGACGTAGCGACTGGTAAACAGTTACGTTCGATCGATGCCCACCGCGGGTCGGTCCGTGCGGTCGCATTCTCCGCGGACGGCAAGGTGCTCGCATCCGGCGGGAGCGACCGGACGGTCAAGTTGTGGAACGCAAAAACCGGGGCGCTTGTGAACGCGCTGCCGGGACATCAAGGCTCGGTGCGCGGGATCGCGTTCTCGCCGGACGACAAGGCACTCGCCTCAGCCTCCGAAGATGGCACGGTGCGGGTGTGGAGCGTCAGCGAGGCCAAGGAACTGATCGCGCTGCGGGGGCACACCGACGAAGTGGTGTGCGTCACCTTCGTCGGACCCGATGGGCTGGTGAGCGGCGGGGCCGACGGCACGATCCGCGTGTGGGACGCAGCCACCAGAACGTCAATCATGAACGCGCTCGCGCACCCGGGCGGGGTGACCGGGTGCGGGGTTTCGGGCGGCACCGGGCTGGTGTCTGTGGGCCAGGACAAGGTGCTGAAGCGCTGGCGCGCGGACGCCCCGGGGCCGGTCCGGTTGCTCGCCGGGCACACCGGAGCCGTTCACGCCGCCGTCTTCTCGCCGGACGGCAACCGGATCGTGTCGGGGGGCAACTGGCCGGAAGGCGACAAGACGGTGCGCGTGTGGGACACCGCGACCGGCCAGGAAACACTCAAAATTGACCTCTCGACACAGGTCGCGATGGTCGCGTTCTCGCCGAACGGGAAGTTCGTCCTGGCGGCGGGCGACGACCACAGTTCATACCTTTTTGATGCCTCAACGGGTCAAGTGGTGCGCAAGTTCCGAGGGCACGCGGACGGAGTCCACGGAATCGCCTTCTCGCACGACGGCAAGCGCGTGTTGACCTGTGGGGCGGATAAAACCGCCCGCCTCTGGGACATGGAAACCGCCAAGGAGCTGAAGCCGTTCACCGGCCACACGGGACTGGTTCGCCGGGTGGTGTTCCACCCAGACGGGCGGCACGCGCTGTCCGCCGGGCGGGACGGCGTGGTGCGGATGTGGGAACTCGACACCGCCAAGGAAGTACGTCAGTTCCGCGCGTCCGGGAACTGGGCCGACTGTCTTTCCGTCTCCCCGGACGGCAAGTTCGTGGCGGTCGGCGGCAAGGAAACGAAGATGTACGAGGTCGAAACCGGGAGGCTCGTCCACACTCTTGACGGCCACCCGTACGGCACCACCACCGTGAGCCACTCAGCCGACGGCAAGTACATCCTCACTGGCGGCTACGACGGGTCCGCCAAGTTGTGGGACGCGGGCACCGGGAAAGAGCTGTATCAGTTCCGCGGGCACAGCAACTTCCTCTGGTCTGCGACCTTCTCCCCCGATGGCAAGTGGGTTCTCACCGCGTGCGGCGGCGTCAGCACGGACGGGTCGTTCAAGAAGGGCAACGATTTCCTCATACGGCTGTGGGCGATGCCGGACGCGCAAACGATGGCCGAGTTCGGTCCCGCGAACTGACGCACCGCCACAACCTGATCTGACCTGACACTCAATCCGGGTAGTCGTGCCTGCGCCACAGAACCAAATGGCGGAGCAGGGACGGGCTACCGAACCGTGAACGAGGCCGTTGTCATGTGCCACCTGCTGTTGGGGTCGGTTACGGGCGCGCTGCTCGCGGCCCCTTACCCTGCGGTCGGCGCGGACCCGATGAGGTCAGCGCGACCGGAACCGGCGCCCGCGGTCACAACGAAGATCGATCGCGCGCTGGAATCGGCATGGGCGAAGCACAAAATCACTCCGGCCGCGCCGGCAACCGACGCGGAGTTCCTTCGCCGCGTGTACCTCGATCTGGCCGGGCGCGTGCCCTCGGTGGCCGAGGCGCGTGCGTTCTTGAGCAGCGCGCGAGCGGACAAGCGGCGTGCGCTCGTCGCCGAACTGCTCGGCCGCCCGGTCTACGCCCGGCACTTCGCGGCCGTGTGGCGCCATCTGCTGCTGCCGGAAGCCGATACCAACTTCCAGGTTCAGTTCCTGGCACCCGGGTTCGAGCAGTGGTTGCGGGGGCAGTTCGAGCGGAACGTTCCGTTCGACCGCATGGTCCGCGACGTTCTGACAACGCCCGTCGAACGTGACACAACGCAGCAGGCCTTGAGGGGCGACAGCGGAACGAGTCCGATCGCGTTCTACCTCGCGAAAGAGGCGAAGCCGGAAAACCTCGCGGCAGCTTCCGCGCGCGTGTTCCTCGGCATCCGGCTGGAATGCGCCCAGTGCCACGATCACCCGTTCGCAACCTGGACCCGCGACCAGTTCTGGAGCCTGGCGGCGTTCTTCAGCGGCATCCGCACGCAGGACCGGGGCGGAGGGTTCGCGTTACCGGAGAAAGAGGTCCTGGACCGGCGCGAGCTGATCGTTCCGGGTAGCGAGCGGTTCGTTCAAGCCACGTTTCCGGACGGCACCGAACCGCGGTGGCGGTTCAAGGTCGGCCCGCGCCAGACCCTCGCGGAGTGGGTAACCGGACGGGAGAACCCGTACTTCGCCCGTGCCATAGTGAACCGGGTGTGGGCGCACCTGTTCGGCGTCGGGTTGGTCGAACCGGTCGACGAGATGACGGGCAGTCCGGACACGGTGACCCACCACCCGGAACTGCTCGACGAACTCGCAAAGGCGTTTGTGGAGAGCGGGTACGACCTCAAAGGGCTGATCGAATCGATCACCGCCTCGCAGGCGTACCAGCTTACGAGCCGTGGCGCCACGGCCGCCGCGCCCCTGTTCTCGCGTCAGCAACTCCGCGGGCTGACCGCCGAACAACTCTTCGACAGTTTGGCGGTCGCCACTGGGCAGCCCAACGAGTTCCGCGAAGACCCGCGGTTCGGGGCACGCAATTCCCCGCGGACCGAATTCGTTATGAAGTTCGGCCAGCAGTCCGATCGCTCCGTTGACCACGAGATGACCATCATCCAGGCACTCACGCTGATGAACGGATCGTTCGTGAGCGGCGCGACGAGTCCGGAGCAGAGCGAACTGCTCTCGGCGGTCCTTGCTGCGCCGTTCCTGACCGAGCGAGGGCGTATCGAGACGATGTACTTGGCCGCACTGGCCCGAACGCCAACCGCGAACGAGATGGAGAAGGCTCTGGCGTTCGTCGCGAAAGCCGCGGCTGAAGGCGTCCCGAAGAGGCGTCGCGATGAAGCCGTTGCCGACATCTTTTGGGCGCTGCTGAACAGCGCGGAGTTCTCGTTCAACCACTGACATCAGGCGGCCCGCGGCAACATCCGTGTGAGGTCCGAACCGCGCACCAGGAGGTTCCGATGTCTTCACGCCACGACTCACGGTTAGACCGCCGGCACTTTTTGCGGGCCGGCGCGGCGAGCATCGGGGTCAGCCTCTCCGGCTGGCTCGGGCGGCTCGCCGCCGAAGGTGCGGCCGACCCGGCGCGCAAGCGGGCGTGCATCCTACTGTGGATGAACGGCGGGCCGAGCCAGATCGACACCTTTGACCCGAAGCCGGAACACGCCAACGGCGGACCGGTGAAGGCGATCGGCACGAAGGCCGCCGGCGTCCGCATCAGCGAGTACCTCCCGAAACTCGCCCAACGGGCCGATAAACTCGCCGTCGTCCGGAGCATGGTCACCAAAGAAGCTGACCACAACCGTGGGAGCTACCTGATGCGAACCGGGCGCGTGCCCGGCGGGCCGCTCCGGTACCCCACGCTCGGCTCGTTCGTTGGTAAGGAACTGGTCCGGCCCGACGCCGAGCTGCCGGCGTTCGTCAGCGTCGCGCCGTTCCGGCAGCTCAGCCCGGAGGCATACGGCCCCGGGTTCCTCGGCCCGCGGTACGCCCCGCTCGTCACGGCGGAGACCGCTACTGATCCCCCGGCCGACGACATCAGCCGGGTGCTGCGCGTACAGGACCTTGACCGCCCCGTCGAAGTGTCCGCGGAGCGCGCAGGCGCTCGCTCCGCCTTCCGGGACGGTATGGACGCGGAGTTCCTCGCCGACCACCCAGACGCGACGGGGGAGGCGCACCGCACCGCATACCGGCGCGCGGCGGCGCTCATGCGGGCCGCCGGGGGCGAGGCGTTCAACCTGACTCAAGAGATGGACGCGCTCCGCGACAAGTACGGGCGCAACCTGTTCGGCCAGGGGTGTCTGCTCGCGCGCCGGCTCGTGGAGCGAGGGGTGCCGTTCGTCGAGGTGACGCTCTCGTCGGCGCCAGGGGTGAACAACGGGATCGGCTGGGACACGCACGACAACAACTTCGACGCCGTGAAAAAGCTGTGCGGCGTCCTCGACCCGGCGTGGGCCGCGCTGATGGACGACCTGCAGGCCCGCGGGCTCCTCGACACCACCACGATCGTGTGGATGGGAGAGTTCGGGCGCACCCCGCGCATCAACTCGAACACGGGCCGCGATCACTGGGCCAGCGCGTGGTCTACCGTTCTCGCCGGCGGCGGTATCAAAGGCGGGCAAACCGTCGGCACGACGAGCGCGGACGGGATGGATGTTAAGGACCGCCCGGTATCGGTGCCGGACCTGTTGGCGACGGTCTGTACGGCGCTCGGACTCGACCCGGCGAAGCAGAACCTCTCGCACATCGGCCGGCCCATCCGGCTGGTCGAGTCGGCCGGGGTTCCGCTGAAGGAGGTGGTGTCGTGAGCACGCGCATCGTTTTCGCTTCAGTGCTGCTCCTCGTGACTGCGTTCCCGGGGGCATCGGCTGAGCCGAAACCCGAGCCGCTCGACCTCGTCTGCATGACGGCCACGCGGCCGGTGCTCGTTCGGCTAGATGTCGCGGTGGACGGCAAGCCGTTGGTTGTGGAGTGGGAGTCCTTCGCGCGAGCCCTGTTCACGCACCTCGACGCGAACAAGAACGGTGCGCTCGAAGGAACGGAACTGGCTCGCCTTCCGCCGACGCTCACACTGTTAACTGTCCGGTCCGGTTTCCCGCTGCCGGCGGCGCCCGCGCTGACCCGCGACGGGCTTACGGAGTACTTGCGGGCGAACGATCTCGGACCGCTCCGTGCGCTCATTTCCGGTGGCGTCGCGCCGGTCTTCCGGCGCCCGATTCGAGGAAATGCGGTCGGGGCGGTCCAGGCGCTCGACAAAGCGCTGTTCGAGGCGCTCGATTCCAACACGGACGGGAAATTGACCGCGGACGAGTTAGCTGCCGGGCCGGCGGTGCTTGCGAAACTCGATACGGACGAAAACGAACTGGTCAGCGCCGAAGAGGTGCGCGGGTTGCTGGTTGGTGCCGACCCGCGCGTAACGCCGTTCAACGAGCCAAGTGCGAGTTCGTTTCCTCGGTTCGGGTTGCGCGTGGCGGCGCGGAAAAGTGATCCCGTTCTCGCGAAGCAGTTGCTGAGTTGGTATCAGCCCAAACGGAAAGACGATGTCCCAGCCCGGCGGCTCACGAAGGTCGATCTGAACCTCTCAGACGAAGCGGTTGCCGCGCTCGACCGGGACGGGGACAGCGAACTCGATCCGGAGGAACTGGGGCGCTTCGGCAGCGCGTGCCCGCCCGCGACCGTTCTCGCGTTGCAACTCGGGCAAACACCGCCGGACAAATCCCCGGCCGCCGTTCTCTCGGTGGGAAAAGCGGACCTTACTGTGACCACGGGAAATCAAGGAGCCGACGTTACGTTGGTGGGAACGGGCGTGCGGGTCGACTTCGTGCCGACGAGCGACGGCGCCGACCCACGCGGCCTGTATGTAAACACGTTCCGTCAGTTTGATCGCGACGCCAACGGATACCTGGACGCCGCCGAGATCCGAAGGAGTGACGTCTTCCGCGACCTGTTCCCGCTGATCGACGCCGACGGCGACGGCAAAGTGTTCGAGAAGGAACTGCTCGCGGCGCTGGACGAGATCCGGCCGCTGGCGGCGCTGGCGGCGCGTGGGTTGGTCGCCACAAACGTGACCGAGGCGGGACACGGCCTGTTCGGAATCATCGACGCGGACGGCAACGGCCAATTGTCACAGCGTGAACTGCGACAGTTACCGAAGCTGGCAAAGCACTTCGCCACCGCGAAGGACGGGTCGTTCCGGCTGGCGGACGTGCCACAGCACTTACGGGTGACGTTCGCGAGCCACCCCGCCGGCCCGTGGATGATCGAGGCGCCCAACGATCGGTCCCGCGAACCGCGATCGGCAGTTGGTCCGCCCTGGTTCCAGAAGATGGACCGGAACCGCGACGGGGACGTGTCCCGGCGCGAGTTCCTGGGATCGGAAGACGACTTCCGGCGTCTCGACCGCGACGGCAACGGGCTGATCGACACCCACGAAGCCGAAGCCGCCAGCAAGCCGGAAACGCGGTAGGGGATGGGGGATGAAGAGGCGGATAGTCGTGGCTTCGTTTCGGCACACGCGCGCCTCGTACTCGTGAAGACAGATTTTGACAGGATCGACAGGATTTCAAACTGATCTGTCTTTATCCTGTTTATCCTGTCGATCCTGTCAAAATCTTCTCGGCCCGCCATCGGGCTTTGGGTGCCACACGCCCTCGTCTCGGGCTCACCATGCCCCCCAAGCGGGACGCATTCCGCCATGCGTTCCAAGAGCGTTAGGCGCGCGAGCGGCTCGCGGCATTCGATCGTTTCGTCAGGATGAGCGGTCGCGCTGACGAAGCACTGGTCGACGATTTGTCCCGTCGCACCACCAACACTTCGAGCACGTCTCGCCGCTCTACTCTGTTGCACTCTCACCTCGCCTCCGTCACACTAATCGCCATCGGCCCTGCCCTCCCCTGGTGGTCTCATGTCACGATCCGCACTCGCTCTCATCGCGCTGCTCGTCACGCCACTCGCCGTTCTCGCGGCCGACACGGTTCCGGCCAACAAGCAGTACCAAGCGTTCGTTCTGAAACAAGCCGCAGAACTACGTAAGGGCGACAAACCTCCGGCCGCGCTCGCCGAATGGGAAAAGGTGGGAACCGAACTGCGCAAGAACCTGTTTGATGCGTGGGGCGGAGCGGCGTGCTTCCTGCCGAAGCCGTGCGACCTGGACCCGAAGCGGCACGGCGAACCGCTCACGCGCGACGGGTACACCGTCGAGAAGCTCACCATTCAGACGCGCCCCGGCGTCCGCATGACCTGCAACCTGTACGTCCCCGATTCCGCAAAAACGAAACCCGCGCCCGCGATCTTGCAGGTTCACGGCCACTGGAAAGGCGCCAAGCAGGACCCGGTGGTGCAGTCCCGGTGCATCGGCGCCGCGAAGCTCGGGTTCGTCGTGCTGTGCGTGGACGCGTTCGGCGCCGGCGAGCGCGGGGTCGGAACCGCTCTGGGCGAGTACCACGGCGACATGACAGCCGCCACGCTCCTCCCCATCGGCCTGCCGTTGTCGGGGTTGCAGGTGTACGAGAACACGCGGGCGGTCGATTACCTCGAAACCCGCACGGAGGTGGACAAGACGCGCATCGGCATCACCGGCGCCAGCGGCGGCGGCAACCAGACGATGTACGCCGGAGCTTGGGACAAGCGGTTCAAGGCCGTGATGCCGGTATGTTCGGTCGGCAACTATCAAGCGTACCTTCAGACCGCGTGCTGCATGTGCGAGGTGGTCCCCGGCGCGCTGAAGTTCACCGAGGAGTGGGCCGTCCTCGCGCTAACCGCCCCCCGCGCCCTGTGCGTCGCGAACGCGACGAAAGACGGCATCCAGTTTTCGGTCAGCGAGGCAAAGAAGACACTCGCCTTCACTGCGCCTGTCTTCAAGCTGCTCGGGAAGCCGGACAACCTGCAACACGCGGTCTTCGAGGGGCCGCACGACTACAGCAAGTCGATGCGTGAGACGATGTACGGCTTCATGACCCTGCACCTCAAGGGCGAGGGCAACGGCGAACCGATCCCCGAACCGAAGTTCGCGACCGAACCCCCCGAAAACCTCCGCTGCTACCCGGGCGACACGCGGCCGAAGGACTTCGTGACGATCCCCAAGTTCGCGGCCCAAGAAGCCCGGAAGTTGCTGGAGGCGAAGCTCGCCCCGACCGCCGACGGGTGGCGCCAGGAAGTCGCGCGGGTGCGAACGGTATTGATCGAGAAGAGCCTCGGCGGGTTCCCCGCCGCCAAAGCCGAGAGAACCCCTTTTGAGGGCGATCAACGCGGCATGGTGTGCTCAATTCGACCAGAACCTGGCCTCGAAATGTGTCTGACGAATCGCTACGACTGGCAAGCCCCTTCGCTCAAGAAATCCACGCTCACGATCGTCTTGAGTCTCGACGGAAACGAATCAGAAACGTGCCGGAAGCTTGAAGAAAAGGCTCGGAGCCTTGGGTCCTCGACCCTGAAGCTCGATTTGCGCGCAGTAGGCAGTCGGGCGTTCCCAACCGACCGCGTCGGCCGCGCGCCAGACCACAACTCAGCCGAATGGGGTCTGTGGCTTGGGCGGCCACTTCTGGGGCAATGGGTGTTCGATGTCCACCAAGTACTGAGTAGTTTCCCCGAGGCTACTGATGTACGGGGGCGACCGGTCGATCAGGAGGTCATCCTGATTGGTGACGGACCGGCGGGTGTCGTTGCCTTGTGTGCCGCCGCGGTGGAGAAGCGCATCACGAAAGTCGTTGCGATCAACACCCTGACCAGCTTCGTGACGGACGAACCGTACACGAACCAGCGCCTCGGGGTGATGGCGCCCGGCTTGCTCCGCGACATCGGGGACGTGGCGCACCTCGCCGCCCTCTGCGCCCCGAAGCGCGTTGTCATCGCCGGTGGCGTGTCGGGCGGTGGTACCGCGCGGACCGTTGACCAACTCGCGGCGGCCTACGCGCCGGCGTCTGCCGCGTTCGAGCTGGTCGGTCGAAAAAACGATTTCGTCATCACCACCCCCGACAGGGTCCTGAAGGAACTCGACCTTCTCGCAAAGGCCGAGAGCGGTGAACCGGTCTTCGAGCCCGGGGCGAAACTCATCACACTCGCGGGCAAAGGGGCGGCGGGCGAAGGTCCAGCGTGGGACGCCGACCTCGGCGTGCTCACCAGCGGCGAGAAGGGCATCCACCAGTTCACCCCGAAGGGCGAAAGCACGGTGTGGCGCGAGAAGGCGGGCACGAACGGCCTCCTCTTCGACCGCAACGGCTCGCTGGTGTGCTGCGAACCGGTGTCGCACGCGGTCTCGCGCGTCACCCGCGACGGCAAACGCACTGTGCTAACCGACTCGTTCGGGGGCAAGAAGTACAACCAGCCCAACGACCTGACTATTGACTCCAAGAACCGCATCTACTTCAGCGACCCGCGGTACGGCCCGCGCAACGACATGCAGCAGTTCGACGAGAACGGAAAGACCATCGAAGGCGTGTACCGGATCGACACCGACGGCAAGGTGAGTCGCGTCATCGGCCGTGAGGTCGAGCGCGCGAACGGTGTGCTCGTATCGGCCGACGATAAGTACCTGTTCGTGGCAGACAACAACAACGACAAGGGTGGCGCACGCAAGCTCTGGCGGTTCAACCTCCAGGCCAACGGTACCGTCGATCTCAAGTCGCAGAAGATGCTGTACGACTGGAAGACGGGGCGCGGGCCGGACGGCATCAAGCAGGACGCCAAGGGCCGGCTGTACGTCGCGGGCGGGCTGAACAAGCCGACCGCGGCCGAACCCGCCGAGGACGTGAAGGGCGGCATCTACGTTATCGACCCCGAGAGCGGCAAGTTGATCGCGTTCCTGGCAGTGCCGACGGACGAGGTGACCAACTGCGCGTTCGGCGGCCCGGACCTGAAGACGCTGTATATCACTGGTGGCGGAACGCTTTACAGCGTCCGCACGACCACACCCGGGCGCGTGATCTGGCCGAACAAGTAGCCACGCGCTGGCCGCGCGTCACTTCGGCGACGCGCGGCGCGTGG